>JAQGOY010000178.1 GCA_028293375.1 Verrucomicrobiales bacterium | reverse complement strand
TTGTTTGAAATCTATCGTTTGTTTAATTGGGATTGGCTGAGTTTTACAAAATCCACCACTTTCTGCGTATCGTCCCCGGCCGCCCACACTCTTCTGAGAAACTCAGCCGCGTCTATCCCATGATCTCTCAGGAATGGACGATCTCCGCCGCAAAGATACATCAGTTCGGGCGGCATTTCTCCCCGCAACTTTGCTTTTGCCTTGGCAATTATCCTCGGCAACCAGCGAATCCCCTCAAGTTGTTGACTCTTGGGAGGAAGTGAACCCATGTCAATCGGTCCAGAAACAATCTTCGCCCCTTGCGCGACAATAAAAAAATCACGACGCACCGCTGTTACCAGCAATACTATCTCAAATTCCGGCTCTCCATCCCTCGCAAAGTCCTCCACAAAGTCGAAAACCTCCCGCTGCGAACATCCAATGCTGGCAAGGAAAGATGTCGCTTTAGCCGGGAACAGTGTGACCAACTCTCGGGATCCTCGAAGATATTCCTTCAGTGCATCCTGATAGATTTCTTTAAAATCAATCGCCCAGTCGTAACCATTTGAAACCATTCCCAAAACTAAAGGAAAAGCCCTCAAAAAGCCACTCGCCACCTTTTTGCTCGGAAAAGAAAAGTTTAGGCCTTAAAAGCACGGCATGAATGCAAGAGCTTTTGTTTTAATCACGCTCGTAGTCTCCACCACCCTTGCTAAAGCCTGGGATTACGATGGCCATCGAATGATTAATCAGACTGCGCTCCAGTGTCTCCCGACAAACTTTCCGGCTTTCGTCAAAACAACCGAAGCTGTAGAGCGAATCGGCTTTTTGGCAGGAGAACCGGATCGCTGGCGCAATACCGGCGTTCTGCCATTCAAACATGTTAACTCTCCCGATCATTTCTTCGATCTCGAAGATATCGACCCTTATCACCTTTCGGTGGCAAGTCTAAGTCATTTTCGCTACGAATTTGTCGGTCAAATGGCCGCCGCTCGGCTGGCTTACCCTTCCAATTTCCCCGCCGGTGAAATCCCTCGTAATGAAGACAAGACTAAAAATCTCGTTGGGTTTCTGCCTTGGACCATGAACGAATATTTTGGAAAATTACAATCCAGTTTCTCTTACCTCCAGGCCTACATGGAGGCCGGTCAGCCCGAAGAGATTATCAATGCCCAGCAGGACGTCATCTACGTTATGGGCCTCATGGGTCATTATGTCGGAGATTCTTTTCAACCTCTGCACACTACCCGCCACTACAACGGTTGGGTCGGAGACAATACCAATCATTTTACCACCAACACCACCTTCCACGCCTGGATTGACGGCGGTTATGTTCACAAGATTGGAATAAGTCCTGATGATTTGAAAAAAAGAATACGACCAGCCCAGAGATTGGGGGAGAATGCAGCGGCACGAGCCGGAAGCGATTTGTTTCCTGTCTTCATGAACCTCATGGTCGAACAACATAAAAATGTGGTGCCTCTCTACCAATTGAATAAGACCGGAGCCCTTGCAGACGCAGGTTTGCCTGGTTCTGAAGGCCGCGATTTCCTGACCAAACAGATGGCAGATGCTTCTTCATTCCTCGCTGACGTTTGGTACACCGCATGGGTGACTGCCCCCCCGGATAATTTTCTCAAATCGCAGTTGATGCGTAGAAAATTAGCTGGCGGCAACGATCGCAATGGGAAAACCAAAGGAGAGTAGCCTGCCTTCAGTTCTATTTATCAACCGCGTCTATCCACCTCAGGAGGGTGCTACCGGGCAACTTCTCGCCGAACTCGCGAGTCAATTGACCGAAAAGGGCTGGGCTGTCACCATCATTGCTTCCGGCGAAGCGTTTGCGGAAGATCATCAGGGGCTCATCAGAGTCCACCGTGTGGGTGGCCTGCCTTTCAATCGCTCCAGTCACTTGAAAAGAGCATTCAGTTACCTTTCTCTCTATCCAAAATTTTTGATCGCCGCTTGGCGCGAACCTCGTCATGACCTGGTGGTTACCTTGACGGATCCTCCTTTGCATCTGGTTCTCGGTCCTTTCCTTAAATGGTTTAAAAAAACAAAGATCGTTCACTGGGCCCAGGATATCTACCCGGAGATTGCCGAGGAACTCGGTGTTCTTCGAAAAGGCGGATTGGTAGCCAATTTGCTCCGATTCGTTTCCGCTTTTTCCCTGAGGCGCTATGAAGCCGTCGTAACCGTGGGACGGTGTATGAAAAAGCGGTTGGAATCCCGGAGAATTCCCGTTTCCAGAATCACCGTCATTCCCAATTGGCCTCTCGAAAGTTCCAGCAGCCAATCAGACCCAGCCGGGGCCAGCGAGTTTCGCGCTTGCCACAATCTCAATGGCAAATTCGTGGTCATGTACTCCGGCAACTTTGGCCTTGCTCATCCCTTTGAAGCCATTGTTCAGGCGGTCAGGGAAATAGCAAAAACCCCTTTAATCCATTTTGTCTTTTTAGGGGGCGGACCGCGATACGAATGGGTCAGGGAACAATGCAGAGGAATGGCCAACGCGACCTTTCTTCCCTATCAGCCCATTAAGAACCTGAATGCTTCACTCGGTGCCGCCGATATCCACCTGGCGTGCATGGAACAAAATCTGGAAGGCTTGGTGGTTCCCAGTAAAATTTATGGGATCATGGCTGCTGCAAAGCCTTGCCTCTTTCTTGGGCCAGCAGGCAGCGAGGCAGCTCAACTCATCCACGAACTGAATTGCGGGTGGAATCTCGAAATGGCGCAGTTTTCTCAGCTTGCGCCAATTTTGACAAAGCTTGCTTGCAACCCGGAACCCCTGATCGCCATGGGGCAGCGCGGATATCAGTATACAGTTACCCATGGATCCACCTGCGCTGCGGCACAATTTTTTGATTTATTTCAAAAACTAACCTAAACCTCGCTTAAATGGGCTGAAACAGCCCTTTAAAAGACAAATCTAAGGTTAAATAAACAAAAACGTCACCCATCCGTTACCAATATTTGCTTGAAGAATCCAGCTCCGTGCTTCAATGTCCCATACTGGAATAAGAAGTGCTTTGCTTCTCTGGGGCCGATAAAAGAAATCAGTGTAAGCGTCTTTGCGTTTAAATGGATAAAGTTTTCATCTTAATTTGCGGCACAGTCGGCCTTGTAATCACCTGGGCGGTCATTCCCTATTTGCGCCGTCTTGTTCTGCGTGAAGGCGTAAGCGCGCGGCAATTTCATCATGGCCACAAAACCGTCATTTCCCGTTTGGGCGGAGTCGCCATTGTCGCCGGTTTTGTTGCTGTCGTCTGTATTGTCCTTCCTTTTTATCACAATCACCTGGATCACGACCTACCCCTCATTTTGGGCGCCCTCGCCACCTTTGGCCTTGGCTTTTGGGATGATCTCAAGCCGGTCGGGGCTAAAAAGAAATTGTTTGGCCAGATACTTATCGCCTCTGCCGTTTATTTCATGGGATTGAAAATCGAGACCTTCAAAAACCCGATCAACGACTACGTATGGCAATTAGGCAGTCTGAGCTACTTCGCCACGGTTATCTGGCTGGTCACTCTCACCAACTTGATCAATTTGATTGATGGCATTGATGGCTTGGCGGGCGGGATCTCCCTCATGATGATGGCCCTGCTTATCTATGTTTCCCTGCAGGACCACACCATCGTCTTGTTTCTCGCAGTTGGCATGCTTGGCTCCTTGCTTGGCTTCCTTTATTACAATTTTCCTCCTGCCAAAATTTACATGGGAGATGGGGGCGCTTATTTCCTCGGGTTTTTGGTGGGAGCCATGACTATTCATACCTCTCAGAAGGGCGCTGTTGCTGCCGCTCTGATTGCTCCGATTTTTGCCCTCGCACTCCCCATCATCGATGTTGCAATAGCCATTGCCCGGCGCGGACTAAAGGGCCTTCCCATCTTTCGGCCTGACCGAAAGCATATTCATCATCGCCTGGTTGATTTTGGATTTTCCAGAGTCCGCACTGTCCTCACCCTCTATGCCATGTCGCTGATTTTTCTGCTGCTCGCCTTTGGTATTCTCTGGTCGCACGGAAAGTGGCTTCCCATTTTGTTCGGTGGCATGTGCATGATCCTGTTGCTGGCTGCCGGCTCCATGCAGTTCACCCGCGATTGGTTTGCTGTCGGAAGAGTTCTCGGTAACTCCCTGGATATGCGCAAGGAAACCCGCTACGTCCTCGTTTTGGCCCAGTGGCTCCAAATGGAAGCTGAGCGATGCGATTCAATCGAAAACTTATGGGCTGACTACAAGTTTGTTCTCAAAAAAATCGGTTTTTGTCAGGCCCGATTGATTCTTAGCACTGGTGAAAAAAACTGGCAAAGCTCGCTTCGCCTTCAGGAGGAAGAGATGCTTCACTCTCACCATGCCCTCCATATCGGGGAGATTTCAGGTCTTGATTTAAAGGCCCATCAATCTGTGATGGATCCTCAGCTTTTTGAGCTGATGAGTGAGTTGGCCGCCGAAGCATTCATGAAGGCCGCGCGCAAATGGGAGGAAATCCACGAGCTTCCTATTCACTTTGATTCCAAAGTCTCCGCAGAAATCCTCAAGTCACGCCTAAAGCGGGCCCGGGCCTATTTGCCAGCCTGAACATTTTTTGGTAGCCACGGTTTAATCAGTTCGAATTCACTTGTTTTCAGCCGGTTCGTATTAATCAAGGAAGCAAGCTGGCCAGCCGAAGACTCATTCGTCACACTCGAACTTCCTAGGACGGAAACATACACAGCCTGCCATCCGGGGAGCAGGGTCATCCAGTCCAGCGTTAGCCCTTTATAGAGGTCGGTGGCTTTTTGCACTTCTCGCTTTTTGAGATACCCCAGGGCCAGCGTGGTTCGAAAGGCAAACACGGAGGGATATTGGTTAAAAAGCGTTTCCGCCTGGCTCTTGGCGGCCTCCACATTGTTTCCTGTCAGGAGGTCGATGTAGTTAAGATCATTTTTAACCGCAGTTTCATTGGGAAACTTACCTTCGTATTCTTTGAGCAACATCCGAATGTTTTTCAAATCACCCTCCGCTTCCGCCAGTCGCAACAAATTAAGCAGGCCATACTTGGCCGTCTGCTGCTTTTGAGACAAAGTTCGGTAAGCCGATTCGCTGTCGGCAATACGTCCTATTTTTTCGCAATACTCCGCGTAATACTGAAGCGCATTCGGGCTCGCCTGGGCCAGCGAATAGGCATCTTTCCAGTGACGGTCCGCTTCCCCTTTTCTCCCCAATTCCAGCGCAACCCTGCCCAAATAAAGTTCCTGGAAGAATTTTTCGAGGGGCAGGTCAGGCTGCATCAGTGCTTTTTCCAGGTCTTTCCATCGGCCTAAACCTGCCAGGGAATCAGCGTAAATTAAAAATAATTCCTTGTTTTCTGTCGCCCGTTGGCCAACAAGCTGTAGCACCTCCGCGAAAGCGCTTTGTTGGAATAACCACTTTGCTCCCTCCGCAAATTCTCTCAGGGTGCCTCCCTTCGCTCGCTCCATCGTTTCAGCAAATATTGCACTCCTTTTTTCCGGGTGAAGCCTCACATCCAGTTGCCGCGCGAGTAGCTCGAATTTCGGGTCCTGCGAGCCCAGGCTCGTTAATCTTGCCACCATCATCTCCATTTCCGAATGCGAAAGGTCTGAAAATCGCGTTAATATTTCTATCGATGGCAAGGCCAGCAGCGTGGAATTGCCCGCCAGTTGCAGCAGGTTCGTTCGGGCCACAGCCACGTTTTGCGGTTGTCCCAGTGTCAGTAGTTGTCGGGACATCAGCAGGCGCATGTCTTCATCGCCAGGTGCCCGCAAAAGATATTTCTGCGCAAAATACACACTTCGATCCAAATCGTTTTTCGCGCTGAAATAAAGCGACGCCCTTTTCAGCAGATCCTTCGAATCGGGAAACTTTTGCAGAGCTTCTCCGAGATATTTTTCAACAATATCCATGTAATTCATCTGAAAACCAATATCGAGGATGGCGAGGTAATCGTTTTCCATCGCTTCTTTCGAGGTGACAATCCGGCCCCAGTAACCGAGAGCTTCCGGTTTCTTTTGCTGCGTTAATACCTGCGCCACGAGGCGGTACGCCGCCATATTCTCGGGCATCAGGTCAACCACCGCGCGCCCTCTCTGGTAGGCAAGGTCTAACTGGCCGTCACGCTGAAAAACTAATCCTTCCTCCAGGAGTGATCCTGCCCGCTTCTGCTTGAACTTCTGGTACAGCGGCTTTGCCGATAGTGCCGCTCCCAGCGCCAGGACTAGAATAACCGCAATTGTCCATCGGCGTCGGGGGTTCGCCGGCCGGTTCGGATCAGGTAAAAATAAGCTCATTTGGAAATATTTATTAAACTTGGTAATTGCTGGCGAAGCGCATCCGCCGCTTCGTCGAAATCTCGATATCCTGTCATCGCCACCTCAAAGGCCTGCTGGCCAAGGTTGCGTTTTCCTTCCCAGGCGACTTGCAAGCGCCACCAACGATCCCCTCGTTGCGCAATATTCTCGTTCGCCACTCGGGGAAATGTCCAGGAATCTTCCCAAAGGCAATAAAAAACATAATAAAGTTTTTGATTTGCTTCGAAAGTAAACGTTTCAAACGGCATGAACACCTCATTACATGGCAAAAGCTTAAATCCCTTCGAACGCAGCTTGAAGCCGCTGGCAGGCAAACAAATAGTAGGGTTATGCGCCCGCGACGCCCGGAGTGAATCTTTTCCTGGTTTCCATCGCATGAAAAAAAGTGTCCATTCCTTGCCCTCATCATTAAAATTTAATTCAATTGAAGCCGAAGACTTAAGTGACGCGATGGTTTCCGCAGTCATCGGCACTTCCTGAAATCTTTTGTCTCCTGCCCATCGAAGGTCCCACTTTGGGAGCTTTGTGTCTTCATTTCGGCGGACCCTGTACCACACCTCTTTGAAGCAGATGGTCCCAATGATCAGTGCGACAAACAAAATACACGTCCTCAATGGCAATAGTTGAAAAGAAGGAAACCGTCCGCCACCTTCTTTTTCGATCTCCCTGGTTGCGGGACGCGCATAATACCACATTGCCCCCAGCAACAGGACTTGCACCACGAACCCAAGGAAGTCATGCCAGTGTTTGTAACCGGTTTCCCCACCCTTGGAGTAAATCAGCGTGAGCGCAAGAGTTCTTCCGAAGTTAAGCATAAAGGCTAATGCTGCACCCATTCCCGCCAGTATGAGCCCCTTTTTTACGCTCATTCTGTTCAGCGTCGCAAAAAGCGCCGACAGCGCTACCGCCAACTGAAAGGAGCGAATGCCACTGCACGCTTCTTCAACTCCTACATACCCGTTTAGCAACTTGATCACATTACCCTGCGATACCGCGGAGATACCGATGATATGAAGAACTTCACAAACTCCGGCCGTTATCCATTCCGTAAAGTTTGTAACTACGAGGTTTTCAATCGGGGTGGGCCAGGGCACCGCTGTTAAGAAAAGAAGACACACCGGCCCCATTTCTGTCCACAGAGCGGATCCCCCGGTTTTAATAAAATAAAAATAAGTGAGTGTTAGGACAATTCCGGTTTCGAGCCAAAGAGTAAAACGCCACTCCGGGTTTGCCTCTTTCACCACTTGGAGCAAAACCCAAATAACCAGGGTTATTCCCAATATCAGTTTTGACGCAGGTTTTAAAGTAGTACCATTCCAAACCTTCGCCGCCCGAAGGCGTTTGACGGCCATCCACACCACGGACCCTAGTATTGCCCATCCGTAGGAATATTGGCTGTTATGAATCCATTCCACTGAAAGAGCGCGCACCAATATTCCCCAGTATATGAGAACCATGGCCACGTTCGCCCTCAGAACGGCTTGGTCAGTGACTGTTGAATCTTCTACGCGGTTGTCCATGATGGAGCCAGTAACATAGCAATCGTTAGTCCATGTTCCTGAACCTAGTGTGGCACGAGGGGTGCTTAGGTGAAAGCTGTATTCAATCAGGGCCGAAGAGCCCTACTAAAAATCTTGGTTACAACGTGCAGATTTGTGATTTTATTAATGAACATTAGCCTATGAAAAAATATCGGTTCATTGGACCTAAATTGGCCGTTATTCTTGTCTTTTCCATCTGTCTTTTGCGGGCTAATGCTGAAATTACCGTCTCTGGCGCCGCAGATTCATTGCCTCAAGTCGTTCTTTCCGGGTTGGATTGCAAAACCTTTGTTGATTACCCAACCAATATAATCAAATCTGCCTGGGAAGGTGACAAAGGCTGGGTCGTTCTTCCTGAAATCCGTTACAAAACCGATGCTGCCCAGAAATGTCTTGTTTTACAGGCACGTGTCCCACAATTGCGCATCGTGGGCGCCGGTTTCGATGGATGGAATGCTGTGCTGGAACTCTCCAACGTGGTGACTCTCTGCCTCTGCAAACCGAAAGGGCATCTCAACTTCAAAACGGGAGTGGACAATACCAAACCTTTCAAGATGTTCTTCCCGGATGGAGCGACTGCACAAGTCGGTGCAGGCTCCAGTGGTATTTTTGATGAATTCAAGGACAAGACCTATTACTTTACCGGCAAGGGCCTCATCACGGCCATTAACGCAGAGGGAAAGAGCGTTATTGTGGAAGGCAAACAATTCCCCATGGAGGGAGGCCCTCTCGTTTCAAAGGTGGATGCCAAAGGCGTCAGCACCACCGTCCGGCTTTTACCTTCCACCGTTTTTAAGGTCAACGAAACCGAGAACGGCGGTTTAACCTTCACCACAGCCGAAAAGACTTTCTCCATTGCCAAAGGTGAAGTCAAAGAAGTCACTTTTGCCAATGGCTCGGTTATTACTGTTGCCACCGTCAGCGGCGGTTTTCAATGGGCAGTGGATAAAGGCGAGTTTAAATTCAGTGTCGTCGATGTGCCCACCTGGACTGGGCTGGGCTTAACCGACCAGGCGGGAAAAATGATTTGGGACCGGACCACAAAATCGGTGGATCTCAAAAACCTTTCGGAAGAAGGGGAATTAATCGTGGCGCTCCCCGCAGGCAGCTACGCTCGGATAGACCCTCAGGCGGTTTTACAGTATGCCGCAGTCGGCGGCACTACCTTTGCTACTTCTGCTAGCGGCGGCAGGGCCACTTTGTTCAACTCTAACATCAGCCTCGACACCAAACTGGAACAATCCAATATGGAATTTAAAGGGGGATTAGCCGTTCACGGCAGTGGCGGAGCTTCCACGGATTTTCTCAACGTAAATCTCGAATGGGCTAGTGGCTCCGCTCTTAATTTGGGCGGTTCGTTCGGAAAAGCTCAGGTCGATCCAAATAGCGATAAGGTCCTAAGCAAGGCGGCCTCTTCTTCACTTTCCGGGACCTTGGACTCTTTCCTGGACGAAATTGTGGAACTTGATCCTTCCTTGAAGGTCAGTTATGGGGACAATGGCCAAATCATTCTCCGCGCCAACGTCGGAAGTTACCACATTTCCATTCCCTCGCTCGACCATCTCTCCATTGATGTCAACCAGGGTGACTCCGTTATGCTCAGCATGGATCACGGAAGCGGAATTCTCGTGGCCACAGCGCTCGGCGACAACCAGGATTCAATTAAGGTCGTTGTCCCAAATGCCAACTTGCCTGTCCTCAACAGTAGCCAAAGTGTCACCCTGAACACCCGCAATGGCAAAGTTGTTAGTGCTTCTTCCGGCACAACTGTATTCTTTGACAATGCTGGCGCTGGTTTCCAACTCAGTTCGTCCGGGGGTAATTCGGCTACGCCTATTGATACTTCCAAAATAGATAATTCCCTTATCATTCAACAACCGGTTAGCCCTCAATAAAGGTATCGGATGCTTTGGAATTTCACCAGGAAACGGGATGTCGGGTTTGCCATTATAGCCCTTTTGGTTCTTGTTGGCGTTGCGCCCCAGGCCAGGGCTCAGACTGATGTAGCGTTCATACCCCACACCTCTCCCTACCCACTTTACCTCAATCCAGAAGCTCGCAGGTATAACATCAAATGGGGGAACCTGGAAGCTCGGTTCATCACCTCGGCTCAAGTGGAATTTAACGACAACATCATCTTATCTGGCACAAAACCGGAAGGGGATATCAGTTTTGGCCCCGACCTGCAGATTGGATTCCAATACCCTTTAAGCAAACGAAATACTTTGGAGTTCAACGTCGGTCTGGGATATCGCTTCTACCTCGAGCATCCACAGCTTGCAACCTTCACAGTCGCGCCCAACTCGAAGATTTATTACGAACTCTTGTTTGACGATGTGAAGTTGAGTGTTCATGACAGTTTTCAAGTCAGCGTTGATCCTACCGGCCATCCCGATATCAGTGGTAGCACTACTAATGCTCAAGCCGAAATTAGCAACTTCCGACGGTTTGATAATAGTGTGGGGGTCCAGGGCGACTGGAAGCCCTACGAGGATCTTACCTTCAGCCTGAACTTCGATTATGCCATTTCGAGGGCTCTCACCGACTCCTTTATCGGATTGGATGCCGACACTTATTCCTGGCTTGCTTCCGTTTCCTACAAACTGTCTCCACGCTGGATCGTGGGTTTCCAGGCCACGTATAGCTGGGTCGACCACTTAATCGCTGAGCAGAACAATTCAGCTAACCTTGTCGCCGGTCCATTTTTCAGCTATAAGCCTTCTCAATTCATTACCGTTAGTGGTAGCGCCAGCTTTAGTTTTAATACTTTTGACGACCATGGGACCACCGCTGACACTTCGGAGTTTAGCAGTATTGTCGCTCAACTGGCCATTGACCATAGAATGAACAGTCATACAACAGAATCATTACACTTTTCAAGGTCGGTCGGCCAGGGATTCGGTCATAACTATAACGACACTTACACCGGACAATACAACATCAACACCAAGTTAACGAGCCACTTAACTGTCTCAGCATCAGCTGTTTATGAAATGTTCAAAGCCTCCGGAACTCTTGGCGAAAGCGCTGATCGCTTCCTGCTTTATTTTGGAACAGGGTATCAATTGGATCGCCATTGGCACCTTGGTATGGCCTATGCTTTAGCTCTTAAGAACTCTGATCAAACGGCTCACAACTATAAGCAAAACCGTTTGACACTGGAACTTTCACGGGCGTATTGAGTATGAAATTTTTTAAGACCATTTCTCTGATCTGCATAGCGGGGCTCGCAGCTGGGGCAGCTTCCAAAGATGCCGCGACAAGTCCCCTGGTCACCAACGATGTAGCAACTCTTTCTTCATCCGTTTCCGGCCAAACCCTCCATCATATGGACAAATTAAGCTTTCGTGTCATCGAAGACCCGAATACTTCTGGATCCAAACCCGAAGAGGTTGGCATCAGCGCGCAGCTCGAACTCGAAGTTCATGTCGCTCTTGGTTACCCGTACCCCACCATTGTGGTCAATGTCGCGAACAAAACTCTCACCCAGGTTCGCGAGGAATTGAAAATGAAACTGGAAGCTGAGTACTACAAGCAGGCCACCATCGATTTGAAGCTCAAACAACAATCCGCTCGCGAATCCCATGTCTTATTCTTTGGCCAGGGCGCTCGCGGCAATGCTTTAACTATTCCCGCCGGAGAAAGCTGCACTATCTTTGAAGGCGTTTATCGCGTTGGCGTCGGTGAGTTTGCCAATATTCACAAGGTGAAACTCTACCGCAAAGTCAAGGATAGTAACAAAGTTGAAGTCACTACTTTTGACATGGACGAAATCCGCTCCAAACATCCTGAAAAAGATGAAGTCTTGCAGGATGGCGATCGCGTTGAGATCCCTGAACGCAAAGCAATATGGTAATTTTATGACCGCCTCCAAACCTAAATCTTCCGTTTTTTCCTCATTGGAAACCTGGCTGGTCGACCGGATCAATCTGTTCTTCAAGGTGCGACGCTACCTGAAGATGATCACTCAGCGGTGGGCACTCCTTCTTTTCTGTCTCCTGGCAGGCACTGGATACCAGGCCTGGAAAGCTGTGCACGCTCTCAATATTTACCGCGCCACATCCCTCGTTCAAGTAGCCCCAAAGGTCACTACTGCCAACGATGACAAGGTTAAATTTTTGGAAGATCTTGCCAATTTCTACGAGCAGCAATACATCATCCTGGAAAGTGATCCTGTCCGCTCCGCTACCCGCAACAAAGTGTTTGAGCAATTTCCAAAGGATCCTGTTTATTTCAGCGCAGTAGGCCATAAAAATAAAGGCTCTTTGAGCATGGTTGTGGAGTCCAGCGACTTTCCATACGCTGCTTCATATGCTTCCAACTGGGCCCAGGCTTTCCTGGAGCGGAAGAAAACAGCGAACACCCAGATGATCGCAGTCAAACTTCAGGAAACCAGGGAGCAAATTTACGCTCAGGAGAAAAAGCTCGAGACCCAAAAACGAAGGATCGACGATTTCAAAAAAGAATACAATGTGGTTAGCATCAAAGATATGGGCGACAACGCCCAGCTCACCCTCGACCGCCTTCAGGATGAGTTGAGATCCATCATTTCCCAGCGTGAAACTCTCGAGAGCCAATCTCCTGATCAATTGGCAAGCATTAACAGTTCTTCTCGCACCACTGACAAAAAAGAGGGTTCAAAGACCACCGCTCTAAACGATCCCACAGAACAGTTTAAGGAACCTCGTTATGGCGAATTGCAATTAAAGAAAAAGGAACTGGAAACAGAAATTAAAAGGGATTCAGAAAATCTGCTCCCAAAGCATCCTCATATGCGGATGCTTCAAGCCCAACTTGCTCGCGCAACCGAAAGTCTTGATGAATTGACCAAAATGCTGAATGCCCACAGGGATGGCGCTATCACCGTTCTCAAATCAAAGGAAGCAAGCTGGAAAGCTCAAATCACTGCTGCAACGGAGGAACTGAAAGCTGCTCGCCGTTTCGAAAATGATTACCTCACTTTGGTCGAGGATCTCAATACCATCAAAGGCCAGCTCTCTGATACCAGGCGCGTTGAAGTTGCCTTGGATGCTTCAGCCTCCAGTAACGACGGCGTTTTTGAAATTATTGAAGCAGGTGTTGGCAGCCCAAGCCCTGTTGGCCCTCAAAGAACCCGCATGGTTTTGAACGGCCTCATGGTTGGTTTGCTGATTGGGCTTGGAATCATTTATCTCCTCGCTCAACTCGATGACCGACTCGAACTCGCAGAAGATATCGAGAAGTTTTTGGATGTCCCTGTTCTCGGTCAGATTCCTCTCCAGAACAAAAAGGAACTCGGTTCCGAACAGGTCTTGCTCACTCGTATGGATGAACACAGCCTCTTCGCGGAATCGATCCGTGGTGTTCGTTCCGCTGTCCTGCTTGGCAGCCGCGGTGAAAAACGGCAGGTTCTCCTGATTTCCAGCGCTGCTCCCGGCGATGGAAAAACCACCTTCACCGTCAACTTTGCTGTCGTTTTGGCTTTGGCCGGTAACAAGGTGTTGCTCGTGGATGCCGATCTTCGACGTGGTAATACGAATAACTATTTCTCCGTGCCCCGCGAACCCGGCTTTTCTGACGTTTTATTGGGCAATTCCCATTGGGAAGATGTCGTTACTCCCACTGTGGTTAACAATCTCCACACCATATCGAGCGGAAAACTGCCTTCGAATCCAGGCGAACTGCTCCTCAGCCCCATTACCGGAGAATTTATTGCTGACGCCCGCAACTTCTTTGACTATGTGATCTTCGACTGCCCGCCTCTCACGGCTATTGATGACACTTTCTCCCTCTTGCCTTATGCCGATGGTTTGATGTTTGTGGTGCGCGCCGGGCAAACCTCCATGAGATTTGCCAAGATGGCTCTGGAATCTGTCTCCAAGCGCGGAGCCACCACTTTGGGACTTGTCGTAAACGGTGTTGAATCCGACACTCCTTACTACTACTATCGGAACTATTATCACTCCTATTACCGAGCTGATGAAGAAACCCGCAAGGTTGATCCCAACGCCCCAACCCCAGCTGTAAAAATGGCAGCTTCAAAAAGCAGATCTCGGAAATTCTCCTCCATCGAGGATGAGGCCAAAGCTCTGGCTGGCGAAGAAACAACCGGCGAACAGCCTGTGGAAAGTCTATCCAAAGCGGAACAATACAGGTTGCGGCGGGCTGCCGCGGATCAAAATAAGGATTCCGGCAAGGTCTAATCCGGAATCCAACAGGGATTCCTACATATGTGGAGACATATACCTTGGCTGCTGGCCCTGATCCTTTGCCCCCTTTTCTCCGGAGGTGTTGACCGCACTGGCCAGTCTTTAGTCCTGTTCGGTTTGGGTTTGTCGATCTTGCTTCTTCGGGGCAAGATCCCTTTGTTTAATGGCTTTGACAGGAATGACAAACTGGTTCTTCTTCTCCTTCTGGTAATCATTCTTCTCCCGTTGATGCCCCTTCCTGCCAGCCTCATTGCTGTTCTCGAACCTGCCCGGGCGAAATTGCCAGTCTCCATTTCTGGACCTGGGTTTCTTTCCTTTTCCGTCCCCGGAACCATTTCACGCGCCTTGGTTTTATTTATCGGCATAGGGTTATTTTTGATTTCCAGGTTGATCGGATTAACCAGGGAAAATCGGACTGCCATCCTTGTCCTTTTGCTCGCTGGTATTTTGATCATGGCCGCTTCGGAGTTACTGCGAATGTCACCGGTTGCAAGCGGATCGCTCAAGGGATATTTCTCTCACTACGCCACCAGCGCCGGGACTTATGCCAGCAGAAATCATTATGCCAATTGGATGATGATGGCAGTGTTTGCGGCTGTTGGCATTTGTGCTTCTTACGTTCGCGCAAAAGGAAAGAAAACGTCCTTTCAGGAAATCCAGATCATTGGATTTTGTGCGGCAATAATTTTCCTGGGCATGGGTGTTTCTTTGCAAACCGGTTCTCGCGGCGGCGCTGTATCTTTGATCCTTGGTGTCATCGTGTTTTCTTACTTTCTCGGAAGGGTTATCCGCACCAGGGCTGTCCTCGGTGTCATTGCCGTCACTGTCACGGTTTTTACGGTCGTCATTTTGTCCAGTGGCACCGCATTGGACCGCATGGTTGGCGGAGACTTTGGCTACAAAAAATTGATTTGGAAGGATACTCTCCAATTCATTCTCGATTTTCCATTTGCCGGGTCTGGGGTGGGGTCTTACAAAATTGTCTCCAACATTTTTAAATCATTTCAGGGCAACCAGACTTTCCTCCACGCTGAAAATGACTATTTGGAATGGACCATGGAAACAGGAATCCTGGGGGTGTTTTTGCTCGGTCTCCTTCTGTTTAGATTTTTTACTAAATCAAAAAATCAGTTTGCCAAGGCTTCTGCCATCAGTATCACTGGGCTCGGAGTATTCGTCGCGGTGCTCACTTTCTTGTTTCACAGCTCCTTTGAGTTTAATTTTTATATCCCTGCGAATTTTTTCTTATTCTGCGTCTTGCTTGGTTTTCATTTCTCGCCGCGATCAGCCAATTCTCCCCAGCCTCGGCAAAGCAGCGTGAGTATTCCTCAGAGATGGCTCAATCAGGGTGCTGCACTCGTCTTCATTTTTGTCGCATTCCTTCTCGCCTTTTCCAACCATTATTGGAGGAAAGGCAGAGCCGAATTTAATCTTTCTTCCAGCATAAAGGATTTTGAGCGCAGCAATCGCTTGTGGCCTTTTGACCCGGATCACCGCATGGCAGAGGCCCGTGCTCATGGAATTTTAGAAACCAATTTATCCCCTGGCGAATTCCCGGTTGCCGAGGGGAGAATCCTCGCTCAGATCATTGCTCTCGACCCTTACAACTGGGAACCTCGTTTTGATCTCCTCTGGCTTCAACTCACCTTGACCTCTCAAACCAGCGCCATGATTTCCAAAGGCTGGGACATCATGAAACTAAACCCACTCCAGACCGGGATTCCTTTGAGGATTGCCGAGGCTCTTGCTCAGACCGACAACGATGAGGCTATAAAATATCTCCGCGCTTTCAGGCCGGAACAAAATCCGAGTCCTTACGAAGCCCTGCGAGTCGGCCTGCTCGTGGATCCCTCTGGAAGTCTTCTCTGGAGCCTCGTTCCGAGCACCGACGAGGGGTTCGCAAAGTTGGGCGATTTCGGCTCTAATCAACAATTGAATCGTCTCGCTGCGCAGGCTTATTTAAAAATTGGAAATGGTCTCCCGCCACTTGCAAAAGCAAGAAAGCTTTTGAATATCTCAGCCTCTCAGGAGGCTATGGCAGTTCTTTCTTCAGTGCCTCCCGAACCCGCCTCCGAGGCCCTCCTCGCCAAATGTTATTATCTCAACGGCAACATGATCGATGCCATAACGCATGCCAAAAAAAGTTGGGAGGCGGTTTTGGAAACACCACGTCAGAAAAAGGCGAAGGTCAATTCACTGTCAGAAAAAATCGCCATTGAAATCTCCAAACAGCCGGCAGATCAAAAGCAAATTGCCGAGCTCAATGGATTGGTTGCAAAAAACCCTGGCAGCCTCGTTATCCGACTCATTCTTTTCGATTGTCTTCGAAATCAGGATCGCACCGAAGAAGCTGCCAAAGTGGCTGTAGAACTTGCCGCCGTGATCCACCCTCGCTGACTAATTAGCTTTCAGCAGTTCGAATGGCAACAGGATGTTCATGCGAAATCCTTTCAACTCATTATTTGAGGCTACGACCTGGCCACGATTAAGCCGCACTATCCCATGAACCACCGTCAGCCCCAACCCCTTGTGTAATTGCGCCTGGCGGGTGGTGTAAAACGGCTCGAAAATCCTGCTCTGTTCTGCCTCGTTAGGTATCCCGGTCCCCTGGTCCGACACTGTCAACTCAAGTATGTTCGGCGTTTCAGGCATCCCAAGTTCCCCCGCTTCTCCCGCAACTGTGGGCCTGATCCGTAAGCGGATTCTCAATTCGACCCCTTCGGGTGAAGCCTCGCACGCATTTTTTAACAACTCCGTTACAAGTTGTTTCCATTGTGATTTATCAGATTTAATCGTCGCAGGGTTCAACTCCAACGCCATCGCTATTCCTGGCTGAGTGGCAAGAAACTCGGTCACTGTTTCACCTATCTGCTGTTCCAGGTCAAAGGTTGTCGCCGAGAATTTTCTCTGCGGGCGTGTGGCTAATAGGATCAGTTCCGCCATCTGCACGTTATTCCGGGCAGACCGTTCCATCGCCTCCAGGTATTCTTCCACCGAGGTCTCCGTCCCTAAATCGGAACGGATCATCGAGAGGTAACCAAGTATGGGAACCAGGCCGCTGTTGAAATCGTGCGCCAACCTCCCAAGCGAAGACTTGATCGCTTCCAGTTTAACTTCTCTTTCCCGCAAATCTGCTCGACTCGGCATCGGGGCGCTTGCTGTTCCCCGGGGTGAAGCTCCTTCCCTCATAGAAGCTACCGCACAGGTTTGAGTATGCGGTGAACTTCCATCAACAATTGGTCCAGCGGCAAGGTCTTGCTGATGTACCCGGAAGCTCCCTTTTGGATGGATTCCTGGAGAAGTTCTTCGTCAAATCCTATCCCCGTCATGATTACAATCGGCATGTTGGGATGCATCCTCTTGATGCTCTCCAGAAACACCAGCCCGTCTGTGTCTGGCAAAAGAACGTCAAGGATCGTCAAATCAAAAGACTGGTCCGCAAGTTGCACTCTGGCTGCTTCAGCGCTGTGCGCTGTCGAAACTTCATAGCCGCGCTTGGAAAAAAATTTGGTCAACAGCTCGCAGATCGGCACCTCGTCATCAATAACAAATATTCTTTGTTTCATCTCGTTACTCCTTCCACCTTCCGGTGAAGTTGGTTTGCTCTTCAATTTTGTAAAAATTTCCACACGCGGTATGTTTCGGTGATCGACCATGCCTGCGCATCGCAACCGCGTTGCCGATGGGGATAATTTCCGTCCACAATTTCAGGCAGCTGTCCCATGCAACCATTTAAAAATAGACCTTCCGCACTCGATAGGAAAGATAAAGCTGCCTGTTTGGCAAACATATCGTCCCCGTAGACAACGCTCAATGCCTCACAAAACATCGGGAAGGTCCACACCCATCCCGTTCCATTGTGGTACGCTGGTTTGCGGCGAGAATCCTCATCGCCCTCATATGCGCCCCAAAATGGATACTCTGGGTCATTGATCAACTGGCCGCTTCCATTATATATCGGCAGGGGCGGCGAAACCTTGAGGGGGGCAAGTGATCGTAATGCCCCCGGAATGACCAGGTAACTGGCGCACGCAGCCAGGGCTCGTTGTGCTTTCACCCCTCGAAAATGACCGAAGCACAGTGCCCACAGGTAATTACTTCGAAGTGCCTTGTCAGTCTGCGCCTGGATCGCTGGCTCTCGATTTCGGGCAATCAGCAGGTCCGCCACCCAACCTTCTTCCTCCAACCAGAAAAAATTCTCCAGCGAGTGGCTCGCCAACTGTGCCAGTTCGGTCCACCTCGCCTGTTTCTTCCCCGGAACCCACGAAAGCAGCTTTAACAGTTCAATCCACATCACCTGGATCTCAATCGGGTATCCTTCCCTGGGCGTGCCAGCCGGGTAATTCGTATCCATCCACGTGAAATGGGAGGGACTCCATACCAGCCCGCTCTGACCATCCATTTTGATCCCGTTCGTGGTCCCCGCAATATACCCTTCCGCAATATCTTCCAGCACCATTGCGATCGTTCTACCTTTTGCATCCACCGACCACCCCAACACTTTCTCATTTCTCTTCACCAGATCCGCACAAACCACTGCATAAAGCAAAGGCGCGTCGGACGTGTCTCGGTTTCCGGCAAACTCGCCATGGATAGTATTGGGCATCGTTCCATTCTCCACAAACTTGCCGAACACTTCCAATAATCCCCGGACCTCTTTTAGAAAACCTCCCGCCAGCATTCCTCGCGCGCAAATCAGTGAATCGCGGCCCCAGTCCAAAAACCACGGGTACCCTGCAATTACCGTCTTACCTAAGTCTCTTCGAACGATAAATGCCGCGCTCGCCAGCTTGAGTTGCTTTTCCCAGCCGTCGCCGGTTTCCGCAGTTAGTTCCTTGTTTCGTTGTAATCGTTGATTTAAGAAGTCAGGATAATCTTCATATTTCTCGAAGGCGGCCGCAAAACCCGCCTCCATCACGATCCGAACACTCTCTTCTCCACTGAGCTGCAAATCGAACCATCCCGGACTGTAAGCGTCTCCAGACCCGGTCTGGCCGCGTGTTTGTTCGATGGGATGAGCAATGTTTTCGCACCACTCCGGCGCGTCATGATAGCGTGTCCCTGCACTGGCAAAAACAACCAGGTGTCTGTCCTGAGCCGGATTGAATTCAAATCCCTCGACACCTTTCAGCGAGCCGATCGAATTCCCGAAATGTTGTTCAGCGCCTGGATTTCGCTTTGTCTCCGAATGGAAATTTCTGTCTTCAATATCCACTCGTAAAGTAAGTCTCAAATCGCATTTGCCGTTCTCTTCTCCTTTGAATGTCTCTCTATCGACGGATAATACGGTGGCGTTTTTTCCTTCGATCATGTCCATACAAACCACAATGCCAAGTTGTCGGCCATCCCCGCACTGGCTCCGAAAAGTCCAGCGTGCAGGCGGTCCTGCCTCAAATTGAACCAGATTATGCGCGGAAAGCGGGATGACGAATCCATCAGAACGCATCCATAATCGGATTCTCTTCACAAAGATATGGCGATCCACCGGGACCGTCGCGTGAAGGCTCGCTCCCAATACGCAATCATATTTGGAAGTAATCGAACCAAGATTCACCGGAATGCGGGCCATGCCGCCAATTCCGTTCGTCAACAGCACTATGCCCTCCGTGTTGGGCTTGCTGTCTTGGAGATCCAGTTTCGGAATCGCTCCCAGGATCAACAGTTTACCACGAATTTTCTTAACCGCCTCACAATAGATCTCGAGCTCCAAATTCGCTTCACCGATTTCTTTTAAGAGTCGCGGGGCAAATGCGCAGACGAATCGGCCTCCCGCTTCCACTGCTATTTCATGAACAGGCAGCGCTAATTTGTTGGCAGAAAAAAAAGTGGCCTTGAAAGGGCTGGTGTGTTCCACCAGTAGCCAATGACCGTGGGGAACACAAAACAGACGCGTTTCATCTCCCAGTTTCCACCTCATCACCCGGCTGTAGCCAGTTGCTGTTTCGGGCATGTTCAGAAGCGAAAAATGTTCGACTTGCTTCGGAGTCAATGCTGAGATCACTGACAAAAAATCGTAAGGGCATCGCTCCACCCGCCGCGCCAAATCGATGGCCTCAAACCCTGAAATCTGTTCCGGCTTCAGTAATACGGCCAGTGCTCTCGTAGCCCAGGCTGCCTGCGCTTTTGTTTTTCGATATTGTTTGCCTGCCCCTGGAACAATCTCGGTGGATCCCAGGCAAAAAACGGAGCCGGCTTTCATTTTCAAAATGGATGTCTTTCCATCAAAATCCAGTTTCATTCCCAGCTGGACCAGTAAATCCGCGATTTTCCCTCCAGCGAAATAGTGTTCCAAAAGAACCGGGATTTTGATTGAAGCTACCTCGTTCACCTGGATGTTGATCACGATCAACACCTGCTCTTTTTGATCATGGGAGATCCGTTCCAGCAAAAGAACTGGGGACTCAGCGTGTGAATGTCGCTTGATCGTCGCCCCGTCAAAAAAACAAGGGTGATCACCAAGAAGCCGATTCAGCGATTCCAGCTCATTGACTATGTTCGTTTCGGCGCCCCATGCCAGCCCCCTGCTTTCATGAACATCGATTTTTTCTTCGGCCAGCCATTCCACCCCGCACGTGAAGCCAAATGCCCCGTTGTGGCTTGCCAGCGCAGAGAGACGGTTCCTCAATAGCGACCATTTTTTCCCTTTCTGCGCCAGCCGTTCATTATCGTGAGTTTCGCTGTAATGAACCAAAAGTCCTGTTCGATTGCTTTGAATCACCGAATGGTCCAGGTAACCCGACACCGCCTGCGGAGAAAAGTTCTGGAACAGTTCAGAATATGCCCATTGCATTCCGCCTTCGCACAAAAGTGATTCTGTCAGTTCCCATGCGCCTCCCAACCCCTCCAGCAAAAATATTGTATCCGGAAACTCCTGGCGCACCCTGGCGATAATATATTGCCATACAAACAATGGAACTTTATAGCCAGCATCGCACCGGAACCCGTCCACCCCTCTTCGGCACCAGGTTAGAAAGGCGTCCGCCAGGTATTGCCAAAGTTCTATATGGTGCGGTTCCAGTTCCACCAGGTCTCCCCATACCACCCCCCATGCCCCCGGGCTCTTGAACATTCCATTTGCTTCCCGCAAAAACCATTCAGGATGATTCTCGTATAGCGTCGAGCCCCACCCGGTGTGGTTGATCACAATATCCAGAAAAACCTTCGCTCCTCGAAGATGCACCGCATCTGTCAATTCGCAAAATTGCTCAATTCCAGTTTTGATTTGATCAAATTCCACCAGTGATGGATCGATGGCCGTCAAATCCATGCAGGCGTATGGGCTGCCAAAGCGCCCCATCCTGGCAAATGTCGTCGGGGTTGGACTCACCGGCAGCAGATGCACAATTCGGCAGTGAAGTGTCTCGGTGATGTGGGGTAATTCTTTGATCAGGTCACGGAATGTGCCGGATGGAGGAATGACGGAATAATGAAGTTTATCAAGCGCTTTTAGCGACGATTCTAATTTCGGATTGATTGAAATTGTCTTTGTTTTGTTTGGCCCAAACATGCGCACAAACGCGCAATAAATGGTGTTATTGGTTCGGTACGAATCCGGATGCACCGAAATACCCACATCTGCCCCATGCGGCCACGCTTGATTTCCATCCTCGTCTTCAACGTATGCCTTCGCATGGAAGAATCCCACTTCCACACAAGCCAGTTCCAGCACCCATTCTGTTTCATCTTTTTTTCGAAATGGAATGTTTCTCCAAAACTCAACCGATAGCGGCCTTCGTCCCGAGTAGGAATCAATAATCTCTTTTCTAAGTGTCGCGCCATTTCCAATGTTTGTCCTCAGAAATGCCTTGAGATTTCTGTCAGTACTCTGCACGCGCAGGGAAAACTCCAAACGGTCCCCTACAAATCGCACAAATTTCTCTCCCGGACCAGGGGTCATAATAGGAATTGAAAGGCTCATGCAGCTAGGAATTTAACGCTCATAGTTTCGGTTTTCGGGTTCCGCCCACCCAATAAACGTAAAATTTTATTCTTTCGGCTACTAGGGAAAAACTGATCTCAACGCAGGCGCCAGTTGAGGATTAGTCCAAGGCAACCAAATGCCAGGTTCGGGGTCCAGGCCGCCACCCACGCCGGCATATGTCCTGCGGTTCCGCCCGCCAGGCACAATCTTTGGATTATAAAATAAGCAAAACAAATAAAGATGGCCGAGGCTACTCCAACAAAAACATTTCTTCTTCCTGATGCCGCTCCAAACGGCAACGCTATCAATACCACTGCCAGGGCCTTCCACGGCTCAGCCAGCCGTCCGTGAAGTTGCGTAAGCAGCAGGCTCTTCTGTCTGGTTGGCAACTCCGGATGAAGCGACAGGTAACTTAAAATGTCCCTCACTGAAAGCTGGGGTCTTTTTAGGGCTTGGACGCTGGTTAAACTCCCAATTTTAATTTCGCTCCGAATCAGTTCGGGGGTTTCCCCAAATTCAGTTTCTACCACGATGTTGGTGCTTGAACGCGCTGGCAACGCTTCGTTCCCCGCTGTCCATTTAAACTCGATCACGTTCAGGAATGTCCATGCCCCGTTGGTGTAAATCCCTGTCCCCGCCGATAATTCGTGATGAACCCCCGACGCATCGATCCAGTTTATTTCCGGGTGCACCATCTGGAAATCTCTATCGTTATACAAATCGATAATCCACCGCCTATCGCCATTTTGTTGTGGGAAATTAAAGATTACATTCTTGTGCCACCGATGGAGGTCTTTGAGTGCCGAGGTCGATTCGCGCCTCCGCAGAATATCTTCCGCCAAGTCCACCGTTCTGGGCACGAAAACTTCATTGAGGATGTAGACGCCGCCCACCAGCAGCAGCGCCACCGCAAAGTAAGGCAGGGCAAAACGCCATGTTCCAATTCCCGCCGCGCGTATTGCCGTCAATTCATTGTGCCTCGCGTGGTTGGTGAGTGAATAGAGCAATGCCAGCAATAGCACAATCGGCAGCACTTCCACCAGGAGCGACGGCGAAATCGTGAAGTAATATTCCAGAATATCCAGGAACCTCAGGTGATGCTCCTGGAACTCCCCAATCTGGGAAAACAGGTTGAACGAAATCCAAAACACCAGGAACCCTGCCAGGCAATAGACAAAGGGAACAAGAAATTCTCGCAGAATATATTTATCCAGCAGACGCATTGACCGGATCAGGGTAGCGCGAGCTCAAACCGTTGCGCAAGCGGCGACGCTAAAAATATAAGGCCGGCTTGCGCCTTTCTTGCGGAATAGCTAATTTTAAAGTTCAATTATGCGTCTTTTTATCGCTTGTTCCGTCGCTTTTTCATTGCTCTTTAGCCCACCTTGCGATGCCGCAGATCAACCTCAATGGGGACAAGCCTGGACCAGGAACATGGTCTCTCCCGAAAAAGGCGTTCCTTCTGGGTTCGATCCCCAAACGAAGGCCCATATCAAATGGGTGGCTGCTCTCGGCACCCAGTCTTACTCCACCCCCACTATTTCCAAAGGCAAAGTTTTTATCGGAACCAATAACGACGACCCACGCGATCCCACTAACATTGGCGACCGCGGTGTTCTTATGTGCCTGGACGATGAGACTGGCGAGTTGCTCTGGCAACTCGTCGTTCCCAAGCGCACCGAAGATCCATTTCATGATTGGCCGAAAACGGGCATGTCCTCACCCGCAACTGTTGAGGGGAATAGCGTTTACATGGTCGATAATCGAGGCGTTCTCCTCTCTCTCGACATAAACGGTCAACAGAACGGAAACCAGGGTCCATTTATGGATGAAGGGACTTATTTTTCAGAGGATAAATCTCACCCAAGAGAAATCGGCAAACGCGACGCTGATATTTTATGGGCTTGCGATCTCACCAAAGAGGCGGGCATCTGGTCCCATGATGGCGCGCATAGCTCGGTCATGATCGATGGTAATTATCTCTATCTGAACAGCGGCACAGGAGTGGACAACACCCATAAGGTCATCCGAACACCTGAAGCTCCCAGCCTCGTTGTTGTGGATAAGAGAACAGGAAGATTGGTTGCTCAGGACAACGAAAAATTCGCCACCAACATTTTTCACTGCACCTGGTCCTCACCGTCCATGGCCGAACTTGCCGGCTTTCGGACGGTTGTCTTTTGTGGCGGTAACGGCGTGATTTACGGTTTTGAACCCATTAGGGAATCCTCAAGTTTGTCGAGGGATTTTCTGAAGAAAAGATGGGAATTCGACTTTGACCCCACCGCGCCCAAGGAAGACATCCACAAATACAGTGGCAACAAAAGAGAAAGTCCAAGCAACATTTTTGGCATGCCAGTGGTCCAGGGGGATAAAATTTATGTAGCGGGCGGTGGTGATTTGTGGTGGGGCAAAAATGTAGCCTGGTTAAAATGCATCTCCATTCCAAAAACGCCAACTGGTAAACCGCAACTCCTCTGGTCTTACCCGCTCGAAAAACATGTCATGGCCACGCCAGCCATTTATGAAGGCATGATTTTTATCCCCGATTGTGGCAGAAAAATGCACTGCATCGACCAGTCTACCGGCAAAGTGATTTGGACTCATGACATCACTGGAGAGGCATGGGCTTCTGCCCTCGTATGCGATAAAAAAGTATATGTGGGCACCCGAAGCGGTGAATTTTTAGTGTTCGCCGCTTCTCGAACAAAGCAGCTTCTTGCCACCTTGCAATTGGGAAATCCTATAAACGCAACTCCCACAGTTGCCAATGGGACCCTTTACGTAGGAACCATGAAAGAACTTTTCGCTATCAGGAAATAGGACGCGGATCACTGGCGGTAGGCTTCGGCCAGCAGACTAATGGGGTGGACGACTTTTATCTTGTCTCCTGCTTGGTTCATCCCGCTTTGAATATGGGCCATGCAACCCGGGTTTCCAGTCGCAACCGTCTCCGCTCCGGTGGCTCGTATATGGGTCAACTTGCGAGCGAGTAGCTGGTTGGCCATTTCCGGCTGAATCACATTGTAGATTCCTGCACTTCCGCAACACCAGGTGCTTTCGGCCAGCTCAATCAATTCCACATTTCCCACCGCCTTCAACAAACGACGAGGTTCATTCGATATTTTTTGGCCATGGCAAAGATGACACGCTTCATGGTAGGTCACTTTTTGTTTGCAGGTGACCTTCGATTTCGGGGGTGGGGTTAAGCCAATGAAATCCAACCATTCGTGGATGTCTTTTATCTTTGCATCCCAAATTCTCGCGCTTGCCGCATAGTTCGGATCGTCCTTGAGCAGGACGGAATAGTGCTTCAGATGCGATCCGCAACCGGCGGCGTTGGTAATGATAGCGTCGAAATTGGCAGGAGGAAAAAGATCAATACTCTGACGGGCGAGCGCGCGCGCCAGCTCGAGTTCCCCGTTGTGCGCGTGCAGTGAGCCACAACAATTCTGTTCGGGCGGCGTATGTATCTCACAACCGTTCGCCGCAAGGACTTCAACCGTATCGCGATTTACATCGCTAAACATCAAGTCCTGCGCGCACCCGGTTAGCATCGCCACCTTGTAGCGTTTCGCTCCTGAAGCAGCAGTAATTGGGGCAATCATCTCTGCTGAGAATGCAGGTTGAATGAGGGGAGTCATTGCTTCGAGTTGCCTCATTCTCAATGGCAATAGCTTTAGAATCCCGCAATTCCTCACCAACTTTTGCAGGCCAAGCCCTTGGTAAAGTCGAATGATGATCCCGAGAAGTTGAAGACGCCTTAGATCGCCAAAAAGCCAGTTTAAAGTCAGCCACCGCACAAAAGTTCGCTTCGGAGTACCCAGGTTGCCGCTCGCTTCTGCCTCGGCTCGCGCATTCTCGAACAGTTCCGCGTAATTAACTCCCGCAGGGCACGCCGACATACAGGCCAGGCAGCCAAGGCAAAAATACATTTCGTCAGCGAAGGATTTAGTCGCTTCCAGACGCCCATCCGCCACTGCCCGCATCAGGGCAATTCGCCCACGCGGACTGTTCCGCTCCATTTTTGTCGCGTCATAGGTGGGACAGGTGGGAAGGCACAACCCGCAATGCATGCACTGCTGCACCACCGAGTAATCAAGATTCTTTAGGTACGAACCCGAATTACCGGTTTTGGACCCAGCCATTGTTTTCAATGTGAAACAGGAAGATGGAATTCGTCCGCGTGATAGGAACTTCGAACCATCGGGCCGCTTGCCACGTGCGAGAATCCCAGTTGTTCGGCCGCCGTCTTATATTCAGCGAATTTTTCCGGAGTCACATACTCTGTCACCGGAAGATGTTTCAACGTCGGCTGAAGGTATTGTCCTAATGTCAGAATATCGCACTTCGAATTCCGCAAATCCTGCATCGCTTCCAACAACTCGGGTTCTGTCTCCCCCAGCCCAAGCATGATCCCAGACTTCGTATATATTTTCTCCCCACCTTTGTGTTTAGCTTTTGCTAATACCGATAAGGAGCGATCGTAAGTTGCTCGATGTCTCACCGATGGCGTCAGCCTCCGCACGGTCTCCAGGTTGTGATTGTAAATGTGCGGACGCGCGGAAAGCACCGCGTCCACCGCAAAGTCTCGATCCAGAAAATCCGGCACCAGCACTTCGATGATAATCCCCGGGTTTAGCTCGCGAACTTTTTCGATGGTTTGCCGAAAATGGTCTGCTCCTCCATCCTGGAGATCGTCTCTTGCCACTGCAGTGATGACGACGTGTTTCAGCTTCATTCGCCGGGTCGCTTCAGCCACCCGCATCGGCTCATCGCTTTCCAGGGCCAACGGCTTGGCTGTTTTCACAGCGCAGAATCCACACGCCCGCGTGCAATGATCCCCTGCGATCATGAATGTCGCTGTTCCTTTGCTCCAGCACTCCCAGTGGTTTGGGCATTTGGCGCTTTCGCACACCGTATGAAGCTTGAGCTCGTCAAGCAAAGCCCGTGTATTCCCAAATGAGGAGGACGTTGGCAGCTTCAATCGAAGCCATTCGGGCAATCTCGGACGCAAACTCGGTTTATCCGTTTCTGTTATCATTCAAATTTCTTCCAGAACTTTGCCAGTTGTGCAGTATCGAAGTCAGCTAGAATTTCGCCGTCTACCTCGATTACCGGCGCAAGCGTTTGCCCTGATAACGCCAGCATCTCTTTTCGCGCCGCCCCGTTCGTTATCACATTCAGTTCTTCGTAAGGAATGCTTCTTTCCTCCAGCCAATCCTTCGCCTCGTGGCACCATCCGCAAAAAGGCTTCACAAAAAGACGCACTTTGCTCGCTTTCATAATCTTTCAACAACTTTCTGATTCAGTTATCACCGTGTCTGCATGCTCGTAAGCCGGTGCACAACAACACAGTAGCTTTAACACAGAGTCACCCGTGTTCCAAATCTTGTGCTTCCTCCCGGGAGCGATGGCGATGGCGTCTCCCTCCCTGACCAGCTTTTCCTCGTTCTCGATGCGCACTCGACCGGACCCCTGGGTGATAAAATAGATTTCCTCAGCCTTCGCGTGGTAATGCTCGATCGTGCTCCCTCCTACAGGGACACGAGCTTCTGCCAGACTTTGATTCCTGATCTGCGAATTTCGATATGCCAGCAATTCACGAATTTCCGATCCGTCCTTGGTGATAAAGGCCGGAACTTCTGCGATATTAAAAATATCCATGGACAGAAAATAAGCTCCACGGAAAAACTAGCGAGTGCTTTTGCATGGGAGCAAAAAAAGAGTCAGGCGGGCTCATTACGGGGAAGCGCCGTTTTAAAGCTGAGTTGGGCCAGGAGCACGCCCGCGATGATCATCACCATCGAGATCCAGAATGTGGTGGTGAGTTGCTCCTTCAGGAAAATATAGGCCCATAGCATGGTGGAGAGCGGAATCAGGTTGTTAAACAAATAAACCTTGCTGGTGGTCCAATACTTCAAGGCATTGTTCCAAAGCGCAAAAGCAACGATACCGCTGGCCACTGTGCAATAGACCTGAATCAGGACTAGTTTCGTGGTGAAGAGCGGAGGCCGCTTCACGATTTCATACATCACATACGGAAACACCAGGATCGCTGCCCTCCAGAAAGTATGGGCCGATATTTCAGCACCGGATAGCCTCCCCGTGAATTTTCGACACTGCCTGCCATAATTGGTCCACAAGATACTGGATGTCAATGCAAGCAACTCGCCAGACACGTTGGTGCTCGACCCTTTCTTCAGGGCAGGAAGGAATAAAACGATCACCCCTATAAACTCCACCGCGGCACCCAGGTATCGGCGCACGGAAACCCACGATTTGTCAGGTTTTCCCTCCCATAACAATGCCCAGATCGGCGCCGTACCCAAATAAAGAGCCACGTGCGATGCGGTCGTGTAAGTGAGCGCCAGGTTGAAGGTCAGGATATAGAGGGCAAGATTCACCGCTCCGTGAATCCACAAATCCTTCTTCAGTTCCCTGGACAAAGGGTGGGTCACGCCAAAGATTTCCGTGTAGCGGAACATGGCAAACATAATGATCGAAGCAAAAAGAAAGCGGGTGCATCCCGCAAAGACAGGCGGCCAAAATTGCACTAAATACTTGGTCGCCGCATTGTTTCCGCCCCACAGGAGAATCGCAAACAGAATGCCTGCTGCTAACGTCCCGTCGGTTGGTTTATTTTTCACCGCCAAGATGAAGCGCCAATTGGGCTCGGGATGCAAACAAGTTCACAGTTCTTTCCAGCGGCATTTGGTTTGACCACACTCGCTTAATTTTTATGATTCCATTCATGGATCATTCGCCAGGATTTCTAAAAATCGTTGAAGAAGCTAAACCTCGTGTCACCGAAATATCTCTCGCGGACGCCAGGAGGCTTCTCTCCACCAACCAGGAATCCGTTCTGATTGATGTTCGAGAAGACACCGAATGGGCTAATGGCCGCGCTGAAAATGCTGTTCATCTCGGAAAAGGTATCCTCGAGCGCGATATTGAAAACACCTTCAGCGATAAGAACAAAACATTAGTCATGTATTGCGGCGGAGGTTATCGATCCATTTTAACCGCAGATGTCGCCCAGAAAATGGGCTACAAAAATGTCCTCTCTCTCCAGGGCGGATATAAAGCCTTGGTAGCTGCAGGCTGGAAAATCGTGAAGTGATCAGTCCCCTCATCATTTCCACCTGTGCCCATCCCCCTTTTAGCAGGTGATTGCTTCGCCTGGCTTTGGCTGGAATACTTTCATCTTGGGATATTTCAATTTGATCTGGTTTTCGATCCATTGACGCGCATCCGGTTCGCCATGGCCCAAAATCACTGTGTGCGGTGCCACTTGTCCCACAAAATCCACCAACTCGTCGCGGTTGGCGTGCGCCGTCAAATCGAATTCTTCCACCTGGCAGCTTCTGGTTAGTTCTCCGCCGCTCGCGCTGAAAACAAAAGTCTCTCCGTCTTTGGCTTTCTTTAATCGTCCCCCTGGGGTTTCGGAATCCGCGTAACCGACAAAGAATACCGCCTGATTCGGGTCTCCAACCATTCTCATTGCCAGGTCATGCGCCGCCGTTTGTTCGCTCATCATTCCTGCCGTGATCACAAACAGTTTGCCTCCGCCCAATTTCATCTGCTCTGCCTTGTTCTTGTCCAAAACAATCAGGTGGAGCGCTTCCGTTAACTTGAGATTGGTTAATTGCCTGTGCGTGCGATGCGCCTGTAGGTCATAAATTTCCGTGAAAACTCGTCCCAGTCCCCCAATGTAGATCGGTTGACGCGGAATTTTGTTTTCCTTCATTAACAACGCCAATTGCGCCAGGATTTCCTGCGTTCGTCCCAGCGCGAAGGTTGGTATCAACACCGATCCTTTTCGAGCCAGAACTTTCTGTATCGATGCCGCCAGTCTCTCCACTTCTTTTTCACGAGTGAAGTCCGCCGCAACTTCCCGGTTTCCTCGCGTGGTTTCCAAAATCAGCACGTCCGCTTTTACATCCTCAAATCGCGCCCCTCTTAAAATCGTTTGGTCGCGAAACGACACATCGCCACTGTAAAAAAGCGTCTGCTTCTGTCCTCGAATCATCATTCCAGCCGATCCAAGAGCATGCCCCGCATCATAAAATTCAAGGGTAGGGGAGGGTAGCCCGATCTGCACCTTCTTCAACTGGCTCCATTCAATTTCCTTATTGTATTTGAATCCCTGAAATACCGGCGCTATGTCGTCCACCTCATCGTGCGTATAAAGCGGATATTCCTTGATCCCTACCTCGTCCCTCTGTTTCGTCATCACGTTAACCGAGTTGTGGAGGACTCGCTCCACCAGGAAGTAGCTCAACTCAGTCATTAGAACGTGAGCTTGGGGAAAGTGCCGCAAGGCTACCGGCAGTGACCCCACATGGTCATGATGACAATGCGACAGCGCTATCGCATCTAGGTCTTCCTTGGCTATCAGGTCAAAGAGCGGCATTCCTTCTTTGCCTTCTCGCTTCGGATGTATCCCCGCGTCCATCAGCAATCGATTTCCTTCCAGTTCAAGGAACCAGGCGCTGGCTCCGATTTCGTCGCCAGGATTCAAATTGATAATCTTCATAAGTTGCTGGTTTTCTTCTAGTTACAGGGTCTTACCCGCCTTTGGCCGAAAATCCTGCACAAACAGGAGTCAAAATCCTGGAATTTTTTCGAACAAATTCTTCAGGCAGGCGTCGTATAACAGTAAGTGGTTATGTTTTTTCCCACTTATGAGCCGAAAGGCGTGAAAAAGGGTATGGTCTGGTTGTTTGGAGCGGGCATCATCGGGATGCCCGCTTTTTTCTTTATTGGCCCATCATTTTCTTCATCAACAAGGCTTGAAATCCAGCCATGTCATACTTCATGAATGAAGGTGCGGGGTCGAATGCTTCCGCCTTTGTCTTTACGAACTGAATATTTTTGTAAGTCATCACCACTGTGCTCGCTCCGGACGGAGCCTGCATTTTCACCGGGAAATTCTTAAGGTCACTCGCATTCCAGACCGTTATCACCTGCGTTGTTCCTCCCGTTGTCACCGTCACTTGTTGCTTCGTGCAGGGGTGCCCCTCCACCGTTTCTTTACCCAAATCTTTTTTCTCGATTTGGGGCGAGTTCATCGCTTCCAATTCTTCTTGTTTGATGGGCAGTTCCGTGTAGGCCGATAAATTGGGATAAACCAGGTAAATGACTTTCTTGTCGGGCCTCACAATGCTCACTAACTTGTCCATTCCCGTCGATTTCAACTGTACCGCTATCTCCGGTGGCAGCGAGCTGGATTTCATATTCGCCATGTCGAGATCTGTTTTTATCTTCCCGTCGCTCAACGCGAAATTCATCGTGAGGGCCATCGTTTCCAGCCCCCCTTCAAGCACTTGCACCGACGTGGTCGAGGTGAAGTTTGTATTTGACCCAACCAGCTTCGGCAGGATGAAACTCATCGATTTCATCGCCTGTTCCCCTGGCATCTGGGCGCTGACAGTTACCATCGAAATCAGCAAAGCTGCCAAAATTGTGACTTTCGTGAGCATTCCGTGTTTCATAAACAATATTGTTTGAGCTTATTCGTTGTTTGCAAGTTTACGAGGATGAATTTTCAAAGAGCGCCGGCGCAGCAAGAGCCGCGTAGCGCAGTCCTCTCGTACTGATCGACAGTTCCTCAAATCCCAGTGCTTTCATCACCTGGCTGTAAATCGCCGATCCCATCAGGATCACGTCTGCCCTGTTTTGTGGGATTCCCACGATTCTTTTTCTCGCTGCCAGCGGAGTTTTCCAGAGGTCCTCCGTTATTTTTGCGATCTCGGTTAAAGAAAGTGTCGCTTCCTCTATTTTTTCACGATCAAAACGCTTCATAGTGCCTGCTATCCGGGCCAAAATCGTCGCCGTTCCTCCTGTTCCTACCAGCGCTATCTTACCTTGCCGCGAGCTTTTAAGTTTCAGCCCAAGTTCCGGCAAAATATTTACGCGCAGGAATTCCTCAAGGAACTGATTGCACTGATCCAGGCTTTCTTCACCTGGGCACTCTGACGGTTTAAATTGCTCCAGCAACCGTACCGTTCCCAGCCTGAAACTGTTTCGGAATTGTTGATCGCTTCCCCGGCCCAGGATGAACTCCGTGCTTCCCCCTCCCACATCCATGATCAATAGTGTTCGGTCCACGTATCTTGAATCCGAAAGCACCCCCTCGAAAACCCACTCGGCCTCCTTGTCGCCAGATATTATTTCCACACTCAGGCCGGATAATTCATGGATCAATCCCAGCAACTCGCCGGAATTCTTCGCATCTCTGACCGCGCTGGTCGCAATGCATTTCGGCGTTACCCCCCAGACACCCGCCAATCCCTTGAATTCGGCCACTGCTTCCGCCGTTGCTCGCACTGCTCCTTTTTGCAGCATCTGGTTGTCGTAAAATCCCTGCCCCAGCCTCGTCTGGTCGCTCTCCTCCAGCAACGGAATCACCGTCTTTCCCTGCACATCTCCAATCAGCAGCTTTACTGAATTGGTTCCAATATCGATCACCGCACGGCGGGTCCCGCCGGCTGCCGGTTCTCGTAAAGTCGCGGGAGGAACAATGGCTCGCATTTGCTATTTTGTCTCTTTTTTAGCGAGCACCGCTCCACCGATTATTCCTGCGTCGTCCCCGGTCTTCGACGCAATAATCTCCACCCCGTTCATCGTCCCATTGAGCGAATAATCCATCGCCGTTTCTACGATGATTGCCATCATTTCATCCTCCAGGGCATCGATCACCCCACCACCCAGCACCACAATCTCCGGACTCAACACATTGATTAAACTTGCCACTGCAATTCCAATATACTCGGCTGATTCTTCGATTACTTTTTCTACAAATTTATCTCCTTTGCGAATCGCTTTCCTCAAATCGCCGCTTCGAAGGTCCTTTAAATCGTTGCCCAGCATTTCCGTGAGCACGGTTTTTTGCCCATCCTTTACCGCCGAAAGCACCCGCCTGAAAATCGCAGTCCTGCTGGCCAGCGCCTCAAAGCAACCTTTGTTCCCACATCCGCACTTCGGTCCGCCCACTTCCAACACCATGTGCCCCACCTCACCCGCCGTCTTGTTAAAACCAGAATATAGTTTTCCGTCGATAATGATTCCCGCCCCAATTCCTGTCCCAACAAAAATCCCAAGCATCGATTTGGGTTTGGTTTTTAACTCCGTCTCATAAACCCCCAGCGCACAAATATTGCAATCGTTCTCCAGGAATACAGGGACTCCAAGTTCCTTTTCCAATTCCTTTTTTAGGGCCACGTCTTTCCAGCCGAGGTTCGCTGCAAATATCACTTTTCCCGAGTCCGGGTCCACCGCTCCTGGCGCCCCCAGTCCTATTCCCTTCACCTGTTTCAGGCTCAAATCGCACTCGTCTATCGCATCTTTCACACACCGCACTATCCGGTCGATCACCGCACTCGCACCTCTTTCGGCCTTCGTGCTCACCTTCGACTTCCCTATGCACTTCAGGTGGGGATCGAATATCCCCGTTAAAATCTTTGTCCCGCCAAAGTCCACGCCCACGTAGTGATCGCTTTTCGCGTTTGCCTCGGTCATAACTTTTAGTGGGATGGCGTTCCTTCGATCACGTTGCGGATTTTTGTTTGTAACTCACTATTAATCTCATCCACTGGCCGTTGCCCGTCGACGATCGTAAATTTGTAGCTGGCCTGCAGTTGTTTAAAATATCGGCCCACCAGGCCCTGGTACTTGAGAAAACTGTCGAACATGTCCCGCGACAATCCCAGATCCAGCCCACTCTCCCAATAATCCAAAGCATGATTCTTGGCGAAAACCCTTTGCACAAGTTCTTCCGGTGAAACGTGGAGATAAAAGACCGCATCAGGCACCAATGCAATCCCATAAAGGTTCCTCAACCACTTTTCGTCCATCCCACGGACCAGGTCCCTCACCATCAAAGTATAAATGTAGCGATCCGCCAGCACCATAAACCCCGCTCTTAACGCTGGCAGTATGCTGTTTTCGATCTGGTCCGCAAAATCGGTCGCGTAAAAAAGGCTGAGTGTCGTGTGACTCAGAATGTTTCCCCTCTTTGCCTGGTCCAATTCTTCGCTCACCAGCGTCGATCGCTTTAACCCCACCTGAACCGTCGCATGCCCGCACCCTTCCAGCCATTCCACTAACCGGGCGATCTGCGTGGATCTTCCCGATCCGTCCGCCCCCTCCACCACGATTAATTTCCCGGCCAATTTAGCCAGATCGATCCCCGGCAGGCCGTGCCCATAAAAGTGCCTCGGCGCCGGAACTGGCGGGCGAATCTCAAATATCTTCGTTTTGCTTGTCGCTTTTTTCACACTTTACGTTTTTTGGAATGGGCGTCCGTCGCAAAGCTTTGCAGGTCTATTCGCGCCGTCACCAGTTTCCTCACCAATGTTTGTTGTGTTTCTATCGGTTGATTCCCATCCATCAGTATGAACCGAAATTCAGTGCTCAACGCCAGATATTGCTCGAGAATCCGCCCCTGAAAAATTCGAAAGCTCTCATACGGATCGGTCGAAAGTCGCAAATCCATTCCTGCCTCGAAATATTTCAATTGCGGCCTGCCATCCAGGATTCTCTGCAGCGAAACTTCCAGGTTCGCCTTGAAAAAGAATGTCATGTCCGGCATCGGCGCGAAATCGTAAACCCCTCTCACCCACTCCTGCGGACACCCTCGCACCGTGTCCCGCGCAAATGCCGTGAATATATAGCGATCGCACAGCACAATATAACCTGCCCTGAGAAGAGGTTCCAGCTGTCGCTCGTATCGATCTGCAAAATCGGTCGCATGGATCAGGCTGAAAGTCGTTGGCGAAAGAAGTTCCCTTTTCTTTCCTTTGCTCGTCGCCGCCTTTACCAGTTCAGAGGAATTCCATTCACTGAAAAAAACCTTCAGCCCTTGGATTTCAAGCCACCTTTTCAAAAGGTAAATTTGGGTTGATTTGCCGGAGCCATCCAGTCCTTCAACAGCAATCAATCTTCCTGGAAATCCCAATTCAGCGAACGTTTTCATCATGATCTCCCCGTTTCTCTCGCCAGGTCCTGCTCGTGAAATGATTCCGCCAGCGCGACCGCTTTAATCATCGCCTTTGCCTTGTTGATTGTCTCCTGATATTCCCCCTCCGGTGTCGAATCGTTGACCCATCCTCCCCCAGCCTGCACATGTACTTTTCCATCTTTCAGCAATGCGGTGCGAATCGTGATGCAGCAATCCAGGTTCCCGCTGAAGGAAAAATATCCCACGCACCCACCGTAAGGACCGCGCTGGGTTTGCTCGAGCTCCGAAATGATTTGCATCGCTCTTATTTTTGGAGCTCCGCTTAGCGTTCCTGCCGGAAAAGTCGCTCTTATCAGTTCATACGGCGTGCTGTTCTGCGCAAGGTCTCCTTCCACCTGCGACACAATATGCATCACATGGCTGTATCGTTCGATGGTCATAAGGTCTTTCACCACCACCGATCCATAATTGCAAACTCTCCCAAGGTCGTTGCGCGCCAAATCCACCAGCATGACATGCTCCGCCCGCTCTTTCGGATCCGCCAACAGTTGCTCCTCGTTCATTTTATCCTCGGCCGGCGTTTTGCCCCGTGCCCGTGTCCCTGCAATCGGCCTGATTTCCACCCTCTGATCCTCGCAACGCACATGGATTTCCGGTGAAGCCCCTACCAGTGAGAATCCCTCCAACTCCAACAGGAACATGTAGGGCGACGGATTTATTGATCGCGCTGCTCGAAACAGGTCCAGCGCGGTCGCTTTGAATTCGGCAGAAAATCTTTGCGAACCCACCACCTGGATGATATCGCCCGAAAGGATATATTCTTTCGCCTTGTTGACATTGGCAAAAAAGCGCTCCTTCGAAACATTGGATACAAAATCGACGTCCGGCGCCTCTGCTGGAATGCTCACCGGGAAATGTTCCGATGGAAGCTCCAGTAGGCTCAATAATCGTTCGATTTCCCCCACTGCATTTTCGTAGGCCACTCCTGGTGATGATCCGGGCTCCAGGATTGCATTGACCAGGATGGTGAGAGTTTGATTAACCCTGTCGAAAATCAATAATTCATCCGCAATGATAAAATATAATGTCGGTGTTTTAAGGTCGTCCCCCGCTGGTTTCAGCACCACCGGCTCCACATCGTGGATGAATTCATACCCAATGAATCCCACCGCTCCGCCGGTAAACCGGGAAAGGCCCGGCACTGAAACGGGTTTGAACCGGCCCATTACTTTTTCCACCACCACCAGCCCGTCCCGCACCTGGTTTTCACCCTGCCCGTCTGGTCCTACCGTGTAGCTTTCTGTCACCTTGCCTTCCACCAGCACTTCCACCTGGTTCCCAATCTGCCGAATGATGGACCTAGGGTTGCAACCCACGAAGGAATATCTGCCAATGTGCTCGCCACCCTCGACTGATTCGAACAAAAACGATTCCCCTTGTCCCCGTATTTTTCTGTAGGCGGAAAGCGGCGTCTCGAAGTCTGCCAGGATGCGGCGCGACACAGGGATCAGGTTCCCCTGGCTGGCAAGTTGAATAAAGTCCTCTGCTGAAGGTAAATACATACGTTATGCCATTAACTTTCTAATGCGCCAGATTGACAGGATGGTAAAGAATAATATTGCAATGGCATATCCTATCATTCCCAGTCCTATGCACGTCGGTACAAGGACCCCGTAGGAAAAATAAACCAGGCACGCTCCAAGCAGCAAAACAGGAAACGTTTGTCCTCCCAGACAAAGCAGGAACAGCGTTTTTTTAGTTTGCATCATTTGCCCCACGAACCATTCCCGGTATCCCTCTTCACCCATCGTTCGCATAAGCCATGCGCCTTGGAAATTTCGCCCTGCTACCAACAGGCTCGTGCTGCAAAGCATGATCGAACTCGAAGGTGAAAATGAAAATACTATCACCAGCGCCACGTTAATCAGGCCGCCCAACTTCCATCCCGCCTTTTTCATCAGCGGGTTGCCTTCAAGCGCCAGGTTGGGCGTCGCCACCCAGGTGCTCAAAAAATCCATTCCCCGGCCCAAAAGCAGGATCAACAAATCAATCTTGTACTCGAGACTCCAAAATAGAACGCGATCTTCCACGACCTTCAGTAACCGTTACGCTACTTTTTCCTCGGTGATTTTGTCCTCGGTCCCATCCTCCGTCACGGAACGGAAAAAGCACGATTTGTAGTTCTCATGGCAGGCCGCCCCGGATTGTTCCACTTGTAGAAGCAGAGTGTCTCCATCGCAGTCGAAGGCAATATCTTTAACTACCTGAAAATGACCGCTCGTCTCGCCTTTTAACCAGAATTTCTTCCGGGAACGGCTCCAGAACCACGTCTTGCCAGTTTCCACCGTTTTTTCCAGCGACTCACGGTTCATCCAGGCCATCATCAGAACACGGCCTGTTCCATTCTCCTGGATGATCGCAGGGATTAATCCATCCCCGTTAAACTTCAGCTTATCATAAAAGCTCATTTGGTCTGGCTAGCTTAACAAAGTGAAAACACCGCACAACAGGTTTTTGAACCCGAAAATAGCCACCTCGAAGAATTTCATCGCTCTTTAAAGCAAGTCAGCCTTGCCATGCTTTGAGCCGCTCGTAATCCTCCTCCACATCAATGTCGAACTCTCCCTCCGGAAAGGTGACCTTCGCGACCTCAGCCGCGTATCTTTTCAATAGCTGTTTGGCGCCACTTTTATCGCCCAACGATTCTAGCTCAGATAAATAGGTTCTGCTGAAAAGCGCTGGAACACCTATCGTCCCCCCATAATCGCTGGCAACAATTCCATTCCCCGTCAGTCGAAATCGATCAATCATACTGTTGATCGTATCGGTCGAAAGCAAAGGTTGATCACATAGCATAATGATCACTCCCTCCATGGAAGGCTCATTCGCCACCAAAGCCTTCAATCCCGCGCGAATAGAGGAACTCATCCCACTCTCCCATTCCGCGTTGGTCACCGAAAGAACAGCCAACCCCTTCAGTTCGGAAATCATTTTTTCGGAATTGCCGCCAAGAACTACAACAACTCGGTTGCATCTGGAATCTATGGCTGTTTCCACTGCGTGGCGCAGCAGGCTTTTTTGCCTATATTCCAGCAACTGCTTCGGCCTTCCCAATCGGGTGGAAGCCCCTGCTGCCAGAATCATCAGGCCTATGCCGGGCAAAATTCTTTCTCGCTTTCCGTTGGGACCATTCTTGTCGTGCTCATTGACTCCATTTGTCGTGGCACGTGAATCGGTCCTTTTTTCTCCCGCAAAAATCCGCCCGTGTGGCCGGCCATATTTGCCTGGATCTCCGCCAGGATGGAGATTGCTATTTGTTCGGGGCCATCTGCTCCAATATCCAGCCCCACAGGATTGTGCAGTTGCGACCAGCGATGCAGTGGAACATTTTCGTCTTCTTCAAGTTCAGCGAACATCTTTTCCGCCCTTTTTCTCGGACCCATCAAGCCCGCATAACGAAGAGGAACTGAAAGCACTTCGCGCAGGAAGGCCAGGTCGGTTAAATAATTATGTGACATGATCACCACCGAGGCTTTCTCATCCAGGATCAATCCTTCCGGCAGTCCTTCTGTGTTCGCCAGTAGGATCATGTCCGCTTCGGGAAATCGTTCTCGCGTCGCATAGGAGGGCCGACGATCAACCACCGTCACATGATACCCTACTTCTTTGGCCAGTCGCACAAGAGGGAGTGCGTCATAACCTGCCCCGAATATCACCAAAGGTGTGGGCGCTTGTGCCACCTCCAGGAATACTTCCAGTTGCTCGCTTTCATTCGTGCAGGAAATAACCTTCGAGCGATTGCTCCCGAGCATTTCCTCCGCTTCGGCCATCAATTGAATTTGGTGTTCGAATTCAAAATTTCCCTGCCACTGGGGCGTTTCGCTTGGCTGAAGCAACAACCGGTCTCCAACCTGGGTGACTCCCGTGCCCTCAGCTCGAATCACAGTCGCAATCACTCCGCTTTCCCGTCGATCAATGACATTTTCAAAGAAGTCGATCAAATCGGCTCGATCTTTCTTGCCTGTCGGAAGGGGATGAATGCATTCCACCAAAATATGGATAACTCCTCTGCATCCCAGCCCGGCTCCATAAGCAATGTCTTCTTCGTTCGTGGTATCAAAAGTCAAAACCACCGGTTTCCTGCTCGCGATTACCTCCAGTGCATGGAACACCACGTTTCGCTCCAGGCAACCCCCACTGACGGAGCCAACTGTCCTTCCATCGGGAAGTATCAGCATCCTTGCTCCAGGCCTGCGATAACTCGATCCTTCAGTCTGCACCACCGTGGCAAGTGCCAGGGTTTTGTCCCGATGAATCCCTCGCATTTCAATAATGCCGGTTAATTCCTTCATAATGGTTATTCCAATTATATTGATATTAACAAACGATTGTGAAAATTAAATTAACTTATCCGGCGTGATGGGCAGTTCGCGAATCCGTTTGCCAGTAGCGTGGAAAACAGCATTGGCTATCGCTGCCACGGCTCCTGTGATTCCAATTTCACCCGCCCCTCTGGCTCCTATGGGGCTGACCCGCAGGTCTGGTTTGTTGATGAACTGGACTTCGATGGGAGGCACATCTGCATTTACCGGGACGTGATAATTGGCAAGGTCCCGGGTAACAATGCGGCCGCGCACAGGATCGAAAACAGTATGCTCCATCAAGGCCATCCCCAATCCGAAGATGATTCCACCGCGAATCTGGTTTTCGGCCATCTTGGTGTTCAGCACCGTGCCGATATCCATCACACTGGCAAACTTTACCACCCTGACTTTGCCAATCATAGGGTCCACCAGCACTTTGGCGAACTGGGCGCCGAAGGAATGAAACGAATACGGTTTCCTTTCTATTTCTTCGTCGCTTGATGCAGCCCAGCAACCTCCCGTTTTGTCTTCCTCCGAATCTTGCTTTTTCTCCCCCTCTTCGCCTTTTTCTGTTTCGCGAGTGGACACCTTTGTCGTGCATTCTGCTTCTATCTTTGGCACTCGATTCCGGGCCAGGATCTGCGCATACGTTTCCCCGCGTCCCGGTTCATCTTTCACGAACAATCTCCCATTTTCCACTTCGATCGATTCTTTCGTCTTTTGGCTCAACGGTGATTTCTTGTCTCCGATTGCAAGTTCTATTATTTTTGCTTTTGCTTCCAGCGCCGCTGCCTGCACGGCCGAGCCCACGCTCGCTGCTGTTTGTGAGCCGCCAGAAACCGGCGCATTGGGCAGATCGGAATCGCCCAGTTTGAATTCCACCTTTTCCACCGGCAACCCCAGCGCTTCTGCCGCTATCTGGGTCATAATCGTGTAAGTGCCCGTTCCAATGTCTTGAGTGCAACTCGCTGCCACGGCATGTCCGTCCGAAAATATTTGCACCCTTGCTGAAGCCGGGCTTCTGTTGCACGGATAAGTCGCAGTCGCCATCCCGTAGCCGACCAGAAACTCTCCTTCCTTCGTCAATCCCGGTTCTGGTTTTCTTTCCTGCCAACCGATCGCTTCGGCCCCGCGTTGATAGCATTCCTTCAGGTTTTTGCTCGACCACTGTTTCCCATCGTGAGGATTCACTTCCGCGTAATTGAGGAGTCGAAGTTGAATGGGATCGATTCGAAGCTGGTATGCCAATTCATCCATCGCCGCTTCCATGGCATAAGTGCCTGGTGCCTCTCCCGGGGCTCGGGTGGGGCAGGGCGTCCCTGTATTTAATCGCACCAGTTTATGGGCCATCTCCAGGTTTGGACTGGCATAAATCAGTCGCGTCGACATGCCGCACGGCTCTGCAAAATCTTCGACCATTGAAGTTTGCGTTGTCGTGAGATGCCGCACGGAAGTTAGTTTTCCTTCCCCGTTTGCGCCCAGTGCCACTTGTTGAAGTGTGCGCCCTCGGTGGCCATTGGAGGTAAACATCTGCTGTCGCGAAAGGACAATCTTGACCGGTCGCCCAACCTTTTTGGCTGCCATCGCCGCCAGCACAGGATGGGCCCATAAAAAACCTTTGCAACCAAATCCGCCGCCCACGAAATGGCTGATTACTCGTACATTCTTAATCGGTATGTCGAGTAGTTTCGCCACTGCTTTCTGCGTTCCCTGGACCCATTGCGTTGCATCGTAGAGGGTTAGTTTTTCCCCGTTCCATTCCGCAATCGTGGCATGAGGTTCCATTGGGTTATGATGATAAACAGTAGTGGTATAAGTTTGGTCAGATTTTTTTTCAGCACCATTGAATGCTTCCTCTGGCTCTCCTCGTTTGACCTGCATTTTCCGGCCAAAACTCTGCTTCGCCGGGATCGCTTCGTTTATTGCCTGTTCAATCTCAAAGACCGGTTTCTCTTCCGTATAAACCACTTTCACCAGGTTGGCCGTGTCGCGAGCTCGCTCAAATGTATCGGCAATCACCACTGCCACATGTTGTCCGTCGTAATAAATATTTTCATCCTGCAGCGGCAGCAGATTGGACTCGGATACTTTGCTGTCCTGGACGGTTTCGCTTTGCTCGGGTTTTTTCAGGCGGGGGGCATTTTTATAAGTTAGGACTCCCAGCACACCAGGGACAGCCTCCGCAGCCTGGGTGTCGATGGAAAGAATGCGCCCTTTCGTTATCGAGCTTTGCAGGCAGTAACCGTATGCCAGGTTCGCTCGTTGGAAATCCGCCGCATACCGGGCTCCCCCGGTCACTTTCAGTCGACCGTCAACTCGCCCCACAGGTTTGCCAATGATCGCGTTCATGCCACTCCTCCTGTTATTTTTAAAGCGCGGATCAGGGTTCTTTTTGCCAACTCTACTTTGAATCCGTTGAACTTCCGCGGCTTCGCCTCCTGCAGTGCTGCTGCCGCTGCCGATTGGAACGCCGCCTCTTCCAATCTCGCCCCTTTCAGGGCCTGCTCTGCTTGCGATGCCCGCCACGGTTTTGTTGCAATTCCTCCGAATGCGATTTTTGCCTTTTGTATGGTTCCACCATTCATTTCCAAAACCACTGCTGCTGATGCCAAAGCGAATTCATACGAAGCCCGGTCCCTGACTTTGAGGTATCTTGATTTCGTTCCCATGGCTACCGCCGGAATCTCCACCGAGGTAATGATCTCTCCCTTTTCCAGCCTCGTTTCTTTGTCTGGAGACTCCCCCGGAACCAGGTGGAAATCGACCACCGGGATGGTCCTTTCGCCGTTTAGCCCACTCACTCGCACCACCGCGTCCAGTGCACTTAAGGCCACGCACATGTCCGATGGATGGGTGGCAATGCATTGGTTGCTCGTGCCCAGGATGGCGTGGCTGCGATTGTACCCATCCATCGCGGCGCATCCGGAGCCGGGAACTCGCTTGTTGCAGGGAAAGACTGTGTCGTAGAAATAAGGACACCGCGTTCGCTGCATCAGGTTGCCTCCCACTGTCGCCATGTTTCTTAGTTGCGGAGATGCACCTGACAACAGCGCTTCTGAAAGCACCACATATTTTTTCCGAACTATTGGATGATAGGCCAGGTCGCTGTTTCGAACCAGTGCTCCAATCCGCAGTGCTCCGTCCGGCAACACTTCGATTTTCTTCATGGGAAGAAGATTGATGTCTATAAGTTGTTCGGGGGTTTCTATCTCCAGTTTCATCAAATCGAGCAGGTTCGTTCCTCCGGCGATGATTTTTCCGGATGAATTTTGCTGCGTTGCGTGCATGGCAATGCGTGCTTCATTGGCGCGAATAAAAGTGAATGGCTTCATTGGGTGCTCTCTTTAAAAATCGCTTAAGCCTCAGCTCGGGCTTCCTGTATCGCTGCCACGATGTTTTCGTACGCGCCGCAACGGCAGATATTCCCACTCATCAGCTCGCGGATTTCATCATCTGTTTTGGCCTCTCCTTCCGCCAGCAACCCCACCGCCGAGCAAATCTGTCCAGGCGTG
>JAQGOY010000072.1 GCA_028293375.1 Verrucomicrobiales bacterium | reverse complement strand
CCTGGCGTACAACTTCCTCCGCCAATTTTTCGTCTGTCGATCGCATTTTGTTCAGCTTGGAAATAATCGGATGTTTTAAGTTCAACTCCAAATCGTATTTCGACTCGGGCAGGCCGGGACCATCTTTTTTCATGGCTTTCATCATTTTCTTCATGGTGGAAGTCATGAATTTGTCGGAGTCGATGACAATGGCCGGGCTGTCCACCAGGCGTTCCGAGGGTTTCACTTCGTTGACATCATCTTTCAATATTTCTTTGGCCCATTTTGAGAGCGCTTCACCTTCTTCCTTGGTGAGTGATTCCTGGGTGCCACTCGATTCGACCTGGATCGAGGCTTTTTCAGCGGATTGCAACGGTTTCCCATCAAATTCCCGAAGGTGATCCATCACGAATTCATCCCACGGATCGAAAAGGAACAGGACCTCCGATTTTCGGCTGGCGAATCCTTCATAATACGGGCTGCTTTCGGCGGCCTCGCGGTTTGGAGCAAGGATGTAATAGATTTCTTTCTGCTCCGAACCCATCCGCTTCACGTAATCCGCCAATGAAGTCAATTCACCTTTCCCCAGCAAGGAGGTTTCGAAACGCAACAATTTACCAAGCGCTTCTTTGTGGGTAAAATCCGTGGCGATGCCTTCCTTGATAAAACGACCGTACTCGGCGAAGAATGTTTTATAGGAGTCCGCTTCTTTCTCTGCCTTTTCCTCAAGAAATTTCAAGAAACGAGTTGTCAAAACTTTGTTCAGCTTCTGAAGAAGCGACGAATCCTGCATCGTCTCCCGTGAGATATTTAGCGGAAGATCTTCGCTGTCCACCACTCCTTTCAAGAAGCGCAACCATTCGGGAAACAGGTTTTTGGCTTTGGGCTGGATTAATATTTTGCGACAATAAAGATTAACCTCTGACTCGCTTCGAGACATCCCCATGGCTTCCACATTGTGCTTCGGAACGAAGAGCACTGCCTGGATGGAAAGCGGGGCGTCCGCAGTAAAATGAAGCCGGAACATCGGCGCATCCTGGTCGTGACCGATGTACTGGTAGAATTGATTGTAATCTTCTTCTTTTATTTCTGATTTATTTCGCGCCCATATCGCTTGAACCGTGTTGATTGTCTTGCCATTGAGATCAATCGGGAACTGCACGAAATTGGAATATTGCTTAATGACCTGCTCCAGGCGCCATTCCCCGGCAAACTCTTTGGATTCTTCCTTCAAGGAAATTTGAATCTGGGTGCCCCGAGGGAGATCCGGTGCTTCCTCAATTTCATATCCACCGGAACCATCTGAAATCCATTTCCAACCCTTTTCACCCGGTTTGAAGGACTTCGTTAAAACTGTGACCTGTTTGCCAGCCATGAAAGCAGAATAGAACCCAACGCCGAATTGACCGATCAAACTGGTTCCTCCCTTTTGGTCTTCGCTGAGCTGCTTCAGGAATGCTTTGGAGCCGGAGTGGGCAATGGTCCCAAGATTCGTAACCAGCTCCTCATGCGTCATCCCAATCCCGTTATCCGAGATGGTGATCGTATTTTCTTTGTCATCAGATTTTAGAGAAATTTTCAGAGCAAGGTCGCTTTCGACAACCTCGGTCCCAGAGCTCTGTAGGAAACGCAATTTTTCGCATGCGTCGGCCGCGTTTGAAATCAATTCTCGAATAAAGATTTCCTTATCGGTGTACAGGGAATGGATGACTATGTTCAAAAGCTGTTGAATTTCAGCTTGAAATTGGTGTTTTTCGGTTGTGCTCATGTTCTTTTCTAGGGGCCACTTCAGTGGCAAAGATCGTTTATGTAAACAACGCTATAATCAGACTATCGGGGCGAGTCAAGGGTGATAAAATGCGGAACCTCGGTCCTTACCAGAAATGGTAGCTGCCAGTGCCAATCACCCAGGAACCCAAAGCCAGATTGGCTATCCCGTGAGCGAATATCGCTTCCTTCAGCCTTCCATTTTTAAGGACTAATATTTGAAAAATAAAGCCGCTTATAATTCCAGCAAGCCATTCTTCATGCTCAAATCCAAATATCAGGGAGGTGGCAGTAAACGCCTTCCATGAAAATTGGTTAAAGGGGATTTTCTGAAACTCTGCTGAAATGATGTACCTGTAAACAAAGGATCGAAAAAATATTTCTTCCAAAAACGGAACTACGCAGCTCGATCCAACCAGCCTTACAACAACGAAAAAAATCGCGACACCTGGAGTAAAGGATGTGTGCGGATTCCATACGGCTACGCTTTTGATGGCATGCTGTGAAGTGATTCCTGCCTTTGACAGCATCGCTCCCAAATGAGGATAAAGAGGATCAAGGAATATCCAGATAACCGCTATGAGTGTTCCTGCGCCAAATCCTATCCAGGAAATCGACACACGCATCTCCGGCAAGTGCGCGGCCATCGGAATCAGCAGGAGCCCACCTGCAACCGTCTTGAAGAGATACCAATAATACCGGGAGTTGCCTTCCCCTCCCTGAAAATAAGTAAGAACGACGAACGCTATAAATGGTAATGCACTCCAGAGGAGTGATTTTCGCGGTTCGGAACTTTTGTGATCCATGCCAATTAATAATTGGTCATTCGGAGCACATTGGTAGTCCCGCCTTTTTCAAGGATCACAGATTCGCGTTCAATCCCCACAACCTTGCTTCCTTCAATGACAGAGCCTTTCATCACCGTCCTGTTATTAATCAATGCAGATGGATTATTTTGGCGATAGAAAATACCCTGCAATTTTAATACAATCTCTTGAGCGCCGATCGGCACAACTGCATTGCTGGTTGTCGTGGAGGTCGCGTCACCCGCTGTGATTTCCTTTTTTAATGCCTCAACTTCAGTTGCAGCCAAATTTGTTTGGGCCGCGGATTCCTGCAAGATGTTTGTCCGATAGACGATATTGGTGCTTATCTTTATTCTCGATTTTTGGGTGCTCCCGCCGACTGTGGTGCCGATTACTCTCGGCATGTTGGCTGAATTTGAAAGTTTCGAGTCATTGGCAGTCGGCGCAATGGGAATGGTTTGAGGCGCGGTGGCTGTACGATCTGCAATGGACTTTTCTTTCTTCGATCTGATCCCAAGGTAGAAAAACAATCCTGCCAAACAAAAAATAACGACCAGCAGTGCCGGGATAAATGGGAATGGTGAATTGTCCGGGGTGCGGGCCAGATGCATTGTGGGAGGAGGGCCTCCCCCCTCAGGCGGCTTGTTGCTGTTTTGACCAGCGCGCTTGAGAGCGTCGTTAATAAGACTCATACGTAAATCTCCCCTTCCAATTCTCGAACTGCACGTCCAACCATTTTGTAATCGATAGTGTCCCGCTGTTGAACATAACCGGCGAGCAAACATTTGTCGCACAACGCATTTACCAATCTTGGAACACCTTTGGTGTAGCGATGTATCCTCCAAATGGCCATAGGAGTAAAAAAGGGACCTCCTTTTGAACCAGAGACGTGAAGTCGGTGCTGAATATATTGCCCCAATTCACTTCGCTGCAGTGCCTGAAGATGATAGCGCACGGTGATTCGCTGCCTCAATTGACGCAAAGTTGGATCATTCAAACGGTCCCGGAGTTCCGGTTGCCCCATCAAAACAATCTGCACTAATTTTCTATCGTCCGTCTCCAGGTTGGAAAGTAATCTTACCTGTTCCAGCAATGGGTTGGTCAAATCCTGGGCTTCGTCGATGATCAAAACCGCGTCCTTCTTTTGATCCACCTGTGACAACAAAAATTTGTTTATTTCGGCAACAGTCTCAAGTCGGTCCAGCCCTTTCACTTCGAGGCCAAACTCCATTGCTATTGCCTTCATCAACTGGTCGGCATCGAGAACGGGATTGAGTATAAGGGCGGTGGAAAATGCCGGTCCAAGCTCTTCCAGTAACGCTCGGCACAATGTGGTTTTACCCGCCCCAATCTCTCCTGTGAGCTGGACAAATCCCTTCCTCTCCCGAATCCCATAAAGCAAATGATTAAAAGCTTCACGATGTTTCCCACTGTAAAAAAGGAAGCGAGGATTCGGGGTTATGTTAAATGGAGGCTCTTTTAGCCCGTAATAGTCCAAATACACAGCTTGTAGATACTGGAAACGGGGGGCGGGGAAAAGAGTTATTATTGATTCAGAAAAGCCTTGAAAACCTTAAGACACGACTTCATTTGAGCTTCCGTGCCTATAGTGATACGAAGGTAGTCTTTTGTTTCAGGATAGGGGAACCACCTCACCAAAATCTTGTTGTCTTTTAAAGTTTGCAGCCATTGTTTGGCCGGTTTGTCAGGCGGTTTTGCGAAAATAAAGTTGGTTTGGCTGGGTGCCATTTCAAATTTCAAGGCTCGCAAAGCACTCGTGAAACCTTCGCGCGTGTCAATAATTCGCTTCCAGGTTTTATGATAATAATTGATATCATCGAGCGTCGCCTCTGCGGCAATTTGGCCCAGCCCATTTACGTTGTAACTATCGCGAATTTTATCAAGGGCCTGAATTAATTGAACATCTCCCACACAGTAACCGATCCGTTGGAAACACAGTGAAAACGCCTTTGAGAAGGTCCGCGCAACCAAAACATTTGGAATCTTAAGCGCCAACTCCATTGCGTTTTCTTGGGCAAAATCGCCATAGGCTTCATCCAGGAGGACTATCCCTTTTTGTTTTCGACAGAGTTGTTCCAGGGTTGAGGTCGTATAGGCAGTTCCGCTTGGGGCGTTCGGGGTCGTGATCAGTGACAAAGGTGCGGAAAAACTCCAGCCCCTTCTTTTCAGTTGGGACAATGCAGGAATTTCAAACGATTTTCCCAGGGCAACCGGGTTGGCTCTGCATCCATGGATGCTTGCCAGGACGGGATAAAGCGAATAGCTCGGGGTAAAATATTGAATGACATCTTTATTTACGACCGATCCAGCGGAAGGCTCTACAAAAGCTTTTAAGACCAGCGCCAGAATTTCGTCGGAACCATTGCCGACCAGGATTTGTTCCGGGTGGCAACGATGATATTTGGCCAACCTGTTTCGCAATGGTTCACAGGTGGGATTTGGATACAGCCTCAATCGGGAATCTGTCGCCTTCCTGATTGCCGAGATTACTCCGGGCGAAGGAGGGTAGGGATTCTCATTGGTGTTTAATTTGATGAGGTCTTTAACTTTTGGCTGCTCTCCCGGCACATATACATCCAAATTTGCGACCAATGGCCTGATATAAGAAGCGACTTTCATGATCGATCCCGCTTTGTTTTGGTGAGTTTGGTTCCGGCCGTTTTGCCGAACCGTATCGTTGCCGAAGCCCCATGTCCATCGAGTCCTTCCATCTGGGCGAAGTCCTGCACCGCATGGAGCGCTTTCTTCAAGTTTGCTCTGGAGTATTCCACAACGCTCGTCCTTCTTTGGAATTGATCCACAGTAAGCCCGGAAAACGCATGTCCGGCTCCTCCAGTAGGCAACGTATGACTCGGACCTGCCACGTAGTCGCCGACCACGGTGGGAGAATATTGACCGACAAAAATAGCGCCCGAGGTTGTAATGGACGAAATCAGGGAACGGGGGTTTTTCACTAGAAGCTCGCAGTGTTCGGGAGCTAGTTGATTCGCCACAGCCACTGCTTGTTTCAGGTTTCGGACCAGGATAATAGCGCCATTGTTATCTAATGACGCCTTGATTGCTTGTTTCCGGTCTCGGAGCTCGATGTTTCTTTTAATGCAATTTTCCACCGTTTTTATTAACGGTTTCGAGTCGGTCACAAGCCACACTCGTTCATGTCCTGAGCCATGCTCTGCCTGCGCGACAAGGTCCGCCGCTACGTATTCCGGGTTCGCGCCCGCATCGGCAAGCACCAGCACTTCGCTCGGCCCGGGAAGTAAATCAATACCGACATGTCCGAAAAGCAGTCGCTTGGCCGCTACGACATACGAATTTCCTGGCCCAAAAACCTTTTGTACTTTTCTGACCGTTGGAGTTCCAAGGGCCATGGCCGCAATGGCCTGCGCCCCTCCGAGTCTGTAAATTTCGGTTGCTCCCGCCGCTTGCACTGCGTACAGCAGTGAAGAGTTGATGGACCCATCTTTAGCGCATGGAGTGCAGACAACGATTTCCTTGCATCCTGCAACTTTGGCGAGCGTGATGGTCATTAATGCCGTGGAAACCAGCGGAGCCGTTCCGCCGGGTACGTAAATCCCTACTCGCGACAATGGATCAAACTTCTCCCCTACGCTGGCCCCGTGCGAATTACGCGTCGACCATGGTTTTCTCAGACCTTTGTTGGCAAACAATCGGATGTTCTGCCAGGCTTCCTTCACGCTTTTTCGAAGTCCTGGGGTCGCTTTCAACGAGGCGGTGAGCAGCTCCGCCCGGTTTACTTTCAGGCGATCAGGAGTTGTTTCGAACCCATTAAATTGATGCGTATACTGGATAAGCGCCTCATCGCGCTTATTCAGCACTTCCTGGATAATGCTCCAGGTTCGTTCTTCTATCCCCTGATCAAAGAGAGAACTCTCGCCCGCAAGGCCGATTAGCTCGCTGTCAAAATCAGGGTCGGAGTAACGAATTAATTTCATGCGGGGGTCAGGCTAGTCAATCAGGGGCAGGAAGTCAAAAAAGCTCTTATCTGGCTTCCGAATGCAGCGTAGCCAGATCCCACCCCGGAACGATTTCAGAATCGTAAGGCGTGGCCGTGATGTTTTTATCAAAGTATTGCTCGGCAAGTATCCCGACCATTCCGGCGTTATCGGTGCAGAGTTGTGCAGGCGCCACTTTGAGTTCCATGCCTGCTTTTTTCGCCGCTGCACCCAGCGCAGATCTAAGCCCGGTGTTGCAGGATACGCCACCCGAAATGGTAATGTATTTCACGTGATAATACGTCGCGGCTCGGACGGTTTTTTGAACCAGCACTTCCACAATGGCTGCCTGAACGCTGGCGCACAGGTTTTTTACATCGATGGCAGTCGCTAAGGCTTCGGGATGCTTTTCCAGGAAATATCGAACGGAGGTTTTTAATCCTGAAAAGCTGAAATCATAATTCGGTTCATGTATAAGAGGCCGAGGAAAAGAATAGGCCTGCGGGTTACCTTCATTGGCCAGTCGATCCAGCTCGGGACCGCCTGGATAAGGCAATCCAATCAGCTTGGCCACTTTATCGAAACATTCCCCTGCGGCATCATCCCGTGTTCCACCAAGCACCCGGTGTTCGAAAGACACAGGCACGAAGACCAGCAGCGTATGTCCTCCACTAACGATCAATGAAACAGAGGGCTGGATCGCTTCGAGATAAATTCGTTCAGCTTCTTTTCGAATCCAGGGAGAGTATAAATGGGCTTCGTGGTGATGAATTCAGTAAAATGGAATTCCAATCGAGTAGGAAAGCGCTTGACCGCATTTCATCCCAATGAGTAACGACGTCGGGAGTCCTGGTCCGCGGGTCGCAGCAACGCATTTTAAATCACTCAGCGACACCGATGCAGACCTTAGGGCTTCGCGCGCGATGGGACCAAAATTTCGCAAGTGCTCTCTGGTTGCCAGTTCGGGAACGACTCCGCCATATTCCGCGTGTAAATGCGTTTGCGAGCTCACCACGTTGGACAAAACCTCGCCTCGATCAACGATGGCCACGCTGGTTTCGTCGCATGAAGTCTCAATGGAGAGAAGAGCCACCTTATTTCGCGGCCATCCTGGTCCCGGCCTTTTGATTTTTTGTGTAAAGAGTGATTCCCTTTAACAAATCCATGGCCCGGTCCAATTGCAGATCTCGCGCAGTCTCAACTTTGCTTCGTTCCTTTGGATCGAGCGATTCCACTCCTCCCGGCACTCGTTTCAGAAAAAGATTTCGTTCATCCTCGTCCGTCATCGGGACCAAAATATCTGGAGTAATTCCTTTTTCATGAATTACTTTGTGGCTGGGCGTGTAGTACTTCGCAGTGGTTAACCGAAGCGCAGATCCATCTGGAAGCGGGAGAATGCTCTGGACTGACCCCTTGCCGAAAGTTTGTTCACCCAAAACGATCGCGTGGGTTATTGGTTGAAGATCCTGCAAACAGCCCGCAACGATCTCGGCTGCGCTGGCGCTCCCCCCATTGACCAAAATCACCATGGGAAGATTGGGATGCCGGGACCCCCCGTGAGCGTAATAAGGATCGCGTTTGTTGGCGGTTCTTCCTTCTGTCGAAACAATCAGTTGGCCCTTTGGCAGGAATTTCTCGCAAACCAACCCTGCCTGCTCCAGCAGTCCTCCCGGATTTCCCCTCAAGTCGAGAATCAGGCCTTGCATCCCCTGCCCTTCGAGCTTTTTCAATGCCTTTTCCATGTCGGAGGAAGTATGATCCCCGAATTGTGTCAGGCGGATATATCCAATACTATTGTCACTGATCGGAAATTCCTTTTTATTGTTAATGTCCTTGACCGTGTCAACTTTGATCTTCGCCCGCGTCAGCTTGTAATCCTTCAACGCCCCGGTGGATGGACGAAGGATTGTCAGGGTGACATCTGTTCCCGGTTCCCCGCGCAAAAGTTTAACCGCGTCCTCGAGCCCAAATTTTTCAGTGCTGGTAGTGTCGATCTTCATGATCCTGTCTCCCGACAGGATTCCGGCGCGGTAGCCCGGGGTATCTTCCATTGGAGAGACAATCGTCAGGCTTTTTTCCTTGTTCAGCTGAACCACTATTCCCACCCCGCCAAATTCGCCTTCAGTATCTTTCTTCAGCTCATCAAATTTGCTCGGCTCCATGAACTCGGAATGAGGATCGAGCGTCCCCAATACTCCCTTCAAGGCATTGTGGACCAGCTCCTTGTAAGTGATCTTGCTGCCATCCACGTATTCCTGTTTTACTTTTTCCAGGACCTCTGCGAACAAACGGTAGTTGGGATAAGGCTCGTCTTTCTCGGCAGCGTTAACACTGGAGAAATAGACCTGACCTCCGATAATCAAGTTGATGGCCAGACCGGAGATCATAACAGGATAAAAAAGCTTTATTCTCATAATGGCCGATAACAAAACTAGGTTTGGTTTTCGATCTTGGCAAGACTTGCAATCAACTATTCGTCCGCGAAAGCAGAAATTCAATGTAGGGCAGGTCTTCCTGCAGGGTGACTTTTGGATTGGGGGTTAGGCATGGTACCAGCCGAACGGATTGACCAATGAGTTCGCAGGCGGCGGTGTCGTCGGTGACTACGACTCCCCGCTCTTTCACGGTCCGCAAAGCTTCAAGGATGATTGGAACCCGAAACGTTTGGGGAGTCTGCACGGCCCAAAGCTTGGACCTGTCAAGGTGAGAGGAAACCGTCAAGCCGTCCTCTGACGCCTTGATGGTATCAATGACCCGCTGTGCGGCCACAGCCGCTCCAAATTCGCGAGCCGCACGAATACACTGTTCCAACAATAGTGAGGTGGTGCAGGGTCGTGCCCCGTCCTGAATGGCAACCACGTCACTTCCTGGAGATAAAGCCTGCAGTCCATTCCACACGGAGTCTTGTCGTTCTCTGCCCCCGTGAGCGAAAATCACCTTCTTGGTGAATCGATATTGTGTTGCCATTTGCTCAAAGGAAGCCTCCATCCCTGCTCGAATAACAATAACAATTTCATCAATCAACGGGGAGCGATCGAAAATATCCCACGTATGCGCAATCACCGGTTTCCCCCCTACTTCCAGAAATAGCTTATCTCGATCTGCACCCATGCGGGTTCCTTTGCCGGCTGCGACAATAATTGCGGATGTCATGATTTAATCTCTTCCAGGATCGTGGGCAGTTTCCAATCGAGTATGGTAAGCTGAACGCTGGAGGAACCGTTAAATTCGTTCAAGGCTGGAGTTGCCACCAGGTCAAAGGCAACTTTTGGAATGGAGGCATTTTTTGCGTTCCATTTTACTGCCTGCAAAGTAGTCGTTCCATCTGTGACCCAGCATTTAATATGCTGATTCTCTTTGCCCATTCTCATTGGGGGCCTTTGATGGTACACATTTTTAATCAGAAGTTTTATTGGCTCGTTTCCATGCCCATGGGGAGCCATGCGTTCCACTTGCACCAGCGCCTCGAACGTAATTTCGGAAAGTAAGACTTCCAAGTCAATGTGGAGGGGTGGCTGAACCCGCGATCCATATTTTGAATTGACCAGTTGATCCAGCCTCTCCTGCAACAAGTTCACGTTCTCGGGTTGCAAAGTAACTCCTGCCGCCATCGCATGACCACCAAATTTATGAAGCAGATCTTTGCATTCCTGAAGACACGAAACCAGGTCGCATCCTTCAACGCTCCGTCCTGAACCTCGAAGAAACGCTCCGTCTCCTCCTGCAATAATTGCCGGAACCTTAAACTCCGAAACGATACGGGCCGCGACAATGCCGACAACACCGATATGCCATTTTGGGTTGGCTTCCAAAATAAAGGCTGGAATGCTGTTTCCGTATCGGGCACGGACCTGAGAAATTGCTTCATTTGTCGTCACCCTTTCAATCTCTCTCCGTTCGTTGTTTTGCGTCTCCAGAATAGTGGCCAGTGAGCCTGCTGTCCGGCAATCCTTGGAAAGCAACAAATCGAGGGAGGCCTTTGCGCTTTCAAGTCTTCCAGAGGCATTTAGGCGTGGCGCCAATTGAAATGAAACCGTCTGGCAGTCCACTTCTCCGGGCCGTTCGGAAATTTCCTTCAAGGCCACTACGCCGGGACGGACGGACGTTCCCAGCGATTTAAGGCCTGCCGAAACAAAGATGCGATTCTCACCGGTCAAAGGAACATGATCGGCAATCGTTCCCAGTGCCACAAGGTCCAGCCAGTATTTCAAATCCACGCGGTCGGCTGCTAAATTCCCAGCGACACGCCCCTTTTTCAACAATCCATGCGCCATCTTGAAAGCTAGTCCGGCGGAACAAAGAACATGGTCGTCCAGATTGGACGAGAGTAGACAATTCACCAGCGCCGCCGCTTTTTTGGCAGGAGTGATTACTTGATGATGATCAATAACAATCGTCGGAATTCGATGAATCTCAAGCATCCATGTGATCAAGTCATCGGAGTTGGACCCACAGTCAACCGCTATCAATACTTCCGGGGTTAAAGCCAGACAGCCTTCCAGGCCGGTTTGAGTCAGGCCGTATCCCTCATCCTTTCGATTTGGCAGGTAAGCCGATACAACTGCTCCCAGGCATTGCAGGACCTCCACCAAAATGGCTGTAGCTGTCACTCCATCCACATCGTAATCTCCAAAAATTACAATTTTGCGTCGCGCTTCAATCGCTTCCCATAGTAAAGAAGCTGCCTTCTCCAGGTCGGGAATCTGAAATGGATCTCGCAAATGACGCAGCCTGGGATCCAGGAAAAAGGACGCCGACTCTTTGCTGCCAAGCCCGCGATTTACGAGGAGCGCGGCCAGCAGGCGGCTTAGTTGAAGTCCCTGTTGCAGGTTTTCAATTATCTGTGGCGAAGGCTTTCTTACTTTCCATTGGAAATCCATTGCGTCAATCGTCATCCTTGTTCGATTCTGCTTTCCTCCTCGTAATCACTGCCGCAATCAGGGAAACCAGAACTGAAAGTCCAATAATCGACGCTACGATATACAGGGACACCGTTGGCGAAATCGACCATTGCTTGTGAACAAGCATCTTTCCTCCAATGAACATCAGGACAATTGAAAGGCCTAGTTTTAGATATCGGAAATAACCAATCGCGCCTGCCAGAACGAAATAAAGCGATCGAAGTCCCAGGATCGCAAACATGTTGGACGTGAATACCACGTACGCATTCTCGGTTACTGCGAAGATTGCCGGTATTGAATCGACAGCGAAAATCAAGTCAGTCGTTTCAACCATAATCAACACCAGAGCCAGCGGTGTCAGCGCCGTCCTTCCCTTATGTTGAGTTAGAAATTTTTCCCCATCGAAATCCTCCGAAACGGGAAAAAATTTTCTAATGACTTTTAAAATCAAATTCTTCTCGGGATGCGCGCCGTCATCGTTGGAAAAAATCATTTTAATGGCGCTCAAAACGAGGAACGCACCGAACACCAATAATATCCACTGAAACCGATGAATCAACGCGGCGCCCATGGCAATAATCGCTCCTCTCATCACGAGCGCCCCCAGGATGCCCCAAAAAAGAATGCGGTGCTGAAATACGAGAGGCACTCGGAAATAAGGAAAGATCAAGGCAATCACCAGCACATTGTCCATGGATAGCGACAGCTCCAGGATATAGCCCGTCGTGAATTCTACCGATTCTTCGTGACCTATGGACTTGCGAATGAACAGGGCGAAAACCATCGCCAGTAAAAACCAGGCAACGGTCCACGAAAGCGCTTCCCTGAAACGGACTACATGAGCGTGGCGATGGAACACCCCAAGGTCCATCGCCACGAAGAAAAGGACGAATGCTAAGAAACCGATCCAATGCCAGGAGGAGATTTGCGCAAGAGCAAGCATCTCCTCGTAGTTTACGCCTCGATCACATTATTAACAGGCGTGCCAGTCTGAATTGCCACAGGACGTTGACCTTTGTGCCACCAGAGTACGATGGCACTGGCGATATAAATACTGGAGTAGGTTCCGGTAAGAATACCCACCAGGAAAGTGAACGCGAAGTCCTCGATCACACCTCCACCGAACAAGAAAAGTGACAACGTGGCCAAAAATACCGTTCCAGAAGTGATGATCGTTCGACTTAAAGTCTGATTCAGCGCCCTGTTCATGACGTCCTTAAAGGATCCTTTAACCCCCAACTTCAGATCTTCCCGAATACGGTCGAAAATCACGATCGTATCGTTTAGTGAAAACCCGATAATGGTTAGAATCGCAGCAACCATCGGTGCGTTGAGTTGTCTTCCCGTCAAAAAGAACCAGCCCAGGGTCATGAGGATGTCGTGAATTACTGCCACGATTGCCCCAACTGCGAAGGAAAATTCATAGCGAAAAGCGATGTAGATAAGGATGCCAGCCATGGCCATCAAAGAGGCCGTGATCGCAGACTTCAGAATTTCTTCTCCTACCACCGGTCCGACTCGATCACTTCCCAACACCGTAAATCCGGCATTTGGAAAAGCGCTGGTCAGTCCGGCAACCACACTCTGTCCTGTATTAAAGGCGGTGACTACCTGCAACCGTTCAGTGTTGCTGGCGGGATCGCGTTGATATTGTATCTGAGCATCCGGCTGATTCGCTTTGGTCAAAACATCGTGGATCTTGCCCTGGTCGATTTTCTCCTTGAAAGCCAAAGTAGTGGAGTCACCACCAGCGAAATCAATTCCCATCACTTTGTTCCCACGATGAACACCGTAACCAATTCCGATTACTATGAGAATCCAGGTGAGCGCGAATGCCACTTTGGCCAGCCGCATAAAGTCGAAATGTGCACCGCGAATCAAATGCAGCATTGGAAGAGTTTTGAGGATATTCCGGTCGATGAGCCAATCGAAAATCAGCCGGGTAATAACCAGTGAGGTGAACAAGCTTAAAGCGACACCGATGGTGAGCGCTACGCCGAAGCCTTTAACCGAACCGGTACCCATGTAAATGAGGATGACCGATGAAATCAAGGTCGTTAAGTGCGAGTCGAAAATGGTGCTGAAAGCTTTGTCATAACCTGCTGCCAATGCCCCTCGCAATGATTTGCCAAGGGCCAATTCTTCCCTGATACGCTCAAAAATCAAAACGTTGGCGTCCACTGCCATACCGACTGTGAGGACGATACCGGCAATGCCAGGCAAAGTGAACGTAGTGCCTACAGAACACATCACACCAACCAGCATCAGGAGATTGACGAGCAAGGCAATGTTAGCGATCAAACCGCCCCACATGTAGTAAACCAACATGAAGCCGGCAACGGCCACAACGCCGATGAAAGCTGAGCGAATTCCGTTACGAATGTTGTCTTTACCGAGGCTTGGTTCCACTTCCTGGGACTTGATAATATGCACCGGTGTTTCCAGAGGGTTTTCCAGGACATTTGCCAGGTCAAAGGCGGACTTGACATCAGGATTTAGCCCCAAAGTAATGGTTCCACGACCGTTGGGGATTTCCCCGTTGATTACTGGTGCCGAATAAAGTTCACCATCCAGAACGATTCCCAGTTTGCGACCCACGTTTTCACGGGTGACCTGGGCGAAAAGCGGAGCTCCTTCCGAGTTTAATTCAAAAGCGATTTGCGGGGTGTTGGAAATATCGTCGCGAATCACGTATGCGCGTTTGATATATTTGCCTGTAAGATTGTTGGCCAGTTTCTTCTGAACCAGCATAGGGTAATAAGTAACTTCGCCAGTTTTACTCACCATTTTTTCCCTCAAGACTTCGTAGTCGGGAGGAATTCGTCCTTCTTTCAGCAGTTCATCGCTTTGTTCATGAACCATGCGGAATTCCAAAAAGGCCGCTTTTTCAATCTGGTTGCGGGCGGCCTGCTTGTCCACTTCAGATAAGCCGGGCAATTGGATGATGATTCGGTCATTGCCGGAAGGTTGCAGGACAGGTTCGGCCACGCCGAATTTATCCACCCGTTTACGCAGTACTTCGATAGCCTGACTGGTCAGGCGGGTGCGTTCGGAGTCGTCTAACTTAACCTTATTTGTGTCTTGAGAAGCACGGGAATTATCCAGGGCAACAAGAAATTCCGTTCCGCCCTGTAAATCCAGCCCGAGCTTCACTTTGCCTGCGCCCTTCCGCTGGAGCTTGTTCAAAACAGCAGCATTTTGGTCGAGCTCGCTTTTAACATCAAAAGCGAAGTATTTATTTAGCTCATTGGTGCCAGCGGCGGCTTTTAAATTGTTATAACCCCGATTAGGGAATTCTTTCTCAAGCTGGTCCGCCCTGGAAAGAATGTTTGTGAAAGCTGCATCGCGATTCGCGGCCTCTTCCTTAAAAGTTTCATAAAGGTTCTTGCTGGTTGGAGGATAAATAGAACTGATCGCCCAGGCTACAAACAGGACGACAACCACCCAACGAAACGTGTTATTTCTCTTCATTATCTACAGAAAGCTTAAGATTTACTTACTTTGGCTATGGATGATTTGGAAACTTCCATCTTGGCATCCTCGGACCGAAGGCAAACAGACGATTCCCGGACACTTACCACGGTGCCTATGATTCCAGAACTGGTCTCGACTCGATCTCCCGTTTTGAGCGCTTTGAGCAGGTTTGCCATTTCTTTCGCCTTCTTTTGTTGAGGGCGTATGAACACCAGATAAAACACGACGACCATGACGATCATCGGCCCCATACTCACAAACCATGGCTGGTTTGCTCCGTTTTGGGCATTTCCCATCGCTAACATTTGTAATCTCGCAACAATCATACTTTGGATCAAGTGAGCCGATAAATTTATGGAGCTAACCGAATTTAGCAAGCTTTCGTTAGCAAAAATGGTTCGACTACAGCCCTTTCCCCGGACTGACCACCCACTCCCTTATCGGTTTTTTACTCTCCCCTGCTCGCCACTTCTCCATGTCCACTCTGTTTTAAAATGTCCTGAGCTCGGTCATCCAGAATTTTTTGTGTAGGGACATATTGCTCGGCATATTTACGACGAAACTCTCCAAACGTGCCGGCAGCGATATTTTCTCGGATATCCTGCATCAATTTCAAATACATATGCGAATTGTGAACACTTACCATTCTTAGACCCAAAATCTCATCCACGTTCAACAAATGCCGCAAATAAGCGCGACTGAAGTTTTGGCAGGCGTAGCAGGCGCAGTTCTCCTCAATAGGGCTAAAATCAGCCTTGTTGTACCCTGCTTTGATGTTAACGGATCCCTTTGAAGTAAAAGCAGTTCCATTTCGGGCTACCCTCGTTGGAAGGACACAATCAAACATATCGACGCCCCGAGCCACCAGTTCCACTAGTTGAGCAGGAGTTCCCAATCCCATCGCGTATCGCGCTTTATTCGCTGGCAAAAATGGCTCGGTATAATCCACCGCACGCATCATTTCCGGTTCCGGTTCCCCGACACTTACTCCACCAATGGCATACCCATCAAAATCCATCGCTACCAGGGCTTTTGCGCATTGTTCACGGAGCGATGCATCGGAACCACCCTGAACTATTCCAAAATACTGTTGCCCGTCCGCTCTTTCCTGTTCCCTGCATTCCAGGGCCCAACGAATGGTTCTCTCCACAGCAGCCGCAGCTTCCTTGGGGCTGCAACCGTGCGCAGGGCATTCGTCGAAAAGCATGGCAATGTCAGACCCTAGCACCTTTTGGATGTGCATGCTTTCTTTTGGCCCGATGAACAAGAGCGATCCATCCAAGTGTGACCTGAACTCCACTCCGTGCGGTTTTATTTTGCGGATTGGAGATAGGCTGAAGACTTGGAATCCGCCGCTATCTGTCAAGATCGGCTTTTTCCAGCTAATGAATTTATGAAGGCCACCCGCTGCCTGAATGATTTCCAGACCGGGTCGCAAATTGAGGTGATAGGTGTTTCCCAGCATGATTTGGGTCCCCATCTCGATTAATTCGCGAGGATCGAGCGCTTTGACACTCCCCTGGGTTCCCACCGGCATGAATACCGGAGTATCGATCACTCCCCGTGCAGTGGTGACTCGGCCCAATCTTGCTTTCGTGGCATGATCAGTTTTTAAAAGTTCAAACATCGGGTGAAGTATTGCGGGCACAAAAGAAAGATACAGGATTTTTTAAGCAGTGCGGTTCGCATACCTGAGAATGGCACTCCCCATGCCTGTTACAGATTAGTAGTCAGCAGATGTTTATGCTAAATCACTCCCTCGAAAAGACCCCACTCCAAATTCTTATAATTGAGGACGAAGAATCGGACTATTTACTGATCAAGCGATACCTGTCGACGTTCGCCGATGAATACTGCCTGGATTGGATCAACGAATCCAAATATGCCCTCCATCACATGCTTGATGCGGATTATGACGCCTGTCTTCTTGATTTCGGCCTTGGAGTTCCCTCGGGGATGGAATTGCTGCAGAAAGCCGTCGCTTCAAGATGGAAAACACCCATCATTATCCTGACAGGAAGGGAACAAGTTGGACTGGACGTGCATGCGCTTGAATTGGGTGCCGCTGACTATCTCATTAAAGGAGAAATTCAGGCAGACCAATTACAGCGTGCCATCCGCTATGCCATCGCCAGAAAAAAGGGGGAACTGGAAAAGGACAACCTATCTACTCAATTACAAGAAGCTTTAGCCCAACACACCAAAGTGTTGGGCGGGTTCCTGCCTATTTGCAGCTGTTGCAAAAAAATCCGCGATGATGAAGGTATTTGGAACCAGGTCGAAAAATACCTGCGCGAACGAACTGAAATCACCTTCACCCATGGGGTCTGCCCTGACTGCTCAACAAAAATGCTTTCTGAGCTCGATTCCCCGGCAGGGCCCGGAAAGATTGTTTCGCTTAGACAATCCTCCAGGTCTTCCCTCGAATAGTTAACTGCGTTTGCTTTGAATCAGCGAAACGATTTCCTCGACGGCTTTATCTGCCGGAATCGGGGTCAGTATCCCTCCCCTGAGCTTCAGTTCCACTTCGCCTTTAGCCAGGCTTTTCTCTCCAATGGCAAGCCGCACAGGAAAGCCAATGAGTTCGGAATCCTTAAATTTAAAACCAGGGCGCTCATCCCGATCATCCATGATGACGTCGATCCCCTTTTCGGTCAATTCCGCATAAATTTTTTCTGCCAATTCCATCACCGCGCTTCCTGGAGTCACCGTCAGCGGGGTGAGGCAAACAGTATACGGAGCAACATTCATTGGCCAAACGATGCCGTCCTTGTCGTTGGATTGTTCGATAATCGCCTGAAGTGTTCTTGTTACTCCAATCCCGTAACACCCCATGATCGCTGGCTGTTGCTGTCCTTTCTCATCCAAAAATAAGGCCTTCAGACTTTCACTATACTTGGTGCCGAGTTTGAAGACGTGGCCCACCTCAATCGCTCGCTGGATCTTCAAAGGTCCTCCGCATTTGCTGCAGTTTTCCCCAGCTTGTGCAGTGCGTAAATCTCCCCATCGGGTGACTTGAATATCACGTCCAATTTCCACGTTTCGAAGATGAACACCATCTTCATTGGCTCCGGTTGTCATTCCGACGGATCGCTGAAGGACTTCGTCTGCGTACACGGACAACGTCTTTACTCCCACCGCGCCGAGGCTTCCGGGATGGGCGTTCAGATGAGCAAAAATTTCTTCGGCGTTTGCTTGGCGAAACGAGGCAGTCCCAAGGAGACCTGTTAATTTCGCTTCATTCAGTTGGTGATCCCCCCGAACAAGAATCAAAACGGGTTTATCTTCCACCACATAAACCAGCGTTTTAATTTGCAGATGAGCTGGCACCTGATGGTTTTTCGAAAGTTGATCGATGGTCAATGCGCCCGGAGTCAGGAACTTCTCCACTGATTTCGCTGCGTCAGCGCTAAGCGGAGCGTGAAGCGCGGATTGGCTGGTTGCTTTTTCAATATTCGCCGCGTAGCCGCAGGCTTCACAATATACGACTTCATTTTCTCCTGTTTCGGCAGGAACCATGAATTCGTGTGAGAATTTTCCACCCATGACACCCGTATCCGCTTCCACCGCGAATGCCTTTAGTCCGCAACGTGCAAAAATGCGTGAGTAAGCGTCATACATTTTTTTATAGCTGATCTGGGAAGCCTCATCGCTACTATCAAAGCTGTACGCATCCTTCATGATGAATTCTTTGGCCCTCATTAATCCGAAACGGGGCCGAATTTCATCACGAAACTTCGTCTGAATCTGGTAAAAATTTTTGGGTAGCTGCCGGTAGGAACTCAACTCGCCCGCAACAAGGGTGGTAATCACCTCTTCGTGAGTTGGTCCAAGGATCCATTCTTTTCGAGCACGGTCCTTTACCTTGAAGAAAACATCCTGAGCCGTTGCGTATCTGCCACTTTGTTCCCATATCTCTGGAGGCTGAAGGGCGGGCATCAAAACCTCCAGGGCGCCTGATCGATTCATTTCCTCCCTGACGATGTTTTCGACCTTCCGCAAAGCGCGCAGGCCAAGAGGCAGAAAAATGTAAAGGCCACCCGTTAATTTCCGGATTAATCCAGCCCTCAGCAGCAGGCGATGGGATACGATTTCAGCTTCAGCTGGGGATTCTTTTAAAGTAGGAATGAGACAATTGGACCAACGCATAAATCAAATAAGGGCACAAAATGCCCTAAACCAGGGGTTTGGACAGAAAAAAGTTTATTTAACGGTGTTGACGAGGGGTGCCAGTCCTTGAATCCGAACTTCGAGCCGATCACCTGACTCGATGGGACCAACACCACTGGGTGTTCCAGTGAGGATAACATCTCCCGGCAGGAGCGTCATATTGGTGGAGACAAAACTGACAATCTGAAAACAATTAAAGATCAACTGGCTGGTATTCGAGTTCTGCCTTAGTTGTCCGTTCTGAAAAAGCTGAATGGTTAAATCATGCGGGTCGATTTTTGTCTCCACATACGGTCCCATTGGCGTAAAGGTGTCAAAAGACTTGCATCGAGCCCACTGGCTTTCCGCATTTTGAATCGTGCGATCGCTAATGTCCTGGGCGGCCGTGTATCCAAAGATGTAACGCGCTGCAGCAGCAGGAGTTACGTTACGAACCCTTCTTCCAATGACGATCGCCAACTCTGCTTCGAAATCGGTTCGGTGGCTGGGAAAGGGAATTTCCACCTTCATTCCATCGGATATTAAAGACGTAGTTGCTTTTAGCCAAAAAAGTGGTTCTTTAGGAATCGCTTTTCCGGCTTCTCTGGCATGGTCGATGTAATTGAGGCCTACCGCGATGATTTTAGATGGAACAACAGGAGTTAGTGTCTTGAGTCCCTTGATTGGACTCGGTTTTTTATCAAAAGAGGGCGAACCAAAAACGTCGCCATGAAGCTTAAACAGCTCACCATCAACCACTTTTGCGTAAAAGATCTCGTCGCCTTTTTGAAAACGGCCAATAGCTGCCATAGTTATGTGGGGCTAGTAGTAACAAAACAAACAAGAATGTCGCAAGTTGAATCTCAACAGTGTTTAGCGAATTTTCATGCCTCAACGCACGAAAATTACGGTTTCAAACCCGCTTTCCAAACCAAATCACTCGTTGCTCTAGTCCTTATTTTGGCAGCATGCATTAGCCTCGCGCCAGTTCTTATGGCGGATGATATCATGGGTTTTAACGCCCTTCGTCAAAAATACCCTTCCATCACCGGGACCGGAATCGCCGTAGCCCAGGTTGAAGCAGGCTTTCCTGAGTTAGAAGTTGAACCTTCCATCGTGGGCCAACCAGCTTCCCTGTTTGTCTATTTTAATACCAACGGGACGGCAGTCACTGGTTTCCCAAATTCTGTCGGAAGTGTTTCTGATCATGCGAATGGAGTGGCCGGCATTTTTTATGGTTTACCTTCTGGATTTGCTTCGGGTGTCGGCCGCGTCGACAATTACGAGGCAAGTTCATTTTTCAATCACTTTATCAGCGGTTCCATTTCCATTCCGACCAGGATTGTGAATCAAAGCTTCATCTTCACTTCTCTTTCGGCCTCTGACCAACTACTCGTGGAATCGGACTACGATAACTACGCCGCAACGTTCAACGTCCTTTTCTTAAGCGGAATGGGCAACGGAGGTCCGGTGTCGGCTCCTGGCACAGCCTACAACAGCATTGGAGTCGCCGCCTATGGGGGCGCCAGCAGTGTCGGTCCAAATTCGGATGGACGATCAAAGCCCGATATTACTGCCCCGGCCGGCGCCACCAGTTTCTCAACTCCTTTGGTTTCCGGAGCAGCCACTCTCTTGTTGCAGGCCGCCAATCAGGATACAGGAGGAAGTGGCACAAGCGCTTCTGCTTCCGACATTCGCACCCTGAAATCACTTCTTCTTTGCGGAGCCATTAAACCGCGTGACTGGACCCATGGCAGTTCGGCGCCGCTGGATACGCGTTATGGGGCTGGTGTTCTCAATGTTTTCAATTCCTATACCATCCTCGCCGCAGGAAAACATTCCTTCGTAGAGTCCACGGTCGTCACCACCGGATCCTCTCACCCAGCAGGCACGAATCCTGGCAACGTGACTTCGAATGTTGGATGGGACTTTAATTCCATTTCTGGGACTTCAGTGCAGGATAAAGTGAATCATTACTACCTGAACGTTACCAACCAAAACGGGTCGTTTACAGCGTGCCTCAATTGGAATCGGCAAGTGAACCAGCCAAAGATAAACGACTTGGATTTGTTTCTCTATGACGTCGCTACCGGGAACCTCGTGGCCTCAAGCATTAGCACAATCGATAATGTGGAATTAATCTATCTGGCAGCATTGTCGAAAGGGCGTTATGATTTGCAGGTAGTGAAAAATGGACTGACCAAACGAGTGACTTCGGCTGAAAGCTACGCCCTCACTTATCAAGTGACGGATACGTCTCTGGCAATTTCAAAAAATGACTTTGGAAGTCCTGTGGCTGCCTGGCCGCTTTTTCCCAATGGGTTTGTTTTGGAATCGAAGCCTTCGCTCGATGCCGCATGGTCGCCCGTGCCGGATCCAGCTTCAGTCGTAAATAATTCTTACCAGTTAACCTTGTCCCCGACCCAAACTTCCGCCTTCTATCGCCTTCGCTTGCCATGATCTCTTTCACCCTTATCCCGGCTCGCACGTTTTTCTTACAAATTGCATTAATTTGTTTTGTTGTGGCGGCACCATGGAGCGCTCGCGCTGAGAAGTTATCATGGAACAAAGAGGCTAAAACTAT
>JAQGOY010000070.1 GCA_028293375.1 Verrucomicrobiales bacterium | reverse complement strand
CAAACACTGACATCCAGCGATACGGCCAATCTGCGATATAATATAAAATCGCAAGCCTCGGATGAGGTCGAGGCTTTGCCCCAGCCAGGTATGGCCTGGCGCCCTCCTGGCTGGGGCAAAACGAAGGACTCGCCGAGGATCGCGGTTTTGAGCAGACATCGCGAATGAACGGCTATGGGTTGCAATCCCAAGAGACTGGCGAATTACCTCACTCACCTTTAATCACACCACTTTGCTTTTCGGCTTCCGTTCCGGCGTTGACCATTAGCTTCTAATTTTACATCATAAACCCGATGTTACTTTTGCTTGATGTCGGCAATACCAACACCCATCTCGGCCTGTCCGATGGTGCCAGAATTGTTAAACAAGGTTCCTTCGCCTCCAGGCTTTGGTCCAGTGCCGAAAGTCACAAAAAGTTGGTCCGCTTTGTTGGTGCTGTAAAAGTAGAAGGCGCAAGTTTTTGCAGCGTTGTGCCTGCTGCGACCACCTTTCTTAAGCGCACCCTCCTCCGCATGGATCTTCCACATTTGGAGTTAACGCATAAAACCTGCGCCGGCGTCGGCATCGATTATCCCAAACCTCAAAAAATAGGGCCTGATCGATTGGCCAATTCAATTGCAGCCCATCAACTCCATGGAGCTCCCGTTGTCGTTGTTGATTTCGGAACGGCAGTCACTTTCGACGTTGTGAATAAAAAGGGCTTTTATGTCGGGGGTATCATTGCGCCGGGCTTGAACGTCATGACCGATTACCTCCATGAAAAAACAGCCTTGCTCCCGCGCATCAAAATTCGGGATACAAAAAAAGTAATCGGCCGCAACACACGCGAGGCAATGCTCATCGGCGCAGTTCATGGATATCGTGGGCTGGTTTTAAACCTTCTTGCCGAATTAAAATCCGAACTCGATACACCAAGCCTGAAGGTTGTCGCAACCGGAGGCTGCGCTGAACTCATCTCAGAAGGCATCCCCGATATCAAAACGGTGGATCAAAGCCTGACCCTCAAAGGCCTCGCTTATCTCTGGCAGGCCCACCACGGTTCGTCCCTCACTAATCTCAAATAAACTACTGATTAATAATCCTAAAAAAACTTTGGTAATCATCCCCCTCTCTTGGCAAGCTTGCACCCCAAATGAATCGAATCGAGCAAAGATTTTCTGATTTGAAAAAGGCAGGACGCAAGGGTCTCGTCGTCTACATCGGCGCTGGGGATCCCAATCTCGACCAAACCGTCAATCTTTCCCTCGCTTTCGACAAAATAGGTGTCGATGTCCTTGAACTCGGTGTTCCCTTTAGCGATCCCCTGGCGGATGGGCTTGTCAACCAGCTTGCAGCTCAACGGGGCCTGGAATCTGGAACCACCCCGAGGAAGGTTCTTCAAGCCGTCGTTGAGATTCGAAAAAAAGCCAGCATACCCATCGTTTTTTACGTCTATTTCAATCTTCTCCATCGCTACGGGTTTCAAAAGTTTATTCAGGATGCCGCTAGCGCGGGGGTCGATGGTTTACTTGTCCTCGACTTGCCTCCAGAAGAGTCTGAGAACTATGAGGAGATGATGGCTGCATCTGGTCTCGCCGTTATTTACCTCATCGCTCCCACCACTCCCGAGTCGCGCATGGAATACATTGCCAAACGCGCCACCGGCTTCATCTACTACGTCTCACGGGAAGGCGTTACTGGCATGCAGCAAAGCATCGCCACTACCATCGACATGATGGTCGCAAAAATTAAAGCCCACAGCCCATTGCCCGTCGCCGTCGGTTTCGGTGTCTCAACGCCTGCTCAGGCTGCCGCCGTGGCCACCAAGGCGGATGCTGTGGTCGTCGGTAGCGCCATCGTCAACCAAATCGCCGAGCATGGTAAAAATCCCGATCTCGTGAACAAGGTTTCCAGCTTTGTGGAAACACTCTCTAAAGCAGTAAAAGAAGTTGAATGAAAAACGCGGAAAACATGAAAGACCGGTTTGTGGTGATCATGGCGGGTGGTCGGGGCGAACGCTTCTGGCCTGTCAGCAGGCAGGCCATGCCAAAACAGTTGATCACCTTGTTAGGCAAACGGTCATTTCTCCAGCAAGCTGTCGACCGCGTTACCCCCGTGGTTCCATTAAAGAATATTCTCATTATCACCAATTCCGTCCAGGCGGCTGCAGTGCGGAAACAATTGCCACACCTCCCAAAGGAAAATGTCGTTGCTGAACCCTGCGGCAGGGATACCTGCGCCGCTGTCGCGCTCGGCGCCGCTATCGTTGGTCAACGATCTCTGAACGCAGTCATGGCCGTGCTTCCGGCGGATCACGTGATTCCAGAAGAAAAAAAGTTTCAGCAGGTGCTCGCCGACGCTCTCGATCTTGCCTCGAACTCCAAGTTGATGGTCACCATCGGCATAAAACCAACCGAACCCGCCACCGGCTACGGCTACATTCGAACCGGCAAACCGCTCTCGCAAAAAAATGGCCTCAAAACCAAAACCACTTTTTTCAATGCTGAACAATTCGTTGAAAAACCCAATCACGATAAAGCGGTCGAATATCTGAAGAGCGGAAAGTATCGTTGGAATGCCGGCATGTTTATTTGGTCCTATGCCACCATCAGCGAAGGATTGGCCACTTATCAGCCGGAGCTTTTTCAAGCCAGTCAGCGCTGGCTAAAGGTTGCTGGCACCCCCAAATTAAATTTGTTGCTCGCTAAGGAATACCCCACCATCAAAAAGATCTCCATCGACTACGCTCTCATGGAGAAAGCTCAAAATGTCGCCGTTGCCGACGGCTCTTTTGAGTGGGATGATCTGGGATCCTGGCCGGCATTGGCCCGTCATATCAAAAACGATGAAGCGGGGAATTGCGTTTCAGCCAGCTTTATCCAGGTCGATTCCTCGCGTAATATCGTTTTCGATTCGCGCACAAAAAACAGAACTCCCATCGCCCTCGTGGGACTTCATGACTGCATCGTCGTCTTGTCGGATGACAGCACTTTGTTTGCTCACAAGTCCGAGTCTCAAAAAATCAAAGACCTGGTTGCAAAGTTGGGTGCGAGTGCTGAATTCAAGAATTTGGTCTGAGCGACTCCGTAAGGAAAGATTGGAAAAAATCGATATGTCGGATTTGGTTGAAGGAACTCTGGCTCCTGATTTCTGTGCTGCCGACCAGGAGGGCAATGTGGTTTGCCTGCATGATCTCATCGGCTCCTATGTGGTTCTTTATTTCTATCCCAGGGACAATACTCCCGGTTGCACACAACAAGCCTGTGCTTACAGGGATAATCAGCAAGCATTGAAAAGTGCTGGGGTCGTTGTTCTTGGTGTCAGCACTGACAATGTCGCCTCACATGCGAAGTTTGTTCAAAAACAGAATCTCAATTTCAAGATCATTGCCGATCCGGATAAGAGAATCGTCTCTGCCTATGGTGTTTATGGTTCGAAAACTTTCATGGGCAGGCTCTTTCTCGGCACTCACCGGACTACTTTTCTGATCGACAAAAAAGGAAAGATTTCAAAGATCTGGAAAAAGGTAAAACCGAAAGAAGACGTGGTGAATATCCTGAAAGCGGTCAATGAAGCTGAAATGTCCGGAACTTGATTGTTAACAGGGGTTTGACACCGCAAAGGCGTCGCGGTTATATCTCCCCATCGCAGTTAAACGAAAACAGGAAATATTATGGCATTAAAAGTCGGCTCCAAAGCTCCAGATTTTACTCTCAAATCAAAATCCGCCTCCGGGTTGGCAGATGTGAAATTGAGCAACAATTTCGGCAAAAAAAATACCGTTGTTCTTTTCTTCCCACTCGCTTTCACCGGCGTCTGCACATCTGAAATGTGTGACATTACCGCAGGTCTCAGCACCTACTCGGACTTGAATGCCGACGTCATCGGAATCAGCGTCGATAGCCCATTCGCACAGGAAGCATGGGCTCAAAAGGAAAAAATCGGCATCACCCTCGTTTCCGACCTGAACAAGACCACAACCAAAGATTACGATGTCGTATTCCCGAACCTCGCTGGGGTGGGTGATACTTCCGCTCGTGCGGCCTTCGTCATCGATAAGAACGGCGTGATCCAATACAGCGAACAGACAGCAACACCCAAGGATCTGCCAAATTTCGCCGCAGTCAAAGCCGCCTTGGCCACGCTGAAATAGTATTTTAAAGCCCCTCAGGGTGGGAATTCAACTTCCCACCCTTTTTTATTGCCGTTATTCCCGTCCGAGACCTTGACATGAACCGGGCAGAACCTCATTTTAAACTCTTCTTTTACCGTGGGCCACGGGGCTCGAACGCTTATGAACACGACGCTTAACCAGTTTAATACCCTACAAAAATTCTCTCTCGGTAATGGCCAGGAAGGCTCCTTCCATTCTCTTCCTGCCTTGCAGAAATCCGCATTCCCTAACCTTTCCCGCCTCCCGGTTTCCATCCGTATCGTCCTGGAATCCGTTCTGCGCAATTGCGATGGCAAAAAGGTTTCCGAGACTAACGTAAAAGAACTGGCCGGTTGGCAGCCCAAAGCGGAAAGAACTCAGGAAATCCCGTTCATCGTCGCTCGCATCGTTTTACAGGATTTCACAGGCGTTCCCCTTTTGGTGGATCTCGCTGCCATGCGTTCTGCCGTGGTTGAAATGGGTAAGAACCCAAAAGTCATCGAACCTCTCGTCCCTGTCGATCTTGTCGTCGATCACTCCGTTCAGGTTGATTTTGCTGGGACCCAGGATTCGTTGAATAAAAACCTGGAGCTGGAATTTCAGCGCAACAAAGAGCGTTACCAATTTTTGAAATGGGGAATGCAGGCCTTCGACACTTTCAAAGTCGTCCCACCCGGTATCGGCATTGTTCACCAGGTAAATTTGGAATATCTCGCCAAAGGTATCCTCAGCAACTCAAGCGGAGTCTATTATCCTGATACCCTCGTCGGCACTGATTCTCACACCACCATGATCAATGGATTGGGAATTGTCGGTTGGGGCGTTGGAGGTATCGAAGCCGAGGCCGGTATGCTCGGTCAACCCGTCTATTTTCTCACCCCGGATGTTGTTGGAGTCCATCTGACCGGCTCGCTGCGAGAGGGTGTCACCGCCACTGATTTGGCGCTTACTTTGACCCAGACTCTGCGTAAAGCAAAAGTTGTCGGCAAATTTGTAGAGTATTTTGGCCCCGGCGCCGCTGCCTTGGCGCTCACTGACCGTGCTACCATCGCCAATATGGCCCCGGAATACGGCGCCACCATGGGCTTCTTCCCAATCGACGAAAAAACCGTCGAATACTTGCGCCAAACAGGCCGGGCTGAAGACCAGATTGCAATCTACGAGAATTATTATCGCGCTCAAAACCTGTTTGGAATGCCGGAAAAAGGCGAAATTCAATACTCCAGCGAATTGGAATTGGATCTCTCCACCATCCAGCCAAGCGTTGCTGGTCCTAAACGCCCGCAGGATCGCATCGAACTATCCCACATGAAACGGGATTTTCTGACGGCTTTCACCAAGCCCGTCACGGAAAATGGTTTTGGTAAAAAACAAGAGGACTTGCTGAAAAGGGTCCATATCCGAAATGATGCTCCTGCTCTTGCCGAATCGGACAAATCTTACGGACATCGCAAAGAAAACGTAAGCCCCAGCGAATCCGAGATGCGCGATGTTCACCCCACACCCACGCGTTCCACCGATCTCCCCACAGACGCTTTCCCTCCCGTCAATGAAGAGATAAGCCACGGAAGCGTATTAATCGCTGCCATTACCAGTTGCACCAACACTTCGAATCCCAGCGTCATGCTGGCCGCTGGTTTGCTTGCTAAAAAGGCTGTTGAACGAGGTCTGACTGTGAACCCTTCCGTCAAGGCCTCCCTCGCCCCTGGATCTCGTGTTGTCACCGATTACCTCAACAAGACTGGTCTTCAACCCTATCTCGACCAATTGGGCTTTAACCTCGTTGGCTATGGCTGCACCACTTGTATTGGCAACTCTGGCCCTCTCTCTGCCCCCATTGAAGAGGCAGTCACCAAACACGATCTCGTTGCCGCCTCTGTTCTCTCTGGCAACCGCAATTTTGAGGCCCGCGTTCATCAAAACATCAAGGCAAACTTCCTTATGTCGCCTCCTCTCGTCGTCGCCTTTGCCCTCGCGGGTCGAGTCGGCATCGATATGCTGACCGAGCCTATCGGCAAAGGCAAAGACGGTAAGGAAGTCATGTTGAGTGACATTTGGCCTTCCATGAAGGAAGTCAGCGAGGCCATGCAGACCGCTTTGAAGCCGGAAGTGTTTCAGCGCCTCTACAAGGATTTCGCCGAACAGAATCCAAAATGGAATGAAATTCATTCCACTGTAGGAAATGTCTATGGCTGGGATGAGCACAGTACCTACATCCAGGAACCTCCTTTCTTCAAAAACTTCAACATGAAGCCGGGTCAAATCACCGAAATCAAGGGTGCCCGTCCCCTTGGAATTTTTGGAGACAGTGTCACCACGGATCACATTTCTCCCGCAGGAAGCATTAAGAAAAGTTCCCCCGCAGGTAAATACCTGCTGGATAACGGCGTCGAATATAACGACTTCAATAGCTACGGTTCACGCCGTGGCAATGATCGCGTCATGACCCGCGGCACTTTCGCTAATGTTCGCATCAAGAACCTCATGGTTCCCGGTGTCGAAGGCGGTGTTACCAAGTTCCAGCCAAGTGGTGAGGAAATGAGCATCTTTGACGCTGCTGCCAAATACGCTGAATCCAAGACTCCTTTAATCATACTTGCCGGCCACGAATACGGCACCGGAAGTTCGCGCGATTGGGCTGCAAAAGGAACCAATCTGTTGGGCGTGAAAGTAGTCGTCGCACAAAGCTTCGAACGAATTCACCGCTCCAACCTGGTGGGCATGGGTGTCCTCCCGCTTCAATTTGAGGAAGGCCATTCGGTCAACGAACTCCATTTGGACGGGACTGAAACCTACGACGTTCTCGGTCTGAGCCCCCAATTGCGGCCCCAGCAACAACTGACCCTCCAAATTACAAAAACAGACGGAAAGGTTCAGACTATCGCGGTTCGCTGCCGGATTGATACTCCAATAGAAATTGAGTATTATCAACATGGCGGCATTTTGCCATACGTTTTGAGGCAGCTCGTTTCCCAGCCTGCGTGACTTGAGCCTCGGCAGAATGGCTCATCGTTATTCTGCCCTCGCCTCCAATATGAATAAAAGAGCCATGACCCTGGCAGAGGAGATTATTGGAAGCGTTTCCAAAGATGTCCCTGCGGATCGCGCCTTGAAAGTGATGTTCAAGGATCTCGCCGCCGCGCCTGAATTTGCCGAAGAAGTCTCCAATATTGTCTTCACCTATTACCGCTGGTATGGCTTCGGCAAACAAAACCTTCCTGTCTGGAAACAATTGGAAGACACCCTCCAGTTTGAGTCGGACTATCAGCCAGGCAAAAGAGCGCTGACCGAGGCCGACATCCGGAAAATCCTTCCCGAGTGGATCTTCGGCCAGGTCGATGGACCCACAGACTGGCCCCTCGCTTTCCAGGTCAAGCCACCGTTGTGGATACGTGCCAAAGCCGATTCTGTTGAAAAGGTCGTTTCGGAACTGAATCCAAAAAATACGATTAACCATTTTTTTCCAACAGCATTCGAGTATCGCGGGAAGCAAAACCTCTTCAAGACCGTTGCCTTCAATTCCGGTCTTTTCGAAATCCAGGACATTGCTTCCCAGGCAGTCGGCCATCTGTGCCAGCCTGGGACCAATGAAACATGGCTGGATGCCTGTTCGGGCGAAGGTGGCAAAACACTCCACCTTTCTGATTTGATGGGGAACAAGGGGTTGATCTGGGCAATCGACCGCTCCATTCGTCGGCTCACCCATCTGAAAAAGCGGGCGGGCAGGGCAGGGGCGTTCAATTATCGGGTTGCCGAGTGGACCGACCCGAAACGGTTGCCTATGAAAACCCTGTGCCATGGAGCCCTTGTCGATGCTCCCTGTAGCGGTGTTGGGACATGGGGAAGAAACCCCCATGCTCGATGGACCATTACTCAAAAAGACATCACCGAGTTGGCAACTATTCAACGTGAGCTTTTGAACACTGCCTCGAAGGCGGTCAAGCCAGGCGGTAAGCTCGTCTATTCGGTTTGCACCCTGACTCGCATGGAGACTTCGGGAGTCGCGGATTCATTCAGCGAAGAGAATCCAGGATTCAAACGGGTGGCGCTTCCTCATCTTTTTGGAGGGACTTCCGCCAGTAATCTGTATCTCTGGCCGAAGGAAACCCGGGGTAACGGGATGTTCGTTTCAGCCTGGATTAAAGACGAGTAGCTATTTCTTAATCGGAGGGGCGGTGCTCTCGCGAGTCACCAACTCGGCCGGTATGCGCTTGTGCTCCACCGGCTCATTGTTCAGCAATTTCATCATGACCTCGATCGCCGCAGTTCCCAGGCGTGCTTTCGGCTGCCTGACTGTCGTTAAGGGAACTCGATAATACTCACTTAAAAGTATGTTTCCAAACCCGACAATGCTCAAATCGGTCGGTATTTTTAGTCCCTGTTTGATAAAGACCTCGCAAGCGCCAATGGCCACAAGGTCATTAAATGCCTGGATGGCGGTGGCATTGGGCATTTCATCCAGGAATTGCAACGCGGCTTTGGAGCCTTCCTCGATGGTGTTGCCTGCATTGAAGACCAGCTTGTCATCAAACTCGATTTGAGCCTCACGCAGCGCTCTGCGGTACCCCTCAAACCGTTCCTGTGCCGAGGGAGAGGAGATCTGGCCTTTAAAAAAGGCAATTCGCCGGTGGCCCAGGTTGATCAAATGCCTGGTTGCGTTCGAACTTGAAAATAGGTCATCGGTTTCCACGTTGATGAACTGGCTGCAGAAGGAAGCGAGGTGCCCCATGATCACCGTCGGCGTTTGCCGCTTCTTCAATTCCTCATAAATTGGCGCGGTGGAGGACATGCGATAGACAGGACAAAGAAAAATGCCATCGACGCGTCTGGATAATAAACGGCGGATTGCCTGCTCTTCCTTTTCGGGATTGTTCAAGGTATGGCACAGGATCACATCGTACCCCAGTTGGTGCGCATGATCTTCGATGGCCGATACTGTTCTCGCAAAAACCGGGTTGGTGCTGGAGGCAATGATCAGTCCAAAAAGTTTGGTGGTTTTATTGCGCAGACCCTGTGCCATGGAATCGGGCACGTAGCCCATCTGTTTGGCCAGTTCTTTGATTCTCGCCTTGGTGGCTGCCGAAATGTCAGGCGCGTCCCGCAACACTTTCGACACGGTCATCACAGACACTCCGCCGCTCGCTGCTATGTCCTTTAGTCGAATCATGGATAGTATTTAAACAGTTGAGCCACTCCAGTTCAGTTTTTTTCGAACGGTTTGGAAAAAAGTATTGCCGTGCAATTGAACCAGATGAACGGAACGGGAACTCTTCCGCACGATAACATAATCTTCGGAGGATAAATTCAATTGAACCTGTCCATCGGCTGCCACTGTCGTATCGGTTTTTTCATCGACTACATGCACTTGAATGGTCGCGTCCAGGTTCAGGACCAGGGAGCGATTGGAAAGGGTATGCGGACAAATGGGGGTGATGCAAAACACTTCGGCATTTGGGGCGATGATGGCGCCTCCTGCGGAGAGTGAATAGGCGGTGCTGCCGGTCGGAGAACTGACGATGAGTCCATCGCAGCGATAGACGGTGACCAATTCGCCGTTCACGCTCAGTTCCAGCTCAATCATTCTTTGCGATGCTCCACGGCTGATCACGAAGTCATTCATCGCCTGGAGCTGCATCGGCTGTCCCATGCTGGTCCCGATGGCTTCGATCAGAGGGCGGTGTTCAATACTATATTCACCTTTTAGAAGCCGTTCGAGTGCTTCTGCCAGATGGTTCCCAGGAATTGCAGTAAGGAAACCAAGGCGACCAGCGTTGATTCCCAGAACTGGGGTGTTGACTCCTTCTGTTTCGCGGACAACACGAAGGATGGTTCCATCGCCTCCGAAAACAAGGAGGATATCAACATTCCGGGCCAACTCCAGAGGTGAGCTTAGAATGGGGCAATGGAGGTCGGACAATTGCCCGGTTTCCGGTTCTGTAAAAATCAATTTGCCGCGCGATGCCAAAAACGTGGCCGCTTCTTTGAGCAAGGAAGTGCTTTCCGTTTTGCTGGCATTGGCGATTAGACCGATGCGTTGAAATGTCGAATTAGCTTCGCTCAAGCAGTAGGAGGAATTCTTTGTTACCGGCTGGGCCAAGGATGGGAGATTCCGTGAGCCCGGTCCATCTTAAATGAAGTTGATCCGTGCAAAAGGTTTGAATTTCTTTGATCACTCTTTCGTGAATGGCCGGATTCTTGATGACACCTGCGCCTTTATCCACCTCTGTCTTTCCGGCTTCAAACTGCGGTTTGATCAGGCAGACGATTTTTCCAATCGCCGAAACGAGGGGCACAACGGGTGGAAGTATTTTTGTGAGGGAAATGAAAGAGCAGTCGACCACGGCTATTCCAAACGGAATAAATGGCTGGGGAAAAGAATGTGGAGTCAGGTCCCTCGCGTTTGTTTTTTCCATCACGACCACCCTGGGATCCTGGCGGAGCTTCCAGGCCAGTTGGCCTTTGCCGACGTCCACCGCGTAAACTTTTTGGGCGCCTCTTTGCAGCAGGCAATCGGTGAATCCACCGGTGGAAGCGCCCACATCCATGGCGATCAAATCTGTGACCACAACACTGAACTGGTTGAGGGCGTGTTCCAGTTTCTGACCACCTCGGCTGACGAATTTTTCGGATTCCTTGACCTCGATTAAATCGTTCGGTTTGGCTGAATCGCTGGACTTACGGGCGGTTTGCCCGTTGACAGTAATGGCTCCGGCGAGGATGGCTCGCTGCGCTTTTTCACGGCTTAAAAAAAGGCCTTTTTCTACCAGAACCTGGTCGAGGCGTGCCATGAGAGCGCCAGGTTAGCGCGTGCCACTGACTGCGCGTTTTTGGGCTTCCAGGTATGCAGCCAAAAACAATTGGTTATCCGAAACCACTTTTTGGATCAATTGCCCGAGAAGCGCCATTTCGCTGTAGTTGATGACGGCGTGAACGCTTTGCTGAAAGGCCACCAAACCGTTGAGAGTTCCAAAGCTGTCACCGATCAGCAAGAACACCGCATGACGGCGTTGAGACATGGGCAGCTTTTGAATGTAATGAAGGATGGGATTCTCGGAGAGGGCAACACCGGTGAAATTTTGTTCAATAATGACCAGCTCAAAATGAACCTGACCATATTTTTCAATAAAATCCGAGTCATTTTGTACGGAGTGAACCTTGTAGCCCAATTCCTTGAGGAAGGTCGTTGCCATGGCAGCCCATTCGGGCGTGCTGATGGCCAGGAGAGCCGGGCGGTCCAACGGGCTGATGAATTCAAAGTCGGACATGGCTTATTTTAATTTAAGGGTTGCGGGGATTGGAGGCGGAGCGGGTTTTCCTCCCGTAGCGGTTCCTGGCTTCATCTTCAGATCGGTCAAAGTAGTGGTCGTTTCGCCGCGTGCCTTCTTGATGTTATCGATGCCACGAGTCACCGGGCCTTTTTTGCTGCAATAGAGAGCGGCGTTTTCTTCGGTAATGATCCCTTTTTCGAAAGCATCCAAAACTGCGCTATCGAATGTTCTCCAGCCGAAAGTTTGGCTGGCTTCGATGATTTCGTAGAAGCTTCTGCCTTCACCTTCGCCCTGGATGATGCTTTCCTTGGTTCGAAGACTGGAACCCATGATTTCGAGCAGCGCGTGGCGACCGCCATTGATTTTCGGCGCCAGGCGCTGGCTGATAACCCAGCGCAAAGTATCCGCAAGCCGAATTCGAATCTGATCCTGCTGGTCCTGTTCGAACATACCTAAAATACGATTGATGGTCTGGCCCGCATCGATGGTGTGCAAGGTGCTCACCACAAGGTGACCTGTTTCCGCAGCGCTCAGACCAATTTCCACGGTTTGGCGATCACGCATTTCACCCACGAGGATGACTTTTGGCGCCTGTCGAAGTGCGGCCCGAAGTCCAGAGGAGAAATTATCGAAATCGGTTCCCATTTCCCTTTGGTTGAAAGTGGCTTTTTTCTGCGGGTGAACGAATTCGACGGGGTCTTCCAGTGTTATGATGTGAATCGACTTGGTGTCGTTGATTTCATTTAGCAACGCAGCCAGGGTGGTCGATTTTCCGGAACCGGTTGCGCCTGTCACCAGGATGAGGCCGGTTTTTTCTTTGGCGACCTGCTTGAATATGTCAGGCAACTTGAGATCAGAAAGGCTTGGAATCTCGGTATTTAATTTCCGGAGGACGATCGAGTAGTTGCCTCGTTGAGAGAAAATATTTACGCGGAAACGAGCTACATCGATCAGACTGTAGGAAGAGTCGCAGGAGCCGGTCTTTAAAAGGTCATCGGCCAGCCGCTGGTTTCCGCCGATCAAATTGAGGGCGATCATTTCCGTTTGGAACGGTGTAAGCAGATCGATAGGTGGACTGCAGTGAATGGGAACGAGTTGTCCGGCGAATTCGACCTGGAGCGGTTTGTTTACGGTGAAATTGAGATCGGAAACATCTTTCTTGGCGTCCAACAAGACTTGACCGTCGATGACAGCGCTGGGGCCGTTCAACATGGTGCTGAGGATATAATCCAATTCAGTTCTGCGCATAATTACTCCGGGGATTTAAGCAATTTCTCAGCCAGTTCTCATTCGTCGTCATCAGGAGGCGTCGTCAGGAACGGTCGGAATTTTTTGCGGTCGAGGCATTTTTCATAAGCTTCTTCCGGTGAAATTCTTCTCATCTTCAAATGATCCATAATGGAATCGTCCAAAGGTGTATTACCGAGCTTTTTCCCGACCTGAATCATACCGGGAATCTGGTGGGTCTTGCCTTCGCGAACCAGGTTGGCGACTGCCGTGGTGAAAACCAGGATTTCAAGGGCGGCGACGCGACCTTTTTTGTCGATTCGTTTGAAGAGATTCTGAGCGACAACGCCCTTAAGAGCCTCGGACAGTGTTGCCCGGATCTTGTTCTGTTGTTCGCCGGGGAACACGTCAATGATACGATCAACTGTTTTGGAGGCGCTTTGAGTATGGAGTGTACCGAAAACCAAGTGTCCGGTGCTGGCGGCGGTCAGGGCAAGTTCGATGGTTTCAAGGTCACGCAACTCACCGACCAGGATAATATCGGGATCTTCGCGCAAAGCTCCTTTTAGTGCAGCCGCAAAAGATTTCGTATGGATTCCCACTTCCCGATGGTTGATGAGGCAATTCTTGCTTTCGTGGACAAATTCAATGGGATCTTCGACGGTAATGATGTGGTCGCGCCGATTTTTGTTACAGTAATCGACCATGGCGGCAAGAGTGGTTGATTTACCCGAACCGGTGGGTCCAGTGACAACGACCAGCCCTTTGTGCAGCATGCAGAACTTTTTTAAAACTGCGGGAAGCGGTGCGTCGAACTTCTCAAAATCTTCGAAGGACAGAACTGTGGAGGGAATCTGACGAAAGACAGCAGCGACACCATACTTCTGATTGAAAAAGTTTGCGCGGAATCGAGAGACATGGGGAATCTCGTAACCGAAATCGACGTCGCCTGTTTCTTCAAAGACTTTTACCTTGTACTCAGGAGTGATCTCGTAAAGCATGGCTTTCAAGAGATCGCTCTCAAGCGGGGGATAATCGACGCGGTGCATTTCACCGTTAATTCGAAGAATCGGGGGGTTGCCAGAAGACAAGTGGAGGTCTGAGGCCTTTTGTTCGAACATTAAATTGAAGAAAGCATCAATCTTGGCCATACATAATCTTTGGTTTAACGATGATTGTTTAAGGATTTTTAAGGAAGACTGCAAGCCAATGAATGCGGCAGAGAAAACTATTCGGGAATTAATCGACAGATATGGAAGTATCGCGCTGCCTGATTTTATGGAATTAGCGCTGTATCACCCCGCAGATGGCTATTACGAAAAGGAGCGTTCGATCGGGAAGGCGGGGGACTTTTATACCAGCGTTTCGGTAGGGCCGGTTTTCGGGGCGTTGCTTGCCTGGTGGATTGGTTCACAACCAGACACTGGAAGTGCTTCAGACCCGATTGCGCTGGTGGAAACCGGAGCTCACGATGGCACACTGGCTTTCGATATTATGACGCAAATGGAGGCGGAATTCAGTCGGCCGTTTCACTATCATATTATTGAACCGTCAGCCAAGAGGCAGGAACGGCAGAATCAAAGGCTCGCTGCCTGGTCGGGGCGAGTGACCTGGCACAAAAGATTATCGGACCTTCCGATCGTTAACGGAGTGATCTTTAGCAATGAACTGCTGGATGCCTTTCCGTGCCACCGCCTTGTCTGGCACAAGGAAACGAAACGTTGGATGGAGTCCATGATTGGCCTTAAGAAAGATAAATTCTCATGGAAACTACAAGAGACCCATATTTCCGTGGAAGGCATCTCCCCTAGCTCGCTGAAGGAACTTGAGCCACTCCTGCCGGACGGATACGTCATCGAGACCAGCCCTTTGGCAGCGCGGTGGTGGCAGGAAGCGTCGGCGCACCTGGGTAAAGGAATAATGATGACTTTTGACTATGGCTTCAGTGGATTGGAGCAGTTTATTCCAGAACGGACGAAAGGAACACTGCGGGGATACAGCTCCCACCAGACGACTGATCCGCTGCAGGACCCTGGGGAGCAGGATATGACATACCACGTCCAATTTGATGCGCTGCGCGAAGCGGGAGAGAAGTCGGGGCTTGCGACTGTTTTTTTCGATACCCAGGAAAAATTCCTAATGAACTTTGTGCTGGGGAACCCGGGATTTGGAGGTTACCTCAATGGCAACCCGGGAAGGCTGCGGCAATTGATGACCCTGTGCAGCCCGAGCCACCTGGGCCGGTTCCGATGCCTGGTTCAGAAACGTTTGTAAAACTAATAATATTAATTATTTTGCAATGTGACCGGAAGTAAGTTCCTTTGCGATGTTTCCAGCGCCATAAACAGATTTTAATGCTTCCACGATGGCTCGTGTGTCCACAGATAAGGATCGGGCGGTGGTGTCAGTATAAACATAATCGAGAACGAGTGAATCGATATTGCCATCGAAAATGAGGCCAACCAATTCGCCGTCCCTGTTGAGAACAGGACTGCCTGAATTTCCGCCGATAATGTCGGCATCGCTTATAAAGTTCAACGGCGTGTTCAACTTGAGCTTCGACTTTGCTTTCAACCACTTCGTTGGAAGATCGAAGGGCTCTTTGCCGTGGTGATCGATCGAGTGTTGGTACATTCCGTCAAAGGTGGTCAGGGGAGGAACGGTTTTGCCTGATTCCTGGTAGCCACTGACGGTGCCGTAAGCCAGGCGCAGGGTGAAAGTTGCGTCTGGATAGGTATGCAACCCCAGGACCTCGTTTCGAATGCGGATAATGCGGGAGTGGGCCTGTTCTTTTCGTTCATTTTGGATTTCGAGCACTTCACGATATTTGCGAGCATCGGCGTCGACTTCATGAGCGAGAGCGATCAGCACATCTTCGCTGCCGGTCAGAGTTTTTCCTGACTGATATAAAGATTTGCGGAGCGAGGCGTCTTTAAGTTTGGTTTGAGAGATAAGTTCATGTGCGCGGACGGAAGGCGATTTCCCTGCCATGATCTTGCGGACCACAGGATGATTCAGGCCAAGCTCCTCTTCGAAATAGCGCAGACTATCAGCGAGGCGCACTTCTTCAAATCGCGGATAGACGGGTTCACTGGAAAACAGCGCGAGCTCCAGGCTGGTTTTGCCGGAATCGGTGTACTCGCGGAGGCGAGATCCGTTTTGTTTTTTAAATTCCTCCGAGGAACGGAGCAACGTTTTTGCGTAAGTGTAAAAAGCAGTGTTAAATGCTGTTCCTTCTTCCAGCAACCCGTACATAAACGAGTTGCTTTTGGTAATGGCAATAGCGTCCTGAATTTCCTGCAGAGCCTCAGCGTATTCCTTTTTTTGAGCTGGATTGGCTCGACTCAGGAGGTCTTGTTCATCCTTTTGCTTTTTGGAGATGGTTTCCGGGTCGAAGAGTCCTTTCAGCTTTCCATCGAATGCTTTGCGTGAATTCTGGACGCCGAAAAGATATTGGCGACCTTCCTGGAGATTTTCGTCGGAGCGTTGCACGTAGGCGTTGGCAAGGACCTCGAGTCGATACAACCTGGTCAATCGATTTGCGAGAGCGAAGTCACGGAGATAATAGAGTTCCGGCAGGGTGAGCAGGCGGCTGGTACGACCGGGGTGGCCTGAAACGAAAACCAGATCCTTTTCCTGGACCCCTTTTTCCGCCCAGTGGAAATAATGGTGGACTTTCACAGGCTTGCCATTTTCGTAAGCGCGAAAGAGGCAGAAATCGAGATCGTAACGGGGATATTCAAAATTATCGGGATCGCCCCCGAAGAAAGCCATCTGGAGTTCCGGGGCAAAAACGAGTTTGAGCTCGGTGTAACGTTTGTATTGGTAAAGATGAAACTCTGCGCCCTGGAAGAGGGTGGTTACGTCACTGCGAAGACCTGAGGAGTCGGTGGCTTCCTTTTCGATTTGGGAAATGACGGAGCGACGGGCGGCGAAGGCTTCTGCGGCTGACATGTCCGGTTTAACAGCCGCGTTCACTTTGGCGGTAACGTCGGTAATTTTTTGAAGGACGTTGACTTCCAGGTTCTGGCAGGGAAGTTCCTGCGCCATGGTTTTTGCGTAAAAACCGTCACGGTAGAGATTTCTCTCTTTTGTGCTAAGCCGCTGGATGGCACCCGCGCCGACATGGTGGTTGGAAAGGAGCAGTCCGTCCTCGGAAACAAAGGAGCCGGAACCGCCAGAGCCGAATCGGGCGGAAGACTTCTGAAGATGTTCCAGCCATTCGGGCGTGGGTTTGAACCCATGCTTCGCGGCGAGCCGGTCGAGGGGAGGGGCAGTGTAAAGCCACATTCCTTCATCGGCCCGGGAGGATTGTTGAAAGGAAAGAACGGCAAACGAGAGTGTAGCGATGAGGAGATTGCGAAACTTGTTCATACAACTGGACGAGTGCATTTCGATTAATTTGAATTTCTGTGGCTGGGCAAACTTAGCTTTGTGATTCCCAGTGTGCAATGTAAGGTTTTGAGGAACAAGCCGACGAACTGATTATGCAAGCTTCTTCCGATAACGTCTTTTCGCAAAGCCGACTCCATTATTTCTGGGAGAGATCGTGGTTCACCGTGGCGCTGATGGCGAGTTACATCGGCATATTCAATATCTGGCTGCTTCAGAAAGGATCGGTTGCAGGAACGGGTGGTGTCTATGTGGTGGCACTGTCGTTGCTCGCTCTTTTTGCCTGGAAACGAGGTTATTTTGTCGGGGCATATGATCTCCTTTTTCATTTGACGGTGATCCTGGATGTTTATTTGGAGTCGACCTATATCGCTGCCCATGATCATGTCGGGTTCTATTTGTGCGCTCTTGGATTTTCGGTGGTGATTGGAGGGTACCGGTACTGGGCCTGGTCGAAACAACGGAAAATGCGTGAAAACCGGACTGTAATGAGGCCGAGTTTCGGATTCTCATTTCGAAGAGCCTCCTCTTGCGCCGGGTAAGTTAATGGAAGACAGGCGAGGGGGTAGCCCCTGCGAGGAAGCCTCATCCTGCATCGGAACTTACGGGTT
>JAQGOY010000007.1 GCA_028293375.1 Verrucomicrobiales bacterium | reverse complement strand
CAGTGGTCTATGATTGGTGTTCGGATCCCTTGAGGGGACAATCGCTTATCCGGGCGCGGGATACGGGAAAATCGATTGGAACGGCCACCTTGCGGTTGGCGCAGGATCCGAAAAGTCATTCCGGTTTCCTGGTGGTGTTGCCGGTTTACAAAGGGAGCTCTCCAACAACGCTGGTTGAAAGGCGGGAACGAATTGCGGGCTATGCGGTGGCTGTGTTTCGAGTGGCGAATCTGGTCAGCCCGGTTTTTGAGGAATTGAAGCGACGCGGGGTTGAGATAGAGCTTCGAGATATTTCGGCGAAAGGAGCATTAATCCACTCCACTGCATCCGGAAGAATTTCATCTGCTGGTTCCACTGAATTGGAATTTGCGGAGCATCGGTGGTCTGTAATTTATGCGCCAACGGCTGATTTTACCGGAGGGGGACGAGGTTACCAGGCCTGGACGGTATTGTTTGCGGGGTTGGCGTTTACGGCGATGGCGACAGCTTATTTATGGGCGGGTTGGCGGCGGGCTGAAGAAGCTGCGGTGGCGAATGCCGCCTTGCAGGCAGAAGTCAGTGAACGTCAACGGGCCGAGGCGATTGCTGCTGCGGCGAATGAAGCGAAATCTGATTTTCTGGCAAACATGAGTCACGAAATGCGGACGCCGTTGAACGCCATTTTGGGTTACGCGCAATTGATGGGGCGCGATCCTCATTTGGCGGCAGATCAGCGAGACTCCGTTGCGGGAATAGGCTCCAGCGGTCGTCACATGCTTGGCCTGATTAACTCGGTGCTGGATTTGGCAAAGATCGAAGCGGGGCGGATGGAGTTGAATGCCATCGATTTCGATATGGATTGTTTTGCGCGCAGCGTTGCCGCGACGATTCGTCCCTTGTGTGGGCAAAAAAGAATCGGGTTTCGGATGAGTGTCATCGACGGAGGAAGAAGACGAGTGCGCGGGGACGAAGGGAAATTGCGCCAGATCATTATCAATCTGCTGGGAAACGCGGTGAAGTTCACGCCCGGAGGCGAGGTTTTTTTTGGAATTGCTGCGATGGAAAATGGGGAATGGAAGTTTGAAGTGATCGATACCGGGATGGGAATTCCAGAAGAAGAACGTGAGTCGATTTTTGAGCCATTCCACCAGGGCAAAGGGGCTCAGCACCAGGGAGGCACCGGCCTGGGATTAGCCATTGCGCGGCGGCAAGTGGAATTAATGGGCGGAAATCTTGCCTTTGAATCGGAACGGGGCCTGGGAACCCGGTTTTATTTTTCGATTCGTTTGCCGGAAGCTTCCGGGTTGGAAGTAATCCTGGAATCAGATGATGGAGATGAACGTTCGAGTGCGGAGAGGCCGATGGGGGAAGTGGAATTGCCGCAGGAATTATGCAGTCGATTGATGATTGCCGCGGAATTGCACAGTGCGACGGCTTTAAAGGGATGTTTGAAAGAATTACGGGAGCAGGGAGGAGGGGGCACGCAGTTGGCGGAGGCAATTACACAATTAATGAGAAGTTACAACATGGAAGCCATCCAGAGATTGCTGGCACAAGTGGCAGGTGGCGGAACAGGAGAACTTCATCATGAAATCAGCCACAACTAAGAGTCACCAGGGAGAAAGAATATTGCTGGTGGACGACGTCCCGGAAAACCTTGCCGTGCTGTCCGCCGCGCTGGAGCCGGAGGGATATGAGATTCTCACTGCGTCCGATGGTTTTACCGCGTTGAAAGTTGCGGAGAAAGCGTTGCCGAGCCTGATTTTACTCGACGTGATGATGCCGGGAATGGACGGGCTGGAAGCCTGCCGGGAATTGAAACGCAGGCCAAAATTACAGGAAGTGCCGGTTATTTTTATTACCGCTCGTGGAGATATGGATGGCGTGGTGGAGGGGTTCAAGGCTGGAGGAGTGGACTACATCGTAAAACCGTTCCAGACGGAGGAAGTATTAAGCCGGATCGAGACACATTTAAGAATTGGCCGGTTGACCCATGAATTGCGGATCAAGAACCAGGAACTTTCCGCCGAAATCGAGCGTCGGCAACGGGTGGAAACTGACTTGAAGGTGGCGGGGAGCAAGCTGGAAACTTTTTCAGATTTGGAAGCTTCGCGGGGAAATATTGGTGGATTTGTTGGGAACAGTCCACTGGTGCGCCGAACCATCGAGGAGATCCGTCGGTTGAACCAGTTTTCCAATACCAGCGTGTTGATCCTGGGTGAGAGCGGGACTGGAAAAGAACTGGTGGCAAGGGCCATCCACTTTGGCAGTTCGCGCGCGAGGGCACCGTTTGTCCCGGTGAATTGTGTGGCGATTCCTTCTGAACTCGCGGAGTCCATTCTATTCGGACATGTGAAAGGAGCATTCACCGGAGCGACGTCAGATCGAAAAGGATGCTTTGGAATGGCAGATGGAGGAACGCTGTGCCTGGATGAAATTGGCGACATGCCGGTGGGATTGCAGGTGAAACTGTTGCGGGTGTTGGAGGACGGATTAGTCACGCCAGTGGGTGCATCGGAACCGATCAAAGTCGACGTGCGGGTCATCGCTGCGACCAATGCTGATTTGGATAGCCGAATCAGCAAGGGAAGTTTTCGTGAGGATCTCTATTTTCGACTGGCTCGGTACACCATCCAAACAACGCCATTGAGAGAAAGAACGGAAGATGTGCCACTATTGGCGGCGCATTTCCTGGGGGGATTTGCGGCAGAAATGGGAAGGCGGCCGCCGGGAATCAGCGCGGAAGCGATTCGAGCGCTGAAGGCTTATCGATTTCCTGGGAATATTCGGGAGATGAAAAACATCATGGAGCGTGCGGTGATCGAGAGTGATGGGGGCGAGATACAATTGGAACATTTGTCGCTGACATGCAGCTCGCGAGAGACGCCTGGAACAACGATTCCACCAGTGGCAAAAGAGATGCCATTGAACCTGGAAGCGGCCGAGGATTTGTTGATTCAACGGGCGATGGAAGAGACTCACGGAAACATTGCCGAGGCGGCGAGATTACTGGGGGTTCATCGGACCCGGATTTATCGACGACTGGCACAGGTCGAAACAGTGAAAGAGTAAAGTGTTTCAACTGTTTCAAGGACGACAAATGAAACAGAAGAGAGAGGACGGAAAAGCGTGAAAAGAGCGAAAACATTGGGTTTTCGCCAGGATCAGAGGTTGGCATGACACGCGCTAAAGCAGGTGACGGGCAGCACGCACTCACAACCAAAAATGGAAACCTCTCAAATGAAAACAAACAATAATCCGGAACGAAGCGGACGCTTAAAACGCAACACCACCAAAGCAATGATAGCCGCAGTGGCATTGGCTGGCGCGGTCCAGACGGTGCAGGCGGAAGATGCTCCATCAAGAACGGACGCACTCCTGAATTTCGAGTTCAGTGACAAATACCTTACGCCCCGCGGAATGATTGTGCAAAACCAGGGACTGGTCAGCCAGGTCCTCGCGCTCGGTTTCTTTAACGTCTATAAGGGCGATACCTTTATCAGCGACGTCACCCTGGTGGGTGGCGTTTGGAATTGTTTCGGCACGGATCGTTTGCCGAGTAGCGACAGTGGTGGAACGAAGACCACAAGCTGGTTCGAAATCGACCCGATTGCGGGAATTTCCTTCGGGTTTGCAAAGAATTTCAAACTGGATGTGACCTACACGGCGTTTGACATGCAGGTGTTTAACATTCCGTTCTCGCAGCACCTGGAAACCAAACTTAGTTTTAATGACGCTTCATTGCTGAAGGAATTTGCGTTGAACCCCTATGTCTCGTTCTGGAAAGAGTTGGAAGGCAAAGCGGTATCCAACACCGACGCCAGCCCGTCATCCAGCTACTACTTTGATGTGGGTATAGCGCCGTCCTACACCTTCGAAAAAATCGGCCTGAAATTAGAAGCTCCGATGAGGGTGCTGATGGCGGATTCGAAATTTTACGGCACGGGCGCTGGATCCAGTTCGACGGTAGGACTGTATGAACTCGGAGTCAAAGGAACCGTTCCAATGAAGTTTATGCCACAGGGTTATGGGCACTGGAGTTTCCATGCCGGATTCAAATACATGAAATTTGAAGATGTGAACCTTCGGGCAACCCAGGGTGTGAGAGACACAGCGCAAATTTACGCGGGTATCAGCACGTTTTTCTAAAATTACCATTCAACATTTCATTCTATGAAGATTAATAGACGAATATTCCTGACGGCGGCGGCAGCCCTCACGGCTTTGCAGGTCACGTCGCTGTATGCGGCGGATAAAGTGACGATGGGTTTCATTTACGTGGGGCCGAAGGATGACTACGGCTACAACCAGGCACATGCAGAAGGATGTGCGGGGGTTCAGAAACTTTCCTGGGTCAAAGGCGTGGAAGAAGCCAGCGTGGCGGAAACCACGGCGGTGCAGGAAACCATGCGCAACATGATCAACCTGGATGGGGCGCAGGTGATCTTCCCGACTTCGTTCGGCTACTTCGATCCACACATCCTGAAAGTGGCGAAGCAATATCCGAAGGTTCAATTCCTTCATTGCGGCGGAATGTATACGGAAGGAAAACATCCCGCCAATGTTGGTTCCTATTTTGGCTACATTGACGAGGCCGTCTATGTATCCGGGGTGGTGGCAGGTCACGCAACCAAGTCTGGCAAACTCGGGTTCATTGCGGCCAAGCCGATTCCTCAAGTATTAAGGAATATCAATGCCTTCACGCTGGGAGCACGAAGCGCCAATCCCAAGGCAACGGTGCAGGTGATCTTTACCGGGGACTGGTCCATGCCAGTCAAGGAAGCAGAAGCAGCCACGAGCTTGATTAACCAGGGGGTCGACGTGCTGACATGCCATGTCGACAGCCCCAAGGTGATCCTGGAAACCGCAGAGCGTCGCGGCATTTACGTGTGCGGTTACCATGCGGATGGTTCCAAGCTGGCTCCGAAAGGATACCTGACAGGCGGTGAATGGAACTGGTCGAAAGTATACACCGATTACGCAGAAAAAGTGAAAGCTGGAAAATCGTTGATGGCAGGAACCATTCCTCACCTCGTTCGTGGTGGCTTGAAAGAAGGCTTCGTGAAATGTTCCAACTACGGACCGGCAGTGGATGAGAGCGCCAAAAAAGATGCTGAAGCGGCCAAGGCGAAATTCATGGACGGCACGATGGTCATCTTTAAAGGCCCGCTTAAAGACAATGCAGGCAAAGAGATTATCCCCTCCGGCAAAGAGTATAAACAACAGGACCTCGAACTGGAATCGATGGGCTGGCTGGTAGAGGGCGTGCTTGGGAGCACAAAAAGTTAGCGAACCTCCGTGGATGAAATCCGGCTAGTGCATGAGCCAAATATCCAACGCTAAAGCCTCGACGCTGGCACCAGTGGCACCCACACCGCCATTGGCCAGCGCCGGGGCAAATTGGCGCGGCAGCCTGGAAGCCGTGCTGATACCGATCGGCGCCATTATCGTGGCGCTGCTTCTTTTTGGGGTGTTTTGCTTTTCCCAGGGCGCCAATGCGGGTGGAGTATTCGGGGCGATTTACAAGGCTGCGTTCGGGAGTTGGTATTCCTTTCAAAACACCCTGGTGCGGGCAGCACCACTGATGTTGACGGCGCTTTGCACGGCGCTTCCCGCGAGGCTCGGGTTGGTGATGATTGGTAATGAGGGAGCACTGGTGGCAGGGGGCCTGGCGGCAACCGCTGCCGGCCTGGCTGTGCAAGCGGCTCCTCCCGTGGTGGTATGGACCGTCATGATGCTAGCTGGAATGGTGGGGGGCGGATTGTGGATAACGATCGTTGGATTGCTCTATTACAAGCGGGGGGTGAACGAAACCATCAGCAGTTTGTTAATGAATTATATTGCGATTGCATTATTAAATCATTTGGTGAACGGGCCCATGCGTGACCCGGCGAGCTTGAACAAGCCATCCAGTTACCCGATTCCCGATCAGAAAATGCTGCCGGTGCTTTGGTCTTCGAATGTTCACTACGGGCTAATTTTTGGAATCATTGCCTGCGTAATCGCGTGGGTATTGATGGAGCATACCACCTTCGGATTTAAAATCAGAATGATTGGTGGCAATGTGCGGGCCGCCAAAATGGCGGGCCTGGCCGTTTCCAGGCTGGGATTGATCACCTGTTTCCTGGGTGGCGCGGCGGCTGGAATAGCAGGGATGGTGGAAGTGGCGGCGGTGCATGGGCGAGCCAACGAATCTCTCGCGGCTGGTTATGGTTATGCCGGGATCCTGGTGGCGTTTATCGCGAGGCATCGCGGATTGCCGATCATCCTGGTTTCGACGTTGTTGGGAGGACTATTGGCGAGCGGAGGCATTCTGCAGCGGCAATTCAAGATGCCGGATGCAACCATCCTTGTTTTTGAAGGATTGGTTTTCCTGGTGGTTCTGTTTAGTGATTCGCTTTACGGAAAGTTTAAAATATTCAAGGAGGGAGGAGCATGAACGCAGAGAGCATTGGGTGGTGGGGAGTGCCCATTGGAATACTGGCGGGAGCGATTCGTGGTGGAACCCCTTTCTTACTCGTAAGCCTGGGTGAGTGTCTTACCGAAAAAAGCGGCAAAATCAATCTTGGGTTGGAAGGAGTCCTATTGATGGGGGCGATGACGGCCTACGCCATTTCCTACAAAAGCGGAAGCCCATGGGTGGGAGTGATGGCGGCAGGAATTGCAGGAGCAGTGCTCGGATCCATTCACGCATTCCTCGTTTCACGCCCAAAGGTCAACGACATCGCGGCGGGTATTGCCATGCTGCTTTTCGGCACCGGCTTTGCGTTTTATTTGGGAAAACCGTTCATCCAGCCCAGTGCTCCACAGCTTCCGGGTATTTCCCTGGGTGGCTGGAGTCATCTACCGCAAATCGCGGCGGCTCTAAAAATAAGCCCTCTCTTTGTGCTGGGGGTCATCATCGCCTTCATCATGAGATGGGTCTTTCGTTCGACTCGCTGGGGCATGCAGGTGCGTGCGGTGGGCGATTCTCCTGCGGCAGCGCGGGCCATGGGAGTTTCGGTTAGCAAAACCAGATTTATTTGCATCGTGGCGGGAAGTGCAATGGGCGGTATTGGCGGGGCGCATCTTTCGCTTTTCTATCCCGGCGCCTGGACCGAAGCCATTTCGAGCGGGCAGGGACTCATGGCGGTGGCGCTGGTTATTTTTGCGCGATGGAATCCTGTCCAATGCCTGTGGGCATCGCTGCTCTTCGGCGGCGCGCAGGCGGTGGGGCCATCGCTTCAAGCCGTGGGAATTAATACGGGTTATTATCTGTGGAACGCTTCACCCTACGTCTTAACGCTGCTGGTCATGATCATTACCTGTTCCAACAAGAGAACACTGGCGGGAGCGCCAGGCGCTTTGGGGGCTGGCAGTTGATATGAAACGATACGTCGAATCAGAACCTTACCCCTGGCCTTATAACGGAGATCTGAGGCCAGAAAATACCGCGATTATCGTGATCGATATGCAAACCGATTTCTGCGGTGAGGGGGGATATGTGGCCAAAATGGGTTACGATCTCTCGCTCACGCGCGCGCCCATCGAGCCAATTCAGCAGGTGCTGAAAAGTGCGCGCAAACTTGGGTTTCATGTCATCCACACGCGCGAAGGCCATCGACCTGATCTTGCGGACCTTCCGGAAAACAAACGCTGGCGCAGTCGTCGGATCGGCGCGGGGATCGGTGATCCGGGTCCGTGTGGGAGGATTTTGACTCGCGGTGAAAAAGGCTGGGAAATCATTCCTGAACTGGCGCCGCTGGAGGGAGAGACGGTGATCGATAAACCCGGCAAGGGTTCTTTTTATGCGACCGATCTGGAATTGGTGCTGCATGGAAAAAATATTCAAAACATCGCCCTGGCAGGAATCACCACGGACGTTTGCGTGCATACGACGATGCGCGATGCCAATGATCGTGGGTTCGAATGTCTGATGCTGACTGATTGCACGGGAGCAACGGATTACGCCAACCATCTGGCGGCTATCAACATGATCAAGATGCAGGGCGGAGTTTTTGGAACGGTTGCAGACTCGAGAGCATTCATAAAAGCCATGGAATCGTAAATGATCATTCCACCCCCATCGCCTCGCCCCCAAACGCCACCATTACTGGAGCTGGTGAACATCACAAAGCGATTTGGATCGTTTGTGGCGAACGAGAAGATCTCGATGAAACTTCCTCCGGGATCGTTTCACGCATTGATTGGTGAAAACGGCGCCGGCAAAAGCACACTGGTGAAATGCATCATGGGATTTCATACGGCGGAAGAGGGAGATATCGTCATTGATGGGCATTCGCGTCAGATATCGAGTCCGCACGATGCGTATCAGTATGGGATAGGAATGGTTTATCAGCATTTCACCCTGGTGCCAGCGATGACGGTGGCGGAGAACCTGGTGCTCAGCAATCCTGCGGTGCCTGCGGTGATCAACTGGAAAATGGAGATGGACCGGCTGCGGACATTCATGAAGACCGCGCCATTCCAGGTTGACCTGGATACACCGACCGGTGAATTGGCTGCGGGGCAAAAGCAAAAGGTGGAAATTCTCAAGCAGCTTTATCTCGAGACAAAACTGTTGATCCTTGATGAACCGACATCGGTTCTCACCCCGTCGGAGGCGGACGAGGCCCTCGGCTTGATCAAGAGCAAAGTGACCGCCGGTGAACTGAGCGTGTTGTTAATTACCCATAAATTTCGTGAAGTGTTTGGATTCTGCGACGAGATCACCGTGCTGCGGCGGGGAAAATTCGCCGGCGCAGGGAAAGTAAAGGATCTTACACGGGATGATATCGCAGCGATGATGATGGGCGGACAGCGAGAAGCCAGGACCTCGGGCAAATCAGTGCGTGAACGAGGGCCAGTGGCGCTCGAACTGGTGGGTTTACACGCGAATAAGGATAGCGGAGTGGAGGCAGTAGGAGGAGTGGACCTGGCAATCCAGGAAGGTGAGATTGTGGGGATAGCCGGTGTTTCCGGGAACGGACAGCGAGAACTGGTGGAAGTCATCGCTGGACAAAGGCCTGCCACTTCCGGCGAAGTACGCGTTCATGGTGAAGCCTACAGATCTACCAGGGTGGAATCGTTCAACCACAAAGTATTTTTGCTCCCGGAAGAACCACTGCGCAATGCCTGCGTGCCACAAATGAGTGTGGCGGAGAATATCGCTTTCCGAAATTTCGACAAACCGCCCCAGACACGCGGTGGATGTTTTATCAGTCGCAAGGCAATCCGTGGAGCAGCCCAGGAATTAATCACTCGCTTTTCGGTCAAGACCCGCTCCACAGAAACTCCCATTGGCGATCTTTCCGGGGGGAATGTGCAGCGTGCAGTTTTGGCTCGCGAGTTGGGGCCGGGCACTGCCCGGGTATTAATCGCAGCCAATCCCTGTTTCGGATTGGATTTCGCAGCTGTGGAATCCATCCACAACCAAATTACCGAAGCCCGGAATCGAGGTGTTGCGGTCTTGTTGGTGAGTGAGGATTTGGATGAGTTGCTGAAACTTGCAGATCGTTTGCTGGTCATTTCGCACGGCGAATTTGTCTACGAAACCACTCCCGCTGAGGCGGACATTAAAACCATTGGCCAACACATGGCAGGACATTGAAACAAAGTGACGACATCATGATACCTATTGATGCAGAACCTTATCCATTTGAGTTCACTCCTGAGACCTGTGGTTTGTTGATCATTGATATGCAGCGCGATTTCCTGGAGCCGGGCGGCTTTGGTGAAATGTTAGGCAATGATGTTTCACAACTACGCCGCACGATCCTGCCGAATAAAAAATTATTGGCAATGTGGCGGTCCAAGGGTTTGAAAGTACTGCATACCCGCGAAGGGCATCGCCCCGATTTGTCTGATTTGCCGCCGTCGAAAAAAATCCGTGGCCGCAGCCTGACCTGTATCGGCGACGCGGGCCCGATGGGACGCATCCTGGTGCGTGGCGAGGCAGGTCACGACATCATTCCAGAACTGTATCCACTGGTTACCGAAACGGTGATCGACAAGCCGGGCAAGGGCGCATTTTTTGCCACCGATCTTCACGCAATCTTACAAAGTCTGGGCATCACCCAATTGGTAGTGACGGGGGTAACGACAGAAGTTTGCGTTAATACCACGGTGCGCGAAGCAAATGATCGTGGTTACGACTGCCTGGTGCCCGCGGATTGCGTGGGATCCTACTTTCCCGAATTTCAGGAAATGGGTCTTCGAATGATCAAGGCCCAGGGCGGAATTTTCGGATGGGTGACGAATTCGGACAAAATACTTTCAGCGCTTCAAACCTTGAGCCTTCAACCATTATGACAAACAAACCGAAAATCTGGACGCCCGGAGATTGGAATGCATTCTTCGGTTTCGGGACGAACATCCTGGTCAATCTCCTGACACTGACAGGATTGTTGCGCTTTGTATTAAAAATGCCGGATGAACTGGTGTTTGGTCGCATCCTGCCAGCAACTGGATTGATGCTCTGCCTCTCGACGCTGTACTACGCGCGATTGGCTTACAAACTGGCCAAGGAAACAGGCCGCACGGATGTTTGCGCGCTGCCATCGGGGACCAGTGTGCCGCACATGTTCGTCGTCACTTTCGTGATCATGCTCCCGATTTCAATGAAAACGGGTGATCCGGTGAAAGGGTGGGAAGCAGGTCTGGCCTGGGTCTTCATTCAAAGCTTTGTTTTAATGATTGGTGGATTCATCGCCCCCTGGATTCGAAAAGTGACACCGCGTGCGGCGCTTCTCGGGACGTTGGCAGGTGTGTCTGTGACGTTTATCTCGATGCGTCCCGCCCTGGAAATATTCATGACCCCTGTCATCGGTGTTGTTTGTTTCGCGATCATTTTATTGGGGTGGTTTGGTGGTGTGCGTTTCCGCGGCATCCCGGCGGGCCTGGTGGCGATAGGGGTGGGAAGCATCATCGCCTGGGGATCCAACCTTTTCGGTTTGAATTTTGGAGGGTTGAGTTTGAAAGGCGTTTCTGACTCGCTGGCCAACTTTGGATTCAGAGTTCCCATCCCTGCATTTGGACATGTTTTTTCCGGTTTCGAGTACCTGGGAATTTTGCTTGTTACCGCCATTCCATTTGGAATCTACGACCTGGTGGAAGCAATCGATAACGTGGAAAGCGCCGCGGTGGCGGGAGACCATTTCCCAACCACACGGGTTCTGACGGCTGATGGCATAGTGAGCCTGATCGGTTGCATGATGGGAAATCCATTCATCAATGCGGTTTATATCGGACATCCTGGTTGGAAAGCGATGGGTGGCCGGATCGGCTATTCCGCGGCGACGGGAATCATGGTAATACTCCTTTGTTGGTTTGGAACCATCTCGCTCATGCTGGCACTGGTGCCATCAGTGGCCATACTTCCCATCCTGCTTTATATCGCAATGTTGATCGGATCGCAGGCGTTTCAGGAAACCCCCCGGAGCCATGCGCCGGCGGTGGTGTTGTCTCTGGTGCCACATATCGCCAGTTGGGGAATAACAATGATTAATGGAGCCCTTGCGGCAGCAGGAACGGTGGTGGGGGCATTGACGGTGGAAAAGCTGGACGAGTTGACTTCGAAAATGCGGAACGAAGGAGTGCTCTACCATGGTTTGCAGGTATTGGGGGGAGGATCGATTTTAAGCGGATTAATCCTTGGGGCCATCGCGGTGTTCATCATTGATCGCAATTTTAAAAAGGCAGGATGTTTTGCCATGGCGGGGGCGGTGATGACATTTTTTGGATTCATGCACGGTGAAAAAATTGGCGTGGCACAAACGCCCATTTTGGCTTTAAGTTATCTCGTCATGGGAGGCATTCTCATGGCCTGCTCGAAATTCGCGGTCGTGGCTCCAAAACCGGTGGAGGAGATGGAGCATGGTCACGCGGAATCTTTGCCAGCGGCCTCTTGAAAAGCTAAACGATGCGCATGATAAATGATAAGGTTCTCAAACTCACTGATCTCTTTCAAATCTCCGGCTGGCACCAAAAGCAGCCCTGGCAGCCTTTTAAGGAAGGTGTCGAAATCTATCGGCTCTATGGCGCTGGCATAACGGGTCCGACTGCGGCTCTCCTGCGGTTTAGCCCGGGAGGAAGAATCGCGCTCCATGAGCATACTGGCTACGAACATATTTTCGTGCTTACCGGTTCGCAAGTGGACGAAAATAGCGAATCTCAGGCCGGATCGCTCATCGTAAATCCGCCGGGAACGTCACACAGCATCCTGAGCAGGGGGGGGTGCATCGTATTGGCAATCTATGAAAAACCAGTCAAATTTTTAGAGCAGGAGACGAAATAAAATGAATGTGAAGCTTGCGGTGAATGGAACATTGATGCGCGGCCTGGAGTTGAATCCGAACCTTTTAAACGTCGGTGCCACCTTTGATTTTGAAACTCAAACCGAACCTTCCTACCGATTGTGGTCTATTAATAATCGGCATCCCGCAATGGTCCGCGTTTGGAAGGGGGGAGTGGCGGTGACGGTCGAAGTCTGGTCGGTGCCTCCGGAAGGGTTGGCCACCATTCTTTTGAAAGAACCACCCGGTCTAAGCATTGGAAAAGTGAAATTGATCGATGGCACCGAAGTTTTAGGTGTGCTCGGTGAACCGATACTTTGCGAGGGACAAATGGAGATCACCCGATTCGGAGGGTGGCGACAGTTTGTTGCATCACTTTAATGGCAAATGGCTGATTCATGAAACGCATAGGCATACTTACCGCAGGAGGGGATACCCCGGCGCTCAACGCCACCATTCATGGGGCGGTGACCCGGGCCAATCAATTGCGGGTGGAAATTGTCGGCTTGATCAAAGGCTTCAACAGCTTGTTCAACCCGCGTGTGCCTCATGTTTTTCTGAATCCTCTCTACCAGGAGTTACCGGAACTGGATCCGACCAAAGGTGGAACGTTAATCGGCTCCTCCCGTGATTATGTGAATCCAGACGATCACGAAAAATTGGATCAAATGGTGGACCGACTGCGGAAGCTGGGAATCGAAGGACTGATATGCATCGGAGGCGATGGAACGTTAAATGGCCTTCAGCCACTGGCGGACAGGTTGCCCACGGTGCTGGCACCTAAAACAATTGATAATGATCTGGGATTGAATTACCCCAGCGAACCTGATGAATTCGTGCGAGTAAACGACGACTCGGCCAAAAGCAAATTTCGTTACAAGCGAACAGAGTCGCGAGCCGTGTTCGACCTCGGGCAGATTGTAAATTACGCCACACCTGGATACGCCACAGCGGTTTTTGTTTCCGCCCAGGGTGTGGAACGCATTCGAACAACTGCGGAAAGTCATCGCCGCATCGCGATTATTGAAGTCATGGGCCGTCATTCCGGTTATCTCGCCCTGGGAACGGCCTATGGCAGGCCAGATATTATTCTCGTCCCTGAACACGCTCCTGACCTGGAGCAACTGGTCGAGCGGGTGAAACATATTTACGATCTGCAAAAAAATGTGGTCATCGTCTGCGGGGAGGGGATCGTGGATGAAAAAGGCCGGGAGCTTGGCGCGGAAACGAAATCGACTGATCCGGCGGGAAACATTGTGTTGAGCGGTGCGGCGGAAGCGCTTCGATCCAAACTCATCACGATGATAGGAGATCGCTATTTTCAACTCTACCGGCGCAGCGAGACCGCGCGCGAAGCCATTTTTACCCGCAAAGTCGGGCATACACAACGTGGGGGACGCCCCATTCTGTTCGATCGCTTTTACGCTGCGCAACTAGGCGCGAAAGCGGTCGAGCTCCTTTTGGAAGGCAGAAACAACGCTGTCTCCGTGCTTCAGTACAACTCGGCGAAAGGCTTTCACGTGGAAGGCTACGACGCGAACCGATTCCGCGATCGCTGGGGCATCATTCACGCGCGCTCCATGCACCCATCGTTGTATGACGCCAACCTCATGAAGCCGTCGAAAATGGGAATCGAATATTTATTGCCGATATTCACCGACGCGATTGGCGAGGACGATATGGAAAACCTGCGACGCACATTATTCGCGGCAGGTAACCTGACTCAGCCGTATCACTCCGTGAATACAGACGTGAACAAGCGGATTCGGTATTTGGAGAAGTGAAAAAGCACTGAATATTTCAATAAACGAAATTGGAAATTGGAGGGGGCGCAGCGGGCGCGAAATTTTTCAGGACTTAGAAATTAGAATCAACCATTACTTTCCCCTGTTTTTGGAAATCTTCACGGAGTGTTGAAGCAGAGTTTGACTGGGAACCTTCCAAGGCAGATTTGTGGTGTCGTTTCCTGCCAGGGGCGAGTTATTTCGCCTTGATCCACCGAATGACGGTATCCCTTGGCGTTTCGGGAGACTTGACCCGGACGATTGCATGACGTGTGACCTGATCGTTGTCATTGAAACGGATGCAAAAAAGGTCCCGATCAGTTTTGTTAGCGAACGAATCCGATTCGTCGAAGACCTGGAAGCCCCAATGAGACTTTTTTATTTCCCGGGGATAGGCCATGGTACGTTCCAATTTGAAATCGTAAGGGGCCACTCCCAAATTTCGAACCACCTCACTTCGTGTTGTGACCCCATCTCGAATGAAAGCGGTGGATTTGTCGGTAATGATGATACCTGATGAGTTCCAACCTTCATCTACTGGGCTATTGCAGCTGAAAAGAAATATCGGCAATAGGATGACCGAAAAATTGAGAACGAGTTTGTTGAATGCCAATTTCACGATGCGCACAGCATAAGGTGGTTAACGGGATAGGGCTAAGAAAAAGTGAAGGCAATATTCTGGCCCCATTGCTTTCCCTGGCAGGCCAGTCTACCAATGGAGAGACCCCGAGTAGGAAGTTTCATGAGATCCTTACTTTAATACCAAATCCTTGGAATTGATAAAGTAACCGACAAGCACAGCTTTTTCCCTTTTGATTTCGAAAGTGAACGTTTCAGTACCGACCCCATGCTCGAAATTGGTGGATTGGACTAAAACTACCGTGGTTACGAGGTCGATGGAGCGGATATCGAATTTGAAGGTTTTGGTCGACGTGACTTTTCCGAGCTTTTTGCGGACGGTTGCGATGAATTCAAGGAAGTCCTTTTCGCTGCTGGCTGCTTTAAGCTTCTCGTGAGCCGCGCCATAAATATCTCTGAGGTTACCGTCGTTGAAGGTCGCGTGAAAATCGGCCACTCCTTGTTCTGCGGCCTTTTTGCCATTCAACATGCCGCCACAAGACGTCGTCATCAGCGACAAGCAAAAAGCCAGCAAGAAAACCAAGTGTTTCATCATGGATCAAACCTTTTTTAGTGAGGCTGTGCTAATTAGCTCTTCTTGCCTGAACAAAAGCAAGAGAGAATTGCACAACGTCCACAGAAAGGGCGAGGAAATGAGCCTGGAGGAACGACCTGGAACATGTCTCCAGAAAAAGCATTTCCGCCCAGAGGCTGAATCGGTACCTGCGTACCGTGGATAAAAATTGAAAAGGGCTGGGTGGCTAAAAGCTGGATGGATTTTACGCCGTTGCCAAGCTGGCCCTTTGTGAAGTGAAAGGAATGCTTGTGTCCAGGAGGTATCATCTTCCGGTGTAGGACTATAAGCAGTGCCATGGAAAAATTACCTGCCAGCGGCAAAGCCAAAGACTCAAGAGCACACAGCGCACAGCCCTGGGTCAACCCGAGATTGATGGCTTTCATTAAACACGGCTGGCGTCATTTCCATTTCCATGACTCCAACCAGGAACTGCGACATTCCAATCGAGAAAATTCGGCATTGGTTCATGGGAAACATCCCGCCCACTCTCAAAATCCAGATTCACAAACCCCTGTCCAAGCGCAGAAGTAATTAGAGCTACAGACAATGCAAGAATTGAGAGAATTATTCTCACATTGTTCCTGTTTGTTTATTAGAACTACTCGAGGAGTACGGTCAGGATTTGGCTGATGTACTTTCAGCTTTGCCTGGTTGCTTTACATTTTCGTCGCTCGTGCCAAGCCAAACATGCACCCACTGTAACCAGGGAAAGCATGCAGGGTTCGGGTACCGCTTGCGTTGAAAATTGGATCCGGTCAACCACCACAGGTTGGCCTGGACCAAGAGCCAGGTTTACGATCTTGAATTCGGAAACCGTGCCGGCAAAAGCGGAAACATCTCCCACAAAAGCGTTTCCTCCCACGGATTCCACATGGATGGGGACATTATTCATGAAGATCTGGAAGTTTCCCGTGCCCAGAAAGGCAATTGATTTTATATCGCCAGTAATGGTTCCGGTTTGTGAAAGGTACGCTTGAGTCATGACCTCTTCGTCAATAATGGGACTAAAAATTCCGTTGCTGAACCCCATCGAATAATTCCCCTCCAGTGCTCCAGGAGAATAGCTAGGGCTTAGGGAATCGTAGAGCATGTAAAGTTGAGTGGCTCCAAAATGTCCAGATTTGTAATAGATTTCTGAAGTAGAACTTCCGCTGCTGTGACTCCATCCCGGAGCGGCAATGTTCCAGTCAAGCCATCCAAAGGTAGGATCGTGAGAAACAACCCGACCACTCTCAAAATCCAGGTTCACAAAACCCTGGCCTTGCGCTGAACCTGTTATTAAGCACAGCCCCGCCAATGCAATCATTGCAGTTCTCATAAATGAAATGGGAAAAACCTTGGGTTCGTTAAGCAGATCCCATGCCTTTCTCTTTGGCGATAAAAAGGTTGTTCTTCAATATAATAATTATCTCTGAACCTTGCCATTACCCCGTCACACTTCATCCTTGGCGGCCATATATAGGGTGAGCGCATGAACGATTTGGAACTTCTCCGGAAATTTCAGGACGGCGATGACGACGCTAGTATATTGGTGATGTTCTCAAAAACCTGTTTGCAAGTTGTCACCAATCTACATCTTCAACGCGGTGAACCTTAGCGGAGATCAATATCATAATCTGCTCCCATGGCATCAAGATCTGAATAACCTCGCTGAATTTTTCCTAAATCCACATCCAAAGAAGTATTACCGCCAGCTTGGGGCGTTATGCAAAGATCATCGGCCAGCTGCTGAGCTCTCGCAGAGTCAAGACAACCGTAAGCGCGGAGTATTGAGCTCGCTTCCTCGTCCTTTGGTTTGCATGCCATTCTTACGGATTCAAAAAGAACTTGAGATAATCTTTGCTTAAGTTCGACTCCCGTCTCGGCTAAAAAGTACAATAAAAAACGAAACTCGTATCTACTAGTGAAACTGTAAGCGCATACTTGTCTAACTATATTATTCACTTCACAGGACTCTATAACCTTTTGGGCAAACTGAGGCTCGAAATCGCTTAACAAAAATGTAAATTCATAAAGAATTTTCCAATGCCTTGGATTCCCGCGGGCCAATTCTTTACCAACTGAACCGTATCCGCCCGAGCAACACGTGAGGACAACCGAGTTTGACCAGTTATCCTTGAGTGAGTGATTTCAGGATTTGAGAGCAGCTTTCCAGGCCATGGGTGTGAGTTCAGCGACGCGGGTATTGTCCCAG
>JAQGOY010000164.1 GCA_028293375.1 Verrucomicrobiales bacterium | reverse complement strand
GGATGCCCTGTTCCAATAAAAAAGCGACTCGATAAGTGAGGGTCCGGGTTTTTCCCGAACCAGCGCCGGCAATGACGAGAGCCGGGCCCGGGGTGGCGGTGACGGCAGCGTATTGCTGCTCGTTCAGCTCTTTGGCGTAATCAATCTGCAATTCCGAATGGGCCCGGAAAGGGTGCAGAACATACTCTCTCGACATGCCATAACGATAAACGGAGAAACCAGCTTTCCAAAAGCGATTTCACGGCAGGACATTAAATAATTCCAGGCAGCGCGTTAAAAGTCTTTGATGACCCGCTCGTGACAATCACATGGTGAACAGTGAAGATTGCTGCAAATCTCGGAGGAGAAATGGTTTGCAAAACTTGAAGCATACCCGCAGCGATCTGTTGAAAATTATTCGAACCGTTTCCACCCGAGGGATGTCGTCAAGATTCCTGTGATTCCATGTCGATCGGAGGTCCCAATGATGGCGAGGCTGTCCAGAGACAGAAGTGGTACGAGCCAGCAAGCGTCTAGCGAAGCACAGACGCGCCCCAAAATGGTCCTCCGAACACTGAAATCCAACGATACAGCCAACCAGCGATTAGAAATAAAATCTCTAGCTTCGGATGATGGCGAGGCTTCGGGACTGGCGGGTATGGCATGTCGCCCTCCCGCCAGTTCCGAAACGAAGCCAGCGCCGAAGATCGAGATTTTGAGCCGATATCGCCAACCGAATGCTACCTTCTTTCACCCCCGCGATCTTGACCCTGTAACCTTTTGGTGGATATTCACTCCAGATTAGGGCACCTTCGTTTTGGGTTTATGAAAATGCATTCTTGGAAACCAGTTTTCTTGGGTTCTTTACTTCTCTCTACACTTTTGCCTTCAGGATTACAGGCTGCAGACGAGAACAAAGCAACAGTCACTCAACCTAGTGCGGCACTCACGCTGGCCCGGCAATTAAACGATGCTTTTATCGAAGTGGCGGAAAAAGTTTCGCCTGCAGTGGTGGTGGTAAAAATAACCCAAAAGGCCTCCACCGACGCTGATGAGGGGTTCAATCCTTTCGATTTCATTCCGCAGGATCCACAGGAACGGCGTCCGCAGAGACCGGGTCAAGGACAAGGCCAGGGACGTGGGAATCGACAACAGCAGCAGCAACCAGCGCCACGCCAACCGAAACCCTCGGAAGGGCGCGGTTCCGGTATGGTGATGACGGAAGATGGTTATATTTTGACCAATAATCACGTGGTGGAAGATGCGGATACGATCGTGGTTCGTTTCAAAGACCACACCGAATATCCCGCCGAAGTGCGTGGCCGCGATCCCGAGTCCGATCTGGCCATCATCAAAATCAAGGCCAGCGGGTTGAAAACTGTGAAGTTCGCTGATTCTGCAGCTACTCGAGTGGGTGAGTTTGCGGTGGCTATCGGGGCTCCATTTGACCTGGATTACAGCGTGACTTACGGGCATGTGAGCGCCAAGGGAAGGTCTTTTGAAGGGATGATGATGAGCGGCTACGTAGACCAGGATTTTATCCAGACGGATGCTTCCATCAACCCGGGAAATTCTGGCGGGCCGCTGGTTAATCTCTATGGAGAAGTGATCGGGGTGAACGCGATGATCCGCGGTTTGAATACCGGCATTGGTTTTGCCATTCCCAGCAATTTGGCGAAAGTGGTCAGCGACCACTTGATCAAAGATGGCAAATTTACCCGCAGTTTTTTAGGAGTCCACATCAAGGAATTAAATGAAGACCAGGATCTCTCCGCGATATTCGCGCCGTTGAAACAGGGAGTGATTATTTACAGCATCGTTCCCACTGGCCCGGCCGCCAAGTCCGATTTGAAACCCTCCGATGTGGTGATTGCCGTGGATGGAAAACAGGTTAGAACAACACGTGAATTGAAGGAACAAATCGCCATCAAACCGGTGGGCGCGACGGTGGTTCTTGATGTGCGCCGATTCGACCGGGACAACAAGTCAAAAACTTTAAACATCAAAGTAAAAACGGAAGGATTGCCGAGCACTGATCTGGCCTCCAATACGAAGACCAAAGAAAAACCAAAAGTTGCCGAGGACGTTTCCAGTTTCGGAATCACGGTTCAACCATTGAACAAGGAAAATGCCGACAAGTATGATGTGGACCCGGGCAAAGGGGTTATCGTGGTGGCGGTAGAACAGGATTCACTGGCAGAAACCCGGGGAATCAAACCGGGCGACGTCATCACAGAAGTGAACAGCATTCCCACCACCAGTCCAAAAGCCTTTAAAGACGCGACGAAAAATGCCGACCTGGAAAAAGGAGTCCGTATCAACATTATTTCGTCGGGCGCAAGTGAGCTGATCGTCCTGCGAGATCGATCCAAATAGAATTAGAATTTCAAAACCATCAATCCCCTTCGGCCATGCTGAAGGGGATTTTTCGTTTTCAGACAATCCTGCGGATATAATCGAAAGAATAAATGCCGCTGGAATGCCCGTCACCCCAAACAGGTTTGATCCCATAACCACCGACGTAGGAGAAACTGCGCAAGGTAGCTGATGCCGCGCTCAGTTTGGATGCAGGCCCGATGTGGAGATGGCCCATGACGTCCACTTCTCCTTTGCAAACGGCGCAGGGACACTCTTCCCTGAGCTTAAGGAGGGAAACGAAGGTTTCTTCGCCGGAATCCCACTTGATGGCAAGTTCGTTCCCGATCTGCTGAATATCCAATGGTTTCAATGCAGCTGAATGATAGTTCGAAGCTGATCAGATCACCAGATATTCCCCGAAGTATAGGCTAGCCAAACTTTATTATTGAAGTCTATGACTGTTTGACTTATCTCTATCCTCATGTCTGATAAGGCTGTTGAACCTGTTGTTTCCGCCCCCCGCACCGATGGGTGGCACTCTGATTCGTCGCCCAGCCTTCCTGAGTCAAATCGATCCATCACGATCCCAAAAAACCTTGGTTTTTGGCGAAAGCTCCTGGCGTTTTCGGGGCCTGGCTATCTCGTCGCGGTTGGTTACATGGACCCGGGCAATTGGGCTACGGATATCGCTGGAGGATCTGCCTTTGGCTACAGGCTGCTGTCCGTCATTTTGATGTCCAACCTGATGGCGATTCTTCTCCAATCCCTTTGCGCACGCCTGGGAATTGCCACCGGGCGTGATTTGGCGCAGGCCTGCCGTGATCATTATTCCCAACCGGTCAGCATGGTTTTGTGGGTGCTCTGCGAAATTGCCATTTGCGCGTGCGATCTGGCGGAAGTGATTGGCTCGGCCATCGCTCTCCAATTACTTTTTCATATTCCGATGACCGCCGGGGTTTTAATCACTTCCCTGGATGTACTGGCGGTCATGGTTTTGCAAAATCGAGGGTTCCGATACATCGAATCGGTCGTGATTATACTTATTCTGACGATTGGCTGTTGTTTCGTTGCTGAAATCTTTTTTTCAAAACCTGATTTCGTGGCAGTGCTCAACGGATTTATTCCGTCGACCCAATTGATCAGCGATCCTAAAATGCTCTACCTGGCCATCGGCATATTGGGAGCGACGGTGATGCCCCATAATTTGTACCTTCATTCCTCCATCGTTCAAACTCGCAAGTACGAACAGACTCTGGAAGGAAAACGAGAAGCAATCCGGTTTGCCAGCCTGGACGGAACGCTGGCGCTGATGCTCGCGCTCTTCATCAATGCGGCGATCCTGATCGTGGCCGGGGCGACCTTTTATACACGAGGCGAGCACGGGGTGGATGACATCACCAAAGCGCACGAAATGCTAAAACCGATGCTGGGTGTTGGTGCTGCAAGCGTGCTTTTCGCAGTGGCCCTTTTGGCCTCGGGACAAAGCTCAACCCTCACCGGCACGCTGGCTGGACAGATAGTGATGGAAGGATTTTTAAACTGGCGCATTCGCCCGTGGCTGCGGCGATTGATCACGCGGCTGATTGCCATCATTCCAGCCATCATTTGCACGATGATTTATGGAGAAAAGGCCGTGGGTAACCTCCTGGTCTTCAGCCAGGTGGTGCTTAGTTTGCAGCTTTCCTTTGCGGTGATACCGCTCATTATCTTCACCAGCGACAGAAAAAAAATGGGACTGCTGGTCAATCCAACGTGGCTTACTGTCCTGGGATGGATCACTGCCTCCATTATTGTCATTTTGAACGTCAAATACTTGTTCGACTTTGTGATGGAACATATTAAATAGCAACAAGACTATGTATCATCGCATCCTGGTAGCCCTGGAAAACAGCAAGTCCGACCGCAGTTTGATGCCTCACGTCAAGGAAATGGCAAAGCGGTTTAACTCCAAGCTGGTGCTGCTGCACGTGGCGGATGGATATGCAGCGAGGAATTTCAACTCCTTGAACCTGGCTGAGTCCGAAGAGATTCGGGCCGATAAACTTTATCTCGAGAAGATTGCAGGCGAGATGAAGGAGGGAGGAATAGCCAGTGTCACGCGACTGGCCATGGGTTCGCCCCCAAAAGAAATCCTTCGAGTGTCAGTGGAGGAAAAGTGCGATCTTATCGCCATGACGACCCATGGTCATCGATGGTTTGCGGATGCAATTTTCGGAAGCACCATTTCGGATGTTCGGCACAAAAGCATTATACCGCTTTTAGTGGTTCGGGACATTTCCTCGTGATCAAACAGCGTCGATGAACCGCTGCAACTCTTCCTCGGTGTTGTAGAAATGGGGAGAAACCCTCAGAATTTTGTTTCCTTTTCGATCATGACGCAGGGAGGTAATTATTTTCTTTTGTTCGAGCTGGGCATGTAAAAGTAGGAGATCTTTGGAGTCGCTGGTGAAGCCGACAATGGAACTGCGATTCTCCAATGGGGAATTGGGGTGCAAAACCTTGTATCCTTTTTGTTGAAGGCGTGAAATCAGGAATTGCTGCTTTACCAGGAGCTCGCGAGCGATGTTATCCACCCCGACTTCGAGCAGCAGTTCCATCGCGGCATTGAGCCCAACCAGGCCGAGAAGATTGTCTGTGCCCACTTCGTAACGCCGGGCTGTGGTGCAGAGTTGAATTTTTTCCTGGGCAACGTAATTCTGCGAGAGCACGTTATTCCAGCCGTAGATGGGTGGTTTCAGTTGATCCTGAACTTCTTTGCGAACGTAAAAAATACCAGCGGCACAAGGCCCGAGCATCCACTTGTGCGAATCTGCCGCCATGAAATCTACGTATTTGGCCGACGTGGGAAAGGCGCCGACGGTCTGGATGGCATCGAGACAAAATAAAATGCCGCGATCACGCAAGAATTTGCCGATCTTGTCGACGTCGAGCCGATATCCAGTCAAAAAATTGCAGGAAGCCAGTGCTACCAAACGAGTCTGTTCATCCACCTGCCCCATGACATCAATCGCGCGAATTTCGCCAAGCGAGCGGGTGTTTATCAGCCTTACCTGGACTCCTTTCGCGGCGAGGGCCATCCACGGATAAACGTTGGAGGGGTAATCATCGAAATAAATGAGGATGTTGTCGTTCTTCCGGAAGGAAAGTCCGCTGGCAACGTAACTCAGGGCGAGAGAGGTGGGACCTACAAAAGCAATTTCGTCGGGATGAGCGTCGATCAATTTCGCGGCGAGTTCCCTCGATTTGGCAATCTGGAAGTAGGGTTGGAGAGTCTCCGTATCGCCGAGCGTGCACTGTTGCGCATAATTTTGCACGGCAGTGGAAACGCGTTGCGGGATGCTCGAGACCCCGGCGTGGGCCATGAAAACTTTCTCCCTGCAGACTGGAAATTCTTTTCTCCGCAACTCCTCGTTATGTAAAATATCCTGAATTATCATCAAGGTCCGTAAGATTCATTAACCTGCTTGAAATACCCCGCGTAAAAACTGACCACCGTGTAACCGACGTAGAGCGCGCCGCCCGCGAAGACAACCCCCACCAAGAGCTTGGTGAAAATGTGATATTTGCGCGCGGAATCTTCATGGTAATATTCGCTCAACCTGCGCAGGGTGTCATCCTGCTGCCCGGAAATCTCGCCAGCGGCATAGAGATTTCGGAACATTTCAGGAAACGCCCTGGAAGAATTCACCAGTTCGGAAGGGGTTTGACCATTCTCCATTCGCTCCTTCCACGGAAGCACTTCTTTTTTCAAAATGACCGATCCGCTGGATACTGCGGCAAATTGCCAGGCTTCGATCACCGTGACGCCGGCATTCAAGAGGGATTCCAGAGCGACTGACAGCCGGGCAACAGCCATACTGCGCTGGGCTTTTCCAAGAAAGGGGACCCGGTAGGCTATTCGTTCTATAACTTCCAGGAATGGTTCGGCTCGATTTAACTTAAATAACAAGAGCAAACCAATGACCACGAAATAAATAGGGCCTAGAATTGCAATTTTTTCGATGAACCACGGCAAAATTTGCGCTTTCAAGACCAAAGCCTGGAGCGAACTAATGGGAAAGAGCAGAGCCCCGAAATGAAGCAAAAACACAGGATAGGCAAGACCGTTAAAAGTCTTGCGGGTCATTTGAGCCTTTTGTTCGTAATATTTCGACAGCAGCTTGAAGGTCACGTCGAGCCGGCCGCTGATTTCACCGCTTCTTAATAAGCTATGGTCAAAGGAGGAAAGCCATCCTGTGGATTCCACAGCCTCATAAAATGGGCAACCTTCCTCGACTTTGGCGCTGATCAATTCCAAAGGCCGGCGATAACTGCGCGAGGGGGGATTTTCTATAAGCTGTCGAATGGCGTTGGGAAGGAAAATGCCGGCGTTAATAAGAGAGCCGAGTTGATAATACAACTCGGCTCGACGGCTCAATTGAGTAGGAGTAATGAGGAGGTCCATAACCTCACTCCTTTACACCGTGGCTTTGTCAAGGCTCGCTTTGAGATCGCGTTTGGACCTGCCTCCCACGATTTGTTCGGTGACTTGACCGCCCTTAAAAACCAACAAGGTGGGAATGGCCCTAATCCCGTATTCGGTAGCGAGAGCCTGATATTCGTCAATATTGACCTTACCGATTTTGACTTTGCCGGAGTATTCCGTGGCCAGTTCGTCGAGAACAGGGGCAATCATCTTGCATGGACCGCACCATTCAGCCCAGAAATCAACCAGTACTGGTTCGGGAGACTGCAGGACTTCCTTGTCAAAGTTATCCTGTGTGAGAGCAACGATATTAGCAGCGGCCATAGTACGACTCCTTAAACCGCCGGGGCATTGAGCTGCTGCAGGATAAGGATGACGCCAACCAGAGCGGCAATCGAGGCAACTGCGGCAAAAATGGCAAGTCCTACATCCAGTCCACTGGGACCAGCTGCAGCAACCACCACTTTTTTCTGCGATTGTGGGGCAGCAGGAGCAGCAGCCACGGCAACGGAGGCAGGTCGAGCAGCAGGCGCGGCAGTGGGACGTGGCGCGGCAGGTGCAGCAGACGGAGCGGCAGCAACTGGACGAGGCACGGACGGGGCTGCAGCAGCGAGCGCAGGCCCTCCTGCGGGTAAAGTCGGTAGTTTAATAGTCGGAGAAGCTGTCGGCTTGGGCGGCAGGTTGATCCGGACGGTTTCTTTTTTTGGTTGCACTTTGGCGGCTTCAAGGGGCTTGGGAGGAAGGTCGCCACCGGGCAAATTTGGGTTGTTTTCAGCCATATCTATGTGTGTGGGTCAAAGCTAAAGTTGGGAGGGAAGGGTGTCAAACCATATTCATTCCAAAAAAACAGCCGGCTTTGGAGCCGGCTGTCGTAAATCTCTTCTATTAATAACGCTCACGACCACGGCCGCCACCTTCCCGGTCGCCGCCACCGCCGCGATAACCTCCACCCCCGCCACCGCCTCCACCTCCACGGTAGCCGCCGCCGCCCCCACCACCGCCGCCACCTCCGCCTGAGCGGGGAGGACGATCCTCACGAGGACGCGCGATATTGACTGTCAAGGCGCGGCCTTGAAATTCCTGCCCGTGAAACATTTCCACAGCCTTGTTTGCATCCGCTGGATTAGCAAACTCCACAAACGCGAATCCGCGTGATTTACCTGTGAATTTATCCATCATCAGGTTTACAGAGGTGACTTCGCCCGCCTGGGAGAAGTGTTCCTGGAGGTCGTTTTCGATGGTTTGGTAGGCAAGATTGCCCACGAATAATCTATTTTCGCTCATGATTCGAGATATCTGCCCAAGGAACCGTGTAGGAAGATTCTGCACCGGCACGAATCAATGAATGTGACTTGCATGGTCGACAATCAGTCTCTCAGACACCGACACCGCACGTTCTTTGCGCTGACTGGTCTTTTTTGTAGACAGCCCCCAAGGGGTCGTCAATACAAGAGTGCGACAGGGATTCCCCTAGGCTCGGTATTTTTCTTGAGTTTTTCCCTCAGAAATTAGCATTCTTCAATCCATCAAACGCTCAAGCAACCAGGACCTAACCGTCATCTCCGGGACGCAGAGGAAGCTTTTCGGACGGCTGACACCCCGGCTTGAACGCGAACTCATCCCAGCAACCGCTCTCTCTATGGCACCCATTCTCCAAAACAAAAAGTGGAAGGGCTTCGTCTGCCTTCTTTGTTCCGGCCTCACGCTGCATGCCGAAACAAGCGATGCCGATCATTCAGACCTCATGACCATGAGCCTGAAGGACCTGACCGAGATACCGGTAATCTCGGTTAATAATAGCCCGCAAAAATTGTCATCCATACCTGCAGCAGTGTCTGTCCTGACTCAGGACGAGATCCGGCGATCCGGTGCGACCAGCATCGCCGAGGCATTGCGCCTGGTGCCCGGACTCGATGTGGCGCGCGTTGATTCACACACATGGGCGATCAGCAGCCGCGGGTTCAACGATGTCTTTGCCAACAAACTCCTGGTCATGGTCGATGGCCGCACAGTATATACTCCGCTCTTTTCGGGTGTTTATTGGGATGTGCAGGACACGGTGCTGGAAGACATCGATCAAATTGAAGTTGTTCGGGGGCCGGGAGCGTCACGCTGGGGAGCGAATGCCGTGGATGGGGTCATCAATATCATCACCAAAAAAACACGCGATACCCAGGGACTGCTGATTTCGGGAGGAGCGGGAATGGAGGAACACGGTTTCGCGAGTATCCGTTACGGATTCAAAATTGCCGACGACCTCCATATGCGGGTTTACGGAAAATACCTGAACATGGACGATTCTTTTTTGAGCACGGGCGGTCAGGCGATGGATGGATGGGATATGGCAAGGACCGGGTTCCGGCTTGACTACGAGCCGAAAAGTGGAAATGAAATCACACTGCAGGGAGATGCGTATGCCGGGCGGATAGGCCAGATTTTCACCACCCCAAGTTTTATTTTTCCCTATGCAGCCAATGTTCAAACGCGCACCGATGCGAACGGGGGTAACCTTTTAACCCGATGGACGCACACTTTTTCTGAAGATTCGGTGACCAAGCTGCAGTTATTTTATGATCGGACGGTAAGGAACACCCTGGTGTTTAATGAAACTCGCGATACTGGCGACATGGATTTCCAGCACGACTTTACGCTGGGAGAACGCAACAAATTGGTTTGGGGAGCAGGATATCGAAGAAGCAGCGATGAGGCGGAGAACAGTGCTTACGTGTCCCTGAACCCGGACCACAGGACGACGGATCTTTTCAGCGCGTTCATCCAGGATGAAATTGCTCTTATGCCTCAAAAAATATTTGCCACGCCGGGTTTAAAAATTGAGCACAACAGTTTCACAGGGTTCGAAGTGCAGCCGAGCCTGCGAGTGCAATGGAACATCAATAACGGCCATACACTTTGGGGGTCGGTCTCCCGGGCGGTGCGGTCTCCCTCCCGTGCAGAAGATGATCTTATCATCAACCCTCCAGGTGCGCCTCCAGGATTCGCCTCAATCCTCGGGACTCGCAATTTCGAATCAGAAACCGTTATTGCCTGCGAATTGGGATACCGTATCCAACCTTCGGAAAAATGGACGGTAGACACCGCAGTTTATTACAATATTTACGATGACTTGCGGAGCTTGTCAGCAGTGACACCTCTTCCCATTACCCCCTACATGGCAGGAAACGACCTTTATGGACGATCCTACGGTTTTGAATTGAGTACTGCCTACCAGGTCACCCCTCAATGGAGAATTTCGCCGGGATACAGCTTTTCGAAAATTGAATTGCACCACCGTGGTGGAAGCAGGGAGATCACCGAGGCGGGAATCGAAGGTTCTTCCCCCCAGAATCAACTTTTTGTCCGTTCGACGTGGGACGTCAGCAAAAATGTGGATTTCGATACTACCTTTCGGTATATTGATTC
>JAQGOY010000245.1 GCA_028293375.1 Verrucomicrobiales bacterium | reverse complement strand
GCTCGCTCTTTCCCTGAAGGAAACTTCTGACCAGGCTGAATCGGTAACAAAATCGGCCGAGGAGCTTGCTTCCTCCGCAAACGAGATGGGCGCATCAATCGAGGAGTTGACCGCAAATGTGGCGCAGGTTGCCACTGCTGCAAATCAGACAGCTTCGTCAATCAAGATGATGTCTGGTTCGATTCGCGAGGTTGGCGCGACCACCACTGAAATGGCTACTTCAGCACAGGAGTTCATGACGGCGGTCACCGAAATCGCCGCTTCTGTCAAACGGGTTAACAAAGACAGTGAAGATGTCGCCATCTCGCTGGCCGAAACGGCCAGCTCGATCGAGGAGATGAGTCGTTCCATTGTCAACGTCTCCAAAAGCGCTGATGAGCTCACGGTGGCGTCCGAGGAAACTTCTTCTGCCATTAATGAAATGGCGGCATCCATCGAAGAGGTTTCCGGCATGTCAGACAGTCTGGCCAGTTCAGTCGAAGAGACGGCAACTTCGATCGAAGAAATGGCTCGTTCCATTCAAGGCGTGGCGCAAAACAGCGATAAAATTACGCAAGTGGCAGCGGAGGCAGCCACCAGCGCGGCCCAGATGGATCGTTCAAGCCGCTCGGTGAATGATTTGGTTAAACGCACCGACGATATCGCCAAGCGTGTTTCAAGGCAGGCGGATGAAGGCGGGCAAACCATTCAAAAGTCGATTGAAGGAATCTCGCGGGTTTCGAAAGCGATGACCCAATCCACCAACGTCATGCGCGAGTTGAACAAGAGAACGCGGGATATCGTGGGTATTGTGGGAACGATCAACCTGATTGCCGAGAGGACCAATTTGCTTTCGTTAAACGCGTCCATTGAAGCGGCGCGAGCCGGTGAAGCGGGCAGGGGATTTGCGGTGGTAGCCGAGGAGATTAGAAATCTTGCGGATCGTTGCGCAAAAGCCACAGGCGAAATTGCTGAGATTGTCCGCGGGCTCGAAGATGCGACCAAAGAAGCAACCGAATCTGCCAACCAGGGAGCGCGTATCGCGGAAGAGAGTAACCTGCAGTCGGAGGCGGGATTATCGGGGTTAAAACAAATTCTTTCCGGTGTGGCGGAAAGCTCGAATTTAATCAGTCAAATCAGCCGTGCCACTGAAGAGCAGATTGCTTCGGTGCGAAACGTCAATGAAGCGATTGTGACGACGGCGGCCCAGGCCAAGCAGGTGGCGTTAGGGACAGCAGAGCAGGCCAAAGGCGCAGGACAAATTGTACAGGCCACGGCCCACATGAGGAAAGCAGCCAAAGAAGTGGCACAGGCCACTGGCGAACAGGGGCGAGCGGCTCGCGAGATCATGAAGGCGGCGCAAAGCTCAACCAGCATTGCCATGGCGCTTCGAAAAGCGATGAACGAGCAGGCAGGCGGCTCCAAGGAAATTGTTAAAGCGGTCGAAGCAATGAAACTGAGTGCTGCCTCCACTGCCCGCGCATTGAGTGAGCAAACGACAGCCACGGACGAAGTCTCGCGCGAAGCCGAACGGCTTACCCGCCAGGTCTCAGGTGTGAACAAAGCCATCGGTGAACAAACCCGAAATTCCCAGGAAATTACATCTGCTGCCGAAAGCCTTGTGACGCAGTCGAGCCAGGCGGCCCGGGCCATGTCGGATCAGGCCATAGCAATGAAGCAAATAACGCTGGCGGGCGGCAACGTGGCCAAACAAATTGGATTAATCACCACGGCCAACAAGGAACATTCGAAACTCGCGGTGAGCGTCATGGAAAGGGTCCAGGACGTGCAGGGCCTGTCCAGAAATCGTGAAAAAACTCCAGTAGAAAAAGTGGGGATCGTTGCTGTTGTGCCCAGAAAAAATACTAAAGCGAGAAATTTGCGCAAAGAGACAGTAACCAGCGCCTCGGAAAATGGGGCATCGTGAATCAATCGCCGCAGTTTTGAAGTTTATGGCGAGTGAGAACGAACGGAAGCCCATCCTCCTTACGGAAGGTGTTCCACAGCTTTTCAGGGATCTGATTCATGAGCGAACCGGAGTTTTCTTTGATGTGGACCGGCTGGATATGCTGTTGGACCGACTGTCGCCGCTGGCTCAGAAGCAGAATGTGCATTCCTATTTGGACTACTATTACCTGTTAAAATATGAAGAAAATAATCAAAAGCACTGGGCGGAGGTCATGGATGCGATTTCGGTGCCGGAAACGTATTTCTGGCGTGAGTTTTCACAGATCGAATATTTTGTGAACGACTTTGTGCCCAAATGGTTTGGAAAAGGGAAAGGCCCGTTACGGGTGTGGAGCGCGGCGTGCGCCAGCGGGGAGGAAGTTTATTCGATCATTATGGCTTTGATGGAGGCCGGGTTGGGAGAACATCCCATTGAAGTCATGGGAAGCGATTCGAGCATTTCGGCCATTAACAAGGCGAAACGTCCTGTCTTTCGAGAGAAAGCTTTTAGAATACTCCCTTTGCATTTGAAGGAAAAATATTTTACGAGGGTGGAAAATCAATGGGAACTGTCTCCAGAGGTGGCAAAGCGAGCGACTTTTTCGCGAGTCAACCTGCTGGCCCCGGAAGAGGCGGGGCTCCTGGCGCGAGCGCCGGTTATTTTTTGCCGAAATGTTTTCATCTATTTTTCGCCGCATGCGATTCGTCAAACGGTGGCCCTGTTCGCTTCCAGGATGCCGCGGACGGGCCATCTTTTCGTGGGCTCAGCGGAGTCCCTGCTACGGCTTACCTCTGATTTTGAACTGCGCCAAATTGGCGACGTGTTTGTTTATATCCGAATCTAGTTACTCTTTGTGCCAAACGCTTTAATTCGTGTTCTGATTGTCGATGACTCTGCATTCGTGCGCAAGATCGTGCGTGAGATGCTGTCGCGAAGTCCATTCATCGACGTGGTGGGTCTGGCGCGCGACGGTGAAGAGGGATTGCAAATGGCGAAGGAATTGAACCCGGATGTGATTACCTGCGATCTCATCATGCCAAGGCTGGATGGGGTTGAATTCGTGCGCAAGCAAATGGAAATTCGCCCTGTTCCGATTTTGATCCTGACCGCTTCGCCGAAGGAAGGCCCGCGTGTCCTGGAGGCGCTGGAGGCAGGGGCGGTGGATTTGGTTCGTAAACCGACAGCGCTGGCGACGGAAGGACTATTGGTGATGCGCGAAGAGCTCATTGAGCGCGTTAAGGCAGCTGCCGTTGCTCCAATGAAACCGAGAGTTGTTGTACCTCCTCCGAAGTCAGTTTTTGAACCTCATCCATTGAAAGTGGACCTGGTTGTCATTGGGGTATCCACGGGAGGCCCGCAGGCGTTGCGATATTTGATGCCGCAATTCCCGGCTGATTTCCCGGTACCCATCGCCATCGTATTGCATATGCCTGTTGGCTATACGCTCATGTTTGCTGAAAAGTTGAATTCACTTTCAAACATGGAAGTCGTGGAGGCGTGTAATGGCCAGAAACTTCGAGCGGGCCAGGCGATTTTGGCGGCTGCTGGCAAGCATTTGGTTTTTCATCGGGCGAATGACGGTTCGGTTCTGACGCAGTTGATTGATGAACCGAATGAGAAACCTCATAAACCTTCGGTGGATGTATTGTTTCAATCTGCGGCGGAAACGTTTAGAAATAGAATTCTGGGTGTGGTGATGACAGGGATGGGAAACGATGGTAAACAGGGGTCGGCGTGGATCAAGGCGCAGGGCGGCACGGTAATCACTGAGGCGGAAGAAAGCTGCGTTATTTATGGTATGCCCCGCTCCGTGGTGGAAGCAGGGTTGAGTGATGGAGCCTATCCACTTACCAGCCTGGCACAAACGATCATGAGGTTAATATGAACAACAAAATCTTGGTGGTGGACGATTCAGGCCTGGCGCGGCGAATGACCCGGCAAATGCTGGAGCAGATGGGATATGTTGTTGAGGAGGCCGCAGATGGCGCGACCGCGCTGGAACGTTACGTTCTCAACAACCACGATCTGGTAGTGCTGGACATGGTGATGCAGGGAATGTACGGACTGGACGTCCTTCAAAAATTCCAGGAACTGAATCCAAAGTTGCCAGTCATTATTGCCACGGCCGACATTCAAAAATCGACCCGTGATCAAGTTAAAGAGTCAGGGGCCGCCGCTCTCATCAACAAACCGCTCAAAAAAGAAGAGCTGGCTGAGTTGGTGCAAGTGGTTTTATCAGGAGAGACCGCATGGACTTGAACCACAGCCAAAAGGATGCTCTCACGGAACTAATTAATATTGGTTATGCCCGTGCTGCCGGCGCGCTTTCCGATCTGACCGGTCACAGGATTCATCTGGAAGTGCCCCAGGTGGTGATTCATCAGATTGCGGAAATTGGTCCGCTGTTAAAAGCGGTAGTCAAGGGCGATGTGGTGAGCGTTAACCAATCCTTTGCCGGACCGATTGGGGGCAACGCAATTTTGATCCTCGATTCCGCCGCCGCCGTTCTCTTGAACCAGTTGCTCACAGACCGACCGGGCGCCGGCGATCTGGACGGAGCAGCGCAGGAAGTGATTATCGAGGTTGGGAACATCCTGTTGAATGCTTGTCTCGGAGTCTTCGGGAATCTTCTTCAAGTGCAGGTAAATTTCACTGTGCCATTGTTGCATATCGAACCGGTGGATGAGGTGTTTGACGCCATTACAGCGGCTGACAGCAAGCTGCAATATGCCCTGATGATCCACACGCGGTTCCACATGCGCACAAGCAATGTCAATGGCTACCTGGTGATCATCCTCGGCGTGAATTCCCTCGAGAGATTGCTCCTGGAATTAAGAAAGTGGGAAGAACGCCAATTGGCTTAATCTTTGAATCAATGGCTGAAGATTCGCTCCAGGCATTTACCAGTAAAGAATCTGCCCTCCTCGGATGGATTCACGATTTCGCCCCGCACGGTGTGATTACCACGGACGCTGAACTGAAAGTGCAAAGCTGGAATCGGTGGATGGAAACTCACAGCGGCCTGCGAGCCGAAGATGTCCTCGGCGACCCGCTTCTCGATCTCTTTCCAGATATTGTGGAACGTCGGCTTTCGCATCGGCTGGAACGTGCGTTGCATGGGGAAATCA
>JAQGOY010000242.1 GCA_028293375.1 Verrucomicrobiales bacterium | reverse complement strand
TGGTCAGGTTCTCCAAAACGTTCATTAACGAGGTAATTTCCGGTGCACCGCTTCCAAAGACATCCAGCGTAGCTCCCACCCCAGACCCAAAATTATCAAAGGTGAGGGTCCCGAAACCCGACAGGGTGTAATTGGCGCTATTGGAAATGGAAAGGCTCCCCAGCTTGACGTTGCTGTCGTAGCGAATGGTGCGATTGGCGGTGATTCCGCCCCAAAGAATCGCGCTCGAATTGGTCAGGTTGGGGATCGATCCAGGCGTCCAATTAGCTGCATTATGCCACACACCATCCGCATCAAATGCCCAGGTGTTCGTGGTTTGTGCAGTTGCTGGCAAGGAAGCAGCGATAAACAAGATCGCGGTCAGAACAACCAGATTTTTTAAAATTTTGCACATGCCAAATGGCCCTAAGCGGAAAGCATGCCACCTTTGTTAAAAGGGTGAATCAAGTGTCAGGAAAGGTAGAATTAGCCTAAGTAGAAGCAGAGTGTGGGAATAAAAGCAGCTGACCGAGGCTCCCTATGGTTTGGGGACCATAGGAGAATCGGCAGCGAGACTCCTATGACTATCGATGGAGTTCAGACTTCGGGCGTGATAAAACCGGATGGAGGTTTCCGGCGAAGAATTTCCGCCGCCTACCGCGCCGATCAGCAGTTTACCGTCAGGGGAGAAAAAGAGACTTTGCATGCCTTCCCCTAATTTTCGGAAGCTCAGCAATTCCTGACCGGTGGCGACGTTCCAGAACTTGAGTGTGCTGTCTGCGCCACTGGTGGCAATGGTTTGATTGTCCGGAGCAAACGCGGAAGCGATGACTGGCTGTTTGTGACCCGCGAGGGTGACAAGAAATTTTCCAGTAGCAACCTCGAAAAGGTGGACCGAGTCATCACTGAAAGGAACGGCAAGCAACTTTCCATTCTGGGAATAAGTGACCGTCCTGCGTCCCTCGGGTTGGTCAATGACAACCGTGGTGCGAAGGGCTTTGGTTTGAGTATCCCAAATCTGAATTGCGTTGGTTCGCTGAAAAGTAAGGAAAGAATCACTGGATGGGGAGAACAGGACCTGACCGCCAGGTTCGATATTCGAGGTGAAGTTTGTCCCTGCGGACAGATTCCAAAAAGTCAGACGCTGACCCTGAGGTGGAAATCGCTTCCAAGTGAGCAGAGTCCTCCCGTCTGGAGAAAGAGCGAGTGCATCGGCCTCGGGTCCTTTTAACTCTTCGTTTTTACGGCCATCTGTGTAGCGAACCTCCACCCTCCCCTCTCTCTTAAGAAGCACCACCTTGGAAAAATCTGAAGAAAAACCAAAGCTTTGGCCGGGCCCACCAAAAGGCCCGCCAAAGCCAGGACCTTCTCGTTTCTCAAGATCAATTTCCAGATCAATTTCCCTTGAGACCATGTTGATGAAGCTAAGTCTCCAAAAACCATTGGTGGTCCTGGCCAGGGAAGCCAGCATGCGGCCATCTGAAGAGATACTCAAAGGCTGTCCAAAACCAGTCCAGGTGTCTTCTTTCTTTTCTCCGCGAACCCCCCATATTTTGACAGAGCCTTCCTTCGAACCGGTGGCCAGGGTTTTTCCATCAGCAGCGAAAGCAAGACTCCAGACTTCACCGCGATGTCCCTGAAGAGTGGCAATGCGGTCATGGGTTTGGAAATTCCACAACCGAATGGAATGATCAAAGCTGGCAGAGGCGATAGTGGCGCCGTCGGGTGAAAAAGAGACCGCTGAAATCAAGCCTGTGTGTTCTATGCGTTCAGGATCATTAGGAATGGTTCCCACTTCTTCCCCTGTATCGGCATTCCAAATCCCCAAATTATATACTCCGTGTTTGCCCACAATATTATGCGGCGCGACAACGAACTTACCGTCCATGGAGAAGCTAAGAGAGCGGGGGTCCCGGATAGGTAGTTGAAAAAATAGATTACTGGACTCGCCCAGCACCGTGGACTCCGAATTTTTGAAGAGTGAACGGATGATAAGGCCGGATCTGGAATCGGCCACCAACCGAGCACCATCCGGAGAAAATGCGAAAGGTCCGTAGAGATTAGTGAGCACGGTTTCAAGTTTCAAGGTTTCGGCATTTAAAACCTTAATGGCCTTACTGCGGGAAGTGCTCAACATAGCCAACAGTTTCCCATCCCTGGAAAATTCCAGAGGACCAGAAGCCTCAGAAACAGTTTCTTTTTTGGTCCAGGAGGAGGTTTCCCAGAAATGGACGTTACCGAAGTCACGTGGACCATTGAACCCGGGGGGCCGAAAACCACCCCCGGCAGCGGAAACCAATAATTTCCCATCGTTGGAAAAAGCCAAAGAGGCAGCTCCACGATCCAAGGAGGTGATAAGGGACCGGGTATGAAGGTTAATAACGAAAATGGAGTCCGGGAGACCAGCGGCGAGGATGGTGCCGTCAGGGGAATAAGCGAGAGAGAGGATGGATTTATTAGTGGAAAGGACGGTATAAATCTCGTCGCCCTGACAAAGTTCCCAGAGATACCTCCACTCGAAACCGCGCAGGTCAGGCTCACCCGGTTCAGGAAAATGCTTTTCAACGAGCTGAATGGCGCGGCCAAGATTGCCAGCAATAAGAGCCTGCTGAGCCAAATTCATGTCGGCGATATATTCATTAAGGTGAGCTGAACTCTTTTCCCGTTCGGCTCTTTCCCACTCTTCCTCGGCATTTTTGCGTAAATCGGTTTCCAGTTTCTGGCCAGCTTCGGCTCGCTTTTCGGCATGGATGGCCCGGAAAGCCTGCCAGGTGCTAAAACCTGCGCCAGCGACCAGGGCGATGGCAACGGCGGATCCGGCAAAAAAAACGGTTCGATGCCGGCTCACCAACTTTCCAAATTTATAAATCGTGCTGGGGGGACGCGCCTGAACCTCGTCATTTTCAAGGTACCGCTGCACATCCCTGGCGAGATCGGTGGCGGTTCCATAGCGACGCGTACGGTTTTTTTCCAGACACTTCATGACGATCCAGTCGACATCGCCACGAAGCAGATGAATAAGCTTTCCAGGCTCAACACGACGATGATTTGCGGTGGTGGTCAAGTCTGCATCGACCATGGTTTGAAGCCGAGTGGAGGGCCGGGGCGGCTCCTTTTCACGAATAATCCGGCGGCATTCATCAAGGCCGGATCGCATGAGGGTTTCGGAATCGAATGGAGTGGTGTCCGTGAGCAACTGGTAAAGGAGCACGCCCAGAGAATAAATATCGCTTCGGGTATCGATGTCGAGACCGCTCATTTCGGCCTGCTCGGGACTCATATAAGCAGGAGTTCCGATAAAAGAATGAAACTCAGTGAATAGCGTTTTGTCTGTAAGCCTTTGCTCGATAGCTTTGGCTATTCCGAAATCAATGACCTTGGGAACGGGCAATCCATCGTGAAGCGTGACGAGGATATTGGAAGGTTTGATATCGCGATGAATGACGCCTTTTTGATGCGCGTGCTGAATGGCGTTACAAACAAGAATGAAAAGACGAAGGCGATCCTCGGTGGATAAATTGCCCTGATCACAATAATCCGTTATTTTTATTCCCCGGACCAGCTCCATGACGAAATAAGGCCGTCCTTTTTCCGTGGTGCCAGCGTCGAGGACTTTAGCGATGTTCGGGTGGTCCATCATGGCCAGCGCCTGGCGTTCGGCCTCGAAACGGGCGATGACCGAACGGGTATCCATTCCGAGTTTGATGACCTTGAGGGCAATGCGCCGGCGGACGGGCCGTTCCTGCTCTGCCATGTAAACCACGCCGCAACCGCCTTCTCCGATTTGTTGGAGGATTTTGTATGGGCCGATGTGATCGCCGGGTTTTTCGGCGGGAGTAAACATCCCAGTGGGAAGGACGAGCGTTTTTCCGTCCGAACCGGGTGCTGGAGCAGGAGGAGCGACGGCCGCCCTGGCCATAAACTCATCTGCTTCATCCGAAGCGCCGAGAAGATCCAGGACAGACTTCTTAAGAGCGGAATCATTTCCGCATTCCCTCTCCAAAAACAATCTGCGTTCGCCGGGATGCTCGATTTCGAGAGCCTTTATGAAAAGATCCCGCTGGCGATGAGCCCGCAAGGAGGTCGTTTCAAATTTTTTGGCCATGACTCGTCTGAGATTAGGGAAAGCTTAAAAACAAACGAAACAATTGCATTTAATCACTGGCAAGACTTGATTTTTGCAACTGGACGCTTTGAACAAGTTCCACCTGATTTAGCTTTTTGACAACTTCATCCGCAGTGACGGACTGATGAAGTCGGGCTTCGTAAGAGACATCGATGTACATGCCTTGCTTGACCGTGCCCACGGACAGTAAATCGGCTCGCTGCACGTAGGGAGCAAGAGTTTCATGAAGTAGCTTTTTCAGATCCAGGCCGAGGCCAACCCTTAAATTCATAAGGAAGGCTTCTTCGGGCTGAGTCGACCTGGCGAAAGGCAGTTTCATGACAAAAGCGGTAACTCCGACAATGACCAGTCCCAGGACAGCGACCCAGGGATTCTTAGCGCCGATGGACATACCGACAACAACGGCAAAGATAACGTAAGCAGTGTCCTGAGTATCACGAACCACGGTTCTGAACCTGACGATGGAGAGGGCGCCGACCAAACTGAAGGCGCGAGCCACGTTATCCCCAATGACCTGGGTGACCATACAAATCAACACGGAAAGGAGTATCAGTGTAGTGGGGAAAGTGGGCGAGACTTCGTGGCTGGGCCGTGCAAAACGGTAAATCCAAGTGACGATTCCGCCCAGGATCATGGAGAGGGCAAGTCGCAAAAAGATTCCAGCGGGATGAACTTCGGGGCCTTTTTCAAAGGCTTGGGCAAAAAAATCAGGCATAAACGGGCTGAGGATCTATTTTAGTTTCGAGAGGGAGGTCACCCATCAATTTTAACTTTGCCGCTGCAAGTTTGTATTTAGAAACGGCGAGAGGTTCCAGACCATAATCCTGAATCAATTGTTTGAACAAGACCGGGACCTGCCCACAGAACTTGAGTTCGATAATGCATTCTTCGTTCAAGATTAATTCTGGAGATCTTTCCACATCAAAAGCGAGATCGCCGATGGGCACCGCCCGCAGCCGTAAATCCATGGTCAAACGGATGGGGCCCTGTGAAGTCATGGTTACTCTGGCTGTTCGATTATAGGTGACCTGACAGATAGGTTTCAGTTTACGCAGCAGCAATCTCCGGTGAAACCATTCACCATTCCAACCCTCCGAAGGATCTTCCGAGCGAAGGCGATCCAACGCCTCAATGGGAACGATGGACCGACGCTTGGTGACGTAGCCCCTGGTTTTGAGTTTGCGCTCCAGAAAAACAGTAGAACTCTGACCATAACGACGAATTCGATATTTGGCCCGTTTAAAAGAGCCTACGCCTCGAAAGACTGCAAAGTCATGAGTATCAAAATAAAGACTGCAAGTTTCATAACCGTCCCCGGAAGCGTCGGTTGAATTCGGGTCAGGATGCAGATGAGTTCTTGCCCAGCCCTTGACCCTCTCAGCGAGGGCGAAAGGGAGCTTGAACTTGATCTCTGCGGCAAGCTCACGGTTTTCGCGAGTTTCAGTGGAAGGCGACATATAAATTGTTATTCTTTAAATTAAATGTTACAAGCCCCGACCCTGGCCAGGTCCACCAGGTCCACCAGGTCCACCAGGTCCACCTTGAGGGAACGCGAATTTTTTGTCGATGCCAGCGCGCAAAGATTCCAAGGTAAGAACGCCTGGATTCTCTTGAGATTTTGTCCACTCCACAAACCAACCATTAAAGCCATCCATAAATTCCTGGCGTGAGAGCTTATTGTCTTTATTGGAATCCATCTCTCTAAAAAAGACCGGACCGAGGAAAGTGCCCGGACCGAAATCAGGTCCCCCGCCCTGCCGAGAGGCAACTACATCTAAAGATTGGCCTGAATTCTTACCGGTGAGCTGACTTTTGACCGATTCATAGCGGGCTTTAACGAATGGCTTGATAGGTTTGGTTGCCATACCCATACCACCAGGACCGTTACCACCCGGGCCAGGGTTTTGGTTGCCACCGAATCCAGTAGACGCGACAACCTCCCCTGAAACGACTTTTTCAAAACGGGCCAACTTCTCGCCCGGTTCTGCTTTGACAGTATCGTGAAGAATGCGACCCAACTCATCCACCTGGGCTTCGAAACGCTCCGGTTTGAAGAGAGATTCATTGTCTTCCTTCAACACAGCCAGGTATTTTTCTTTAAAAGCGGCAACCTTGAAAAGTCTTTCGAGAAACTTGTTTTGGCCACGCCATGGTTTATCCAGACTTAAATTCAGGCGCTGGTCTTCGGTTCCAACCATGGGAAACTGACCGAAAGAATGGTCCATGTCCCAAGGAATGAACTGAAATTTTTGCGTTTTGTGATCCAAATAGAGGTAATAATTTTGACCCAGGGCCAAAATGCTATCCATGTTGGAAAGCCATACCGAAACAGCGAGGAAGCGGGCCGTCTCATCAATGTCCAAGAATTCCCCGAGTTTGGCTTCAAAATCATGGTCGCTGGCGGAAGTGACTAAACGTGAAAAATCAATAACGCGCTGCTTGTCGGAAACAGATGGGGTGTTTTTTGCATCATAGGTCTGTTTGTATTTTGCCCAATCGTCACCCAGATACTTAAACAGGTCTGGAGTCACCGGTTTAAAAACGGTGCCACCTTTGCCGGGAATATTATCGGCGACAAAGTGCTTGTCGACATTCTCACTGATAGAATACAAACCGAAATAAGTGTGATCGAACTTGCCGGGAACGGTAACGGAGACTTTTGCATAAGTGGTCCGCGGGGCGGGAACCTTTGCATCGCGATAGAGACGGTAGGAAAGGACTTCGTTCATCCAACTTGGGTCGGTAATGTTGTTCTGAAGGTTGAGCGTTGAAATTTTTCCAAGATGCTGCCCATCTGAATATTTGTTAAGATCGATTTTAAACGATCGTTTATTAGAACCACGAGATTCCAAAAAGGTTCCGTTTCCTTTGTAGCGGACGGCGACGTCCTTGAACGTTTGCCCGCCAAATTCGATGTCGGCATGGACATAGGTGAATTCAATGCCCATGGTGGATGCGAGCCCGTTTCTTTTTCCTTCCTGCCCCTGCAAATTCATGGTGAAACCGCCGCCGCCAGGACCACCAGGTCCGCCTGGGGCACCGGGACCACCACCACCCATAATAGCTTTGTTTAAGCCTTCGCGGAGCTCATCGGGGCCGATAATTGATTTCTTATCCTTGTCCGAACCATCGAACCAGCGTGCGGCGAGATCAGTAAATTCTGATTTTGAAATTCCCCCATCTTTGTCGACATCAGCCTGCTGCATAAACAAAGGAGCGAGAAACATGGAGGGGGAAAAGCCCCCGGGACCACCCGGGCCGCCAGGGCCGCGACGTCCGGGGCCACCTCCTGGGCCGCCAGGCCCACGATTTTGCCCGGCAGGACCTCCGCCCGGAGGCCCACCAAAACTGGCTCCGCTTTTTGGCTCCATCTGTTCCCATTGTTCAGCAGTAAAAGACAAGTGGATGTTCCAGATGTTGGTCTGGTTAAAAATCTCAGATGAAGTTGCAGTGGCCGGGTTGAAATCCTTTGCCGCTAATCCCTGAAAGAAAGTAGAGCAAATGAGGGCGGGGACCAATAGGGCGAGCAATGAGGAAAAGGAGTTGAGAGGCAAAAGTTTTCTAATTCGCATGTGGTTTAAAAATCAAACGTAACCGGTTTGTAACATACAATTTCAATTGAAGCCCGTTTTTTGTATACGCGGCAATCCACCCATACATGCGCAAAATGCAGGGTTATAACGCCAAGAGAATTGACTGCACACTGCTTTTACACATTTGTATGTGCTTTTGAGGCAAGAGCTTTCAATACTGAGGAACCAGAAGGAAGTCACAGCAAAAGCAGGCTGGAAAAAGATCACGGTTTGCCGGGGAGCGTTTCCTTGACCTGAATTTCGAGGCGCTTTGCATTTTCGTCCTTCCATTCCTGACCGAGTTCCTCAACAGATTTGCCAGTGATATTTTTCCAGACCTCCTCGTTGTATTTGCCCTGCCTGGCGACTTCATTCAATTTTCGGACAAGGTCATGGTCGTATTTATCTGTAGCCCAATTGAGAAAATTTGCGGTGATTCGATAACTGGCATCGTACTTGGCGCGCTCGAAATTTCGTTTGGTTATTTCAGCCCCGTGCATAGCCGGTTCATATCTGAACCAACGCAAATAGTCGGGGATACCTTCGACAAGCCAGCCCGGAAGCCGAACAAAGCCCGCCTGGGGTCGGCGACTGTATTGCTGGACGATGTGAACCATTTCATGAACCACAGAGCCTTTGGCTTCTCCTTTAAGATTTTTGCGGAACCAGTCAATGTTGCAATTGATTCGACCGCCGCCTGCGGAGGCAGGAGTACCACCCATACCCTCGCGAAACAAAATAGTAACCTCTGAGGTGGGAACGAATCCTTCACCGGGGAGCATCTCCACCAGCCTGGGATACCACTCCCGAATCACAGGAGCCAACTCTTCGGCGGCCCAGGTGGTTAAATCCGGGGCTGCGGTGGAATCAAGGATGAAATGATATTTGCCGGCAGCGGTATCAAATTTATTCAGGATTTTTTCAGTGGCCGCCGGCTGAATATCTGAGGAACCATTTTTGTCGATGACGTCAATTTCACTATAGAAGGTATTTCCGAAACCGTCAGAACTCTCCGTGCGTGAAACAGCAAAAAGCAAGTATCTGTATTTACCAATCAGACCGGAGGGATCACTGATTTTAACCCCATATTGTCCTCCCTGAGAATCTGTTTTTGGACGGGTATCAACAGCAGCGATTTCCTTCCAACCATTTGTTAAAGGATCCATTCCTTTCTTCAGGTCGCTTTTGAAACCAGATGACTGGCCATCACTGCCAAATAGTCGATAAACCTGGGGACCGCGAGCAGCTGGATGCCAGGAGTAAGAATTGACCTGGCTAATCTCTATTTCCTTACCGAGATCCATGAGAAGAAGCCCGCCATCCTGGCCGGCCTGGAAAAAGAAATTGGAATCAGGTTCATCCGCCTGGGTGGGAACGCGACCATCCTGTAATTTTTCAATTCCTCCGCCGTTCGGGTCCCGTTGACCATCGAGAATAGTCAGCCTGGCTTTGCCACCCGAATCGCCACGGGAGGGAGCCGGAACATCCTTAAATTTAAAGGTTGCGGAACCGGGATCTAGTCTTTCCGAAGTGACCTGAACATCACCCAAACAACTCCAAGTCAGCCCGAAAAGGACCAGAGCACAACAAGAAGCGATTTTTTTCATGGTGACGAGATGAAAAAGGAAGAGTCCCGGAACCGAGACTCTTCCTTTCAAGTTTAACGATTATTTGGCTGCTGGAATTGGGCGGACTTTCACGTTTCGGAAGGAAACTTGTCCGTGATCACCCTGTAAGGTGATGGCACCGGTGTCCGATTTCGCAAATTTAGGCATTGATCCAAATTTGCTTTTGGCTACTCGGGAGTTGAAGTCTTCACTGCCGAGAACATATTCGAAATACTTGACGCCATTGATTTCGTGGACGCAT
>JAQGOY010000237.1 GCA_028293375.1 Verrucomicrobiales bacterium | reverse complement strand
AGGACGTCATGGAGGTCGCCCGATGCCTCACTGGATGGACAGTGCGCTCCAAAGACCAGAAACCTTATTTCCAGATCGGCAAGGTCGATTTTAACCCAAGTCTTCACGATTACGGTTCCAAGGAAATCCTGGGAAAAGTAATCCCATCTACACCCGCAAACTTGGGCAAGGAGGAGCTGGAAAGAAGAGGCAGGCTGGAGTTGGATCGAGTTCTCTCCATTGTCACCAAACATCCTGCGACCGCGCAACACATCAGCACCAAGCTCTGCCGGCATTTCATCTCAGAGACCCCGCCTCAGTCCGTAGTCGACAGGGTGGCAACCGCCTTTACCGAGAGCGATGGCAATATCAAAGTCACCTTGAAGTCATTGTTTAATTCCAATGAATTTTGGGAATCATCAGGAACGAAGTTCAAGCGCCCATTTACATTCATTGTTTCTGCTTTGCGTGCGACCAATGCCCGCACGGACAGCAGCTTGTCCATCATCGATTTCCTCCAGCGCATGGGACATGCGCCTTTTAACTTTCCCACCCCGGATGGATACCCCGAACAGGCGGCTCCGTGGATGGGCACTTTGCTCTGGCGCTGGAACTTTGCAGTGGCGCTCAGCGAAAACAAAATAAAAGGAACAACCATTTCTCTGGATAAACTCTTGAAAAACGCGGGTGGCGATGAAGCGTTGATGGCCCACGTATTGGGTCGCAAAGCCACCAAAGAAGAAGCACAGGCTTATCGCGAATCCGAAGCCGGACTAGCTCTGCTGCTTGCTTGTCCGGCATTCCAAAGGTGTTGATATGGCGAATCTCGAAAGTTATGTAACAGGAAATGGGGATAACCAGCGCACCCTTGTCGTGGTCTTCCTCAGGGGCGGTGCTGACGGCCTGAACCTGGTCGCCCCGCTGATCGATGACGGTTATTACAAAGCAAGGCCCCGTATTGCCATTTCAAAGAGCAAAGCCGTGGCGCTGGATGGCTCCTTTGGGCTCAATCCCTTACTGAGTGGACTTCAACCCGCCTTTAAGGACGGCAAACTGGCTATCATACATGCTGTCGGGTCGGAAGACACCACTCGGTCGCACTTCGAAGCCCAGGACTTGATGGAACACGGCGGGATTGTTGGCGGAGGCTGGCTCGGAAGGTTTCTCCGTGCCCAAACGACTGAAATGTCAGGCCCGCTTTCCGCTGTCGCGCTCGGCAAATCCGTCCCCGAATGTCTTCGCGGCGCGCCCTCAGCCACAGTGTTTCAATCCATGGACGAATTTTCACTAGGAGAAAATAGAACCAAACTGGCTAATTCCCTCGCGCAGCTTTACGGAATGCAACCCGACAGTCTCGGAAAAGCCGGCCGCTACACTCTTGACGCGATCAACCGCATCGAGAAACTTCGAAAAGCCGCCTATCTTCCGGCCCACGGCGCTGAGTACGGAACCGATGCGTTTTCCAGCGGACTAAAACAAGTCGCCCGCCTGATTAAAGCGCGAGTCGGATTACAAGCCGCTTCGGTCGATTTAAACGGATGGGATTCTCACTTTGGTCAAGCCACGGTCATGGATCCTCTAATCACTCGCTTATCCACAGGCCTGGGAGCCTTCTATAAAGATCTGGGATCGGGCATCGATCAAACGACTGTGGTGGTCATGACCGAGTTTGGTCGGCGTGTGGAAGAAAATTCAGCCTTCGGAACCGATCATGGCCGTGCGAGCGTTATGTTCGTCATGGGCGGCGGCATTTCCGGTGGCAAAATACACGGCAAATGGCCCGGCTTGACGAAAGAAGTCCTGGAGGGTCCAGGAGATCTTCCCGTGATGACCAATTATCGCAACGTGCTCGCTCCGATTCTCCAAAAGCACGGTGCCGGCCAAACGCTTGAACAGATATTTCCAGAATTCAAACTCGACCCCCTCGCGCTCTACAGCTAAGTCATTTGATCGGTATCGACTGTCTCAAATGGGATATTCCATTGATGAAGCTCAACACTTCCTGGGACGCTGTCTTTCCGTCGCGGCTCAACGTCAAAACGATTCGCGCATGAGTCTCACCCGGAACCGCCACAATCCTGGAAGAAGCATGCTTTTGAACAAGTGCCTCGTTCAAAAGCTGCGATTGTCGATGCATTGCTTTCTTTTCTCCGTCGGCATAAAGAATTAATAAGGGCGGCGCGTTGGAACTAATTGATAACCGCCACACCTATTCCGCAAGATGCGTAATACAGTCCTATGTTGCCATAAACGTCTGCTCAAAGCTAAACCGCCTTCGTATTTTATCATCTTTTCCTGCATATTACCTCCAAGTCTGGAGCTGATACCCGCTTTTCATTTTATTCGGCTTTAATAACTCTAACGGGACCGGGGTCGCTGAGATAAGAAAACAGCGTCACAGGAACCGATGTGAATAATTATGAACGAACTACAAGATCTATTCCTGGACGAACTGGCGGACTTGCTTTATGCCGAGAATCTTCTCGTGAAAGCTCTGCCAAAAATGGCAAAATCCGCAAAAGAGCCTGCATTGAAGAAAGCTTTTCAAACACACACCGAGGAAACAAAAAAGCAGGTCGCCCGCATAAAAGGGGTTTTCGCTTCCTTTGGTGAGAAAGTGAAAAGTAAAAAATGCATGGCCATGACTGGCCTGATCGAAGAAGGTGCGGAGATTATCGAAGAATGGAAGGATTCTCCTGCAGGGGACGCCGCCCTTATTTCTGCAGCTCAAAAAGCGGAACATTACGAAATCGCGAGCTACGGATGCCTCTGTACCTGGGCTAAACTCCTTGGAAACAAGAAGGCCCTGACGCTTCTGAAACAAACAATCAACGAAGAAGAGTTAACCGATAAAAAACTATCTCAAATCGCAGAATCGGTCGCCAACTTGGAAGCCGAACAACCCGAAGAGCAGCCCAGGAAAAAATCTGGTTCTCGGAAAAAGACCGCTAAGAAATAAGCTTCGTGCTCTCAAAACAAAAACCCTTTCGCCCAAATCGGGAGGGTTTTGACTACCATTTGGTGCTGCTTGCACGGCAAAGCCCGGGCGACCAATGAGATTGAGATCACTGAAAATGAAACTTTGAAAACCAATCCTATTCGATCTGGTTCCAATCTGTGCTCTCCTTCCTCGGCGACGATTGGAAAGTCAGGTCACGAATCCTGAGGTAAAATGAGGAAAGGAGGAAAGGAGGAGTGGTGCCCCGGCTAGGACTCGAACCTAGGACCAATTGATTAAGAGTCAACTGCTCTACCAACTGAGCTACCGAGGCAACCTGTAACAGAAGGGAAAAATCTTATCCCTTAAAAACAAAAATGACAACCTCTCGCCTCACGGCAATTGGCGGTCATTTCCTCAACAACCGAACTGGCCTCAATATTCCCACCCAGAAGCCTTTATGCAAGAACGAAAGTTAATGGATCGGTTCCTTGGTTTTCCATTATCCGTTGACAGTTTTTTAACCCGCATTCTGGTCTCGGACAACTCTCGCACGAAACCCGTGGCTGAGGATCCCAAATCTCGCCTCGCCAAGTTGTCTAATTGCAAAACACTCATCCAATTATAGATATTGAAGTGAATCCTTTCTCTTGCCTGCAAGCTCCTTACCATTGTTCATCCTGGTTAAACTTGTAATCGTTCCCTTGTCAAAGATTCAAAAATTGCCGCAAAATAATAGCCTTGCGATGTAGTCCGATAGTTTACCCGTAAGATTCAAAACTCCTCCACGTTTAATCTTCTCACAGATCCCCCCGCTCCCTATAATCCTCGCCATGAAAGCTGGCTGGAGTTTTGAGCCGAAAGATATCGACCACGATTGCCCGGTTATCCGGCGCACACGAGAAATTCAATTGGCCGAAGGGGACAATATCCAGAACCAGAAATTGACCAGTCACTCCTACAAACTTCGAACTATGGCTTCCATCCAAGTTCCCCACGGAATGATGGATCATTTACCAAACGATCCCAATCCTCCCGGAGGCGAAAACATTTATGGCTGGCTTGAGATGCCACCTTTGGTCACCAAAAGAGAAGAGGGCAATTATGTGATCTCGGAAGAATGGCATTACAAACTTTTGCCCGTGGCGATCTATGGCAAGCCAATTTAACCGTTAATTTGGGGATCGCGTTCCGGGGAGCCTTTGTATGTAGATTTCAAAGTTTACCCGCTATTTGTCCAAATCAACCATCTTTGATCTGGCTTCCTTGACCCCTCCTTCAACTGCTTTCTTCAACCATTCGTTGCCTCGTTCTGCATTTCTCTCTACACCACGACCTTCAAGATAGCGCAGACCCATCTCGTACTGGAAAGTGGGCAAACCCTTTTCGGCTTGTTCCATTTGAAACTTGAGAAGGCTCGCGTCTTTGGCCGCTGCCTGCTTTTCTTTTTCTTCCGTGATTTTCAATCTTGCCGCCCCGGCTTTCGCTTGCTCCTGCTTCATCCTTTCGTTTCGCTGCCTTTCTTCCTGGAATTGCTCTTCCTGGAATTCAGCGAGTTGAGCTTTATCCGGCACAGTTCCAAAATCGTATGCTGGCGCCATGTCCATTTTGCCTCCCGGAGTCTGATACTCGTGCGAACCAGAAGCGCGTCCCCACGCATTCACGTAAACCCCAATTGCCACTGACTCAGGATAGTTCTTGAAAAAGACTCTGCCATCCGGCGACAAATTGACATCTGCCAGGAACAGCCCTTCTTTGGTGGATGATACTACTTTTCCGGTAACAATCCTGAGCTGGCTGCGAAGATCAGTAGAAGGAAAGTCGCCAGGTTTTTTCCCTTGGGCAAAATGCGACAAATCGACAACTTTTCCTTCAAATACACGTAGCGGGTTTCTCGCAAGATTTTTTACAAAGGCCGCTTTGTTCTCACGGACTTCCTCTGCCAGCTTGGAAATTCGCTCATCTCCTTCCGACTTTGAATTTTTTGGAAGGTTCCCTGGTGTTTCAATGATTGGTTCCTGGAGTGCAAAACCGTGAAAGACCACAAGCAGGACAGCAAAGAGAATGAAGCAAATCCTGATCATTCCAAAAAATAGCACAACAGTCCTCAAACGAACAGGCTATGTAAGGCGCCAGATTTCGGGGCGCTAACAATCTCCGGAGAAGCAGAAAGGCCTGGGGATTACCCAGGCCTTGTGAGATCATTTTAAGCTTCCAATCAAGGAAGTGTATGAGTCGCTACGACTGCGCAAAGAGGGCCGGTGGCCACAGTGCTCAAGGTGTAGTCAGCAGCAAAAGAGGTACCGCCAGCTGGGCAGGTCGGGGGAGTCTTCAGGAAGCCGGTGATATCGGAGTGGGTCACAGCTGCATTAGTTCCTTTTTTGTTTTCCAAAGCCCATTGCTGGACTGCGCCATCGATCTGGCGAAGGTTGTTGATGCAAGCGTTTTCCTGTGCCTTTGTGCGGGCGCGCACAAAGTTAGGAATGGCAATGGCTGCAAGGAGCCCGATGATTGCCACCACGATCATAATTTCCACAAGCGTGAACCCGGATTTGCGCATCTTCATGTTTTTCATAGTTATCGTTCTTATTATGCGGAGTGAACTCGGCCTGGGCGGTTTATAAAAATACAAATTTCGTTCACAAATTGCCTTTGGCCACCCGCACGAATGAGAATAGCAAAATCGATACCACATTTTCCACTACTCCCTGTCAACCCAATTATGTAAAACTGCCAAGGGGATTCCCCCCATCGGCTCCCTGCGAGCCATCGCACCACTTTTCAAAACCTTCTCATTGAGCCCCCATATACCTACGGGATGGTAAGTTGTTTACCACATCAACGCGCTTCACCAAATTATTGCTTCACCAGGCTTCTCAATTTTGCCAGATTCTCAACGTCCTCATGTAAATCATCGGATTTGGGTGTCTCCAGGCAACCCGGCTGTTTCTTAAACCTGGAATCGTTCACAATATGACGGAACGCTTCGAGCCCTATTTTCCCTTCTCCTATTCCAGCGTGACGATCCACTTTGGAGCCAAGTTCCGTTTTCGAATCGTTCAGATGGAACGCTAATACTTGCTTGATCCCAACCATCGATTCCACTTCACCGATCGCTGAATCCCATCCCTTCGGGGTTCTGATATCATACCCGGAAGCGAAAAAGTGAGCGGTGTCCAGGCAAATCCCCAACCTTTCGGAACAATCAACCTTCTCGAATATGTGGCCCAGGTGAGCAACTTTACATCCCAGGCAAGTCCCCTGCCCTGCGGTATTTTCCAGCGCTATCCTGACTGGGGATTGAGCCGTGGCGCGAAAAACTTCATTCAATCCCTGCACTATCATTTCCAGTCCCTGCGCTTCTGATGTTTTCAGGTAAGCGCCGGGATGCAGGACGAGGAACGGAAGACCGAGGTCGGTGGCAAGGTTAATTTCCTGGATTAGTGATTTTAACGATTTATCACGGTTGTCTGACGGCTCCGCCCCCAGGTTGATAAGGTAGCCGGTGTGCCCAAAAACGTGTTTAAATTTATGGGAAGCCAATTCATTGGCATAAGCAGTGAGGTCGTTGGGTGCATGCGGTTTGCCGAACCATTGCATGTTGTTCTTCACAAATATCTGAACAACTTCACATTGGATGCTTGCCCCGCGCTGAAGGGCCTTGTGAACCCCGCCGCCTGTCGACATATGCGCGCCAAAATACATTATAGTTTCTCCGGACTTTGCAGGAGCGCGGAAATTCGTGAGAGCAGCCGTCCCGCGCCACCGCCGTCCAAAACACGATGGTCGAAACTCAACGTCAGGTTGGCTTCCATGACCGGGACAAACTGACCT
>JAQGOY010000206.1 GCA_028293375.1 Verrucomicrobiales bacterium | reverse complement strand
ATGACACCAAGCAGCGAAAATGGGAAAAGGGAGATATCGACTGAGGAACGGCTGCTGCTTCTAATCCTTGCGGCGATTCAGTTCACTACAATCGTTGATTTCCTCATTATTCTGCCGCTGGGACCGCAGTACATGAGAGTATTCTCCATCAATGCAGCCCAGTTTGGACTGATAGTATCGGCCTATGCGATCAGCGCGGGAATTTCTGGAGTGGCGGCTGGTTTGTTCCTGGATCGTTTCGACCGGAAACCGGCAATGTTATTTTTATTTTCGGGTTTCACGCTGGGAACCTTCTTTTGCGCGATAGCGCCGACTTACCCGCTTTTGGTTGCGGCCAGGATATTCGCGGGAGCTTTCGGCGGAGTGGCGGGTTCGCTAATTTTGGCGATTATTGGGGACGTAGTGCCGGAACAACGACGCGGGGCGGCAATGGGAATGGTGATGTCCTCGTTTTCTGTAGCGTCCATTTGCGGTGTTCCGCTGGGACTTTGGCTGGCATCGCATTTTAGCTGGCACATTCCTTTTTATGTCCTCACTGGTTTCAGCCTGACGGTGCTGGTTGCGAGCGGGGTCTATATTCCCCACCTTCGTGAACATTTGAAACACGGGCAGGATTTGCATCCGATAAAGCAGGTGTGGGCAGTGATGTCGGAGCCAAGCCATGCAAAAGCATTTTTATTCATGGCATCGCTCACGGGCGCTGGTTTCTCGGTATTTCCGTATATAGCAACCTACATGGTTTCCAACGTTGGATTGACCGAAAGGCAGCTTCCATTGATTTACCTGGTGGGAGGATTATGCACGCTGGTTACGATGAACCTGATTGGACGGTGGGCAGATCGAGCGGGGAAACCAAAGGTCTTTCGAGTGATGTCCCTGACAGCGATAGTGCCGATTGTTGCGCTCACTAATTTACCACATGTTCCCGTGATTCTGGCGATAATGACAAGCACTGCTTTCATGATCTGCATGTCTGGACGGATGGTTCCTGCGATGGCATTGATGACAGCGACGGTGGAGGCTCGATATCGCGGAGGTTTCATGAGCATCAACTCGTCGGTGCAGCAATTCTCATCTGGCTTATTTGCCTATGTGAGCGGAAACATGATCGGACAAACCGAGGGTGGAGCAATGACACATTTTGGGTGGGTGGGTGTGGTCTCGATCATCTGTGTACTGCTTTGCATCTTCCTGGCAAGATTTCTCAAGCAACCTGAGAAAGTGAAAACAGAAGAAGCGCCGGTTTTTGAGGCGGCTTAACAAGCCACGTTCCGTTCATGAAGCCAAAGCAGCCTGTAGGGAGCGGAGTTCCTCCTCGCCTTGAGCGGGATCATCGAGGGTTTGGGTTATTTCCAATTTGACACAATCCTTGAAACGTTTTCGAAGACGATGGATCGCTACCCGGACGTGGAATTCGGTGATAGAAAGGCGAGCAGGCCCTTCTGGCATCTAGTGCTTGGGAATGGTGATTTTCTGGGCACCGTAAATGCCGCGATGTCCACTGGCACAATAGGCAATAATGCAGGCGGCAGCAATAAAAACGCCGTCATTCACACCAAACAGTTCCAATCCCATGATCATGCTGGCGATGGGGGTATTGGAGGCGGCTCCAAAAACGGCGACAAACCCGAGGGCAGCGAAAAGATCGGGCGGAGCGCCAAGGATTCCGGCAAGGGCGTTACCAAGGGCAGCGCCGATAAAAAACAAGGGTGTGACTTCGCCGCCTTTAAATCCAGCGGCGAGAGTGATAGTGGTGAATACGAATTTCCAAAAGAAACTATGGTAGTGAATCTGGTTGGAGGAAAAGAAAGATCCAAGGGTAATGCCATCGGGATTGGGAGAGCTTACGCTGAGGCCGAGGTAGTCACGCGTTCCGACGACCCAGACGAGACCAATAACGAGGAGTCCTCCGACGATGGGACGGAACAAAAAAGGAATGTACTTGGCGAACAAGTCCTTGAGTGCGTGAACGGCCGAGGCGAAGAGCCGACTGCAAAGTCCAAAAGCAATCGCAGCAAGAACCACCTTCAACCCGAGAGAAATCCCAGTCGGAATGGAGAGTTCGTGGCTGACAAAGAATTTAATTCGAAAAGTATCATGATGAGCGCCCCATGTTTTGCAAACGATGTCCGAAAGGACCGAAGTAAGAAAACAAGGAAGCAGGGCGCGATAATGAATTTGCCCGATGGAAAGGACTTCGAGGGCAAACACAGTGCCAGCGAGAGGTGTTCCGAACACGGCGCCAAACCCGCCAGCCATGCCTGCCATGAGCAAAGTGGGTATGCGCGTGGGAGCAAGACGGAGATGACGGACTAAAAAGGAAGCGAGGCTGCCGCCCATTTGCACTGCGGTACCCTCGCGCCCGGCTGAACCGCCGAAGAGATGAGTGACCACGGTGCCGAAAAGGACCAGGGGGGCCATGCGAACAGGGACACCGCCGCCGGGTTCATGAATCTGATCCATGATCAGGTTGTTGCCTCCTTCGGAGCCAGCGCCGTACTTGCGATAGATCCAAACAACCACCAGGCCACCAAGCGGCAAAAAATAGAGGAGCCAAGGATACTCGAAGCGAGTGGTAGTGGCTTTATTGAGACTCCAGAGAAAAAGGGCAACTGCGGAACCGATGAGCAGAGAAAGACCGGCAATCAAGAATATCCACTTCAAAACCTCAGCAAAATAGGCAGAACGAGAAGTTTGATGGGAATTTTCGCGCATTTGACCTTGCCAGAGGAGCGAACCCTGAGCAGTGCATGGGTTCTAAACTGGATCAAGCGCCCGGCACAAGGAGTTTCTCTGAAATGACAGGGGCAACAGTAATGACGGCTCCGACTAATTTTCCATCGCCGCGCAAAGGAGAGAAATTAAAATCCACCGGGAAAGTCTGCCCATCGCGGCGAGTCAGGCGGCCGGGATGTGTAATAACGGCCAGCGTGTTCTGTTGGGCGATGGTTTGGTTAGAAACCGGAGAGTTGTCAACATTGACGAGGAGATTGCGGACGGATTTTCCAATCAGCTCTTTCGGGACGGCTCCGCACATGCGAGCGGCAGCGGCATTGACCTGGAGAATATTCCCGCGCTCACTGACCACGAAGACGCCTTCAGCCAGAGAATCGAGGATGACAAGGCTGTACTGGTAATGGCGCTCCATGGCGGAATGAGCCCACTGCCTTTCGAGATTTTCGAGCTGCAATTGTTCATTGGCGATGAGTAAGTCTTCGGTGCGTTGCTTGACACGCTCTTCGAGAGCATTATTCGCTTCCTGCAGGGCCTGGGCAGCAAGCCTGCGGACTTTCAGGTCAATACGAATCAAGATAAAGAGAGAGGCGAGCAGAATGAAATTAAGGAGAGTGCCGGAAAAAAGGATGAGACGGGTTAAACGGGCATTGTCGTTAAAATCGCGATCCCGCTGACTCAAGACCAGGTTTTGGTCTTTTTCGCTGGCCATGGCAATTTCTTCAACGGAGCGAACCTGTTCGAAATTTCGGTCTTTTTTGAGGGTAGCAATAACGCCGTCCGGGCCTCTTAGCTTCAAGGTGGTGATGAGAGACTGGGCTTCCTCGGTCCACGAAGCAATCAGCGAGGCCATATTTCGGATGCGCAACTCCTGATCGGAATTACCCTGGGAGATAACCAAAGCGCGAGCGACATCCAGGTGTTCCTGGACGTTAGCCAATTCCTGGCGGAAAGGAACTTCGCCTTTGGGTTCGCCGCTGACGAGGTAGATGAGGAGTTTATTCTCCGCAGACTTTAAGGAAGAAACGATTTGTTGTATTTCGAGGATGGCGGCGTGAGTTTGGTTGACCGAATCACTCCTTCTGACGGCTTGAAGAGAGTTTTGGACCGCGAAGCAGGCCACGAAGATGGAGATCGCCGTGACGGCAGCGAACCATCCAAAAAGTTTTGTTTCCAACGAGTCTTTAGCCATGGTTGCAGATATTCTTAGCGAGGGCCAACCCAAAAGGCCAGCTTTCTAAAAACTCTTCATCGGCAGAATTCCAAATACCTTAAGGGGACAAATGAAGATATTTATTCTTTTTTAATTTCCCAATCGCTCCGTAGATTGACACATAATAGAAGGGAAAGACAGGTTCATCCGTGATAGTTCCTCGAGTTGTCTCACGCCGTCCAAGAATCGGCCAAAGATTATCCAATCTATTGGTTACGATCCTGCTTTGCATGCTATTCATCAACCCGGTGGCGGCGATGGTGACCCTGGAAGATTTAAGAGGGGATGCAAACCTGACGCCAAAAAAATTTGCCGCGATTTTTCGTAATTTTAGATTTGTGGAGCGGGCAGAGGTACAGGAGTTCGAAGTATTCCTGATCAGCGAAGCGGGAGATTGCGACGATTATGCGATATTGGCATCCGTGGTTCTGGGAGAAAAAGGTTATCATCCGAAACTCGTAACGATCCGAATGCCCGGCGCGACGCACGTGGTGTGCTATATCGCGGAAGAAGGGGCTTATCTTGACTACAACCTGCGAGGAGGTTTTCGAAAAATGGAAAAGTGTTCGGCCGATTTAAGCGCCATCGCGGATAAAGTCGCGAAATCATTCGATGCGAGCTGGACGACGGCGTCGGAGTTCACGTGGGACGGCGGAATAAGAAAAATCGTCACCACGGTGAGCAAAATCAAGAGTTCGAAGTAGCGACGATCCGATGTGGGAATCGCTGATAAAAACCATTTGCAGGTAAGGTTGCAGGCCAGGAGTCAGCCAGGGTTGGTATAGGGTGATCATCCCAGACCTTATTGTTACGAATGCCGCCGCCGGTAATCTCGGAGCAGACACAAGGTGTCACCGGGATATATGGCAACACTACAAACAACGGTTGGATCACCCTACCCGCTCGGGGCTACCTGGCAGAGCGAAGGAACAAACTTCTCACTCTTTTCTGAGCATGCCACGGCGGTAGAGCTTTGCTTTTTCGGCGCCCAGGAGGATAAGGAGGAAAGCGTTCGAATCCCAGTCACCGAGCGGACCGACCATGTCTGGCATGTATGCGTGCCGGATGTTTTACCCGGCCAGCTTTACGGATACCGAGTGCACGGGCCTTACGCGCCTCAAGAGGGACATCGATTTAATCCCAACAAGGTATGCATTGATCCCTACTCCAAGGCGATCGCTGGAACGGTGCACTGGAGCGACCAATTGTTTGGTTACGAGATCGGCAAAGAGGATTTAGTGATGGACACGCGAGACGACGCGTTTGGCATTCCGAAATCGGTGGTGGTGGATCCCTCCTTCACGTGGGGAGAAGACAAGCCGCTAAAATATCCGCTGCACAAGTCAGTTATTTATGAAGTGCATGTCAAAGGGTTCAGCCAACTTTGGGAGGCGTTACCGCACTCGTTGAGGGGGACTTATGCGGGAATTGGATCATCACATGCGATCAAGTATTTTAAAGAACTCGGCATCACGGCGGTGGAACTTCTGCCGATCCATCACCATGTGGACGAGAAAACGCTGATCGACAAAGGTCTCTGCAATTATTGGGGTTATAATACGATCGGTTTTTTCGCGCCGGATTCACGATTCGCGAGCATGGGAATTCGGGGCGAACAAGTGGGGGAATTCAAAAGCATGGTGAAAAACCTTCACGCAGCGGGCATCGAAGTGATCCTGGACGTGGTCTACAA
>JAQGOY010000158.1 GCA_028293375.1 Verrucomicrobiales bacterium | reverse complement strand
TTTTGCACCTCCGCTCATGGTTGAGCAGGTTCACCATGTAGTTCAACGTTGTTGTCTTTCCGGAACCTGTCGGTCCCGTAATCAGCACCAGCCCGTTCGGCTTTCGCGCCAGCTCGTCTACCTTGGATGGCAGGCCCAGCTCCTCTCTCGTCAGCACTTGCGATCCGCAGAATCTCATGCTCAACTCCGGCACTCCATTCCTTCGGTAAAAAGTAAAACGCACCCGCCCGATCTCTGGGTCCTGGATCGAAATGCAAAGCTCCCAGTCCTCGTCGAACTTTTGTTGCTGCGCCATGTTCAGCAACGAGGCCACTATCTCCAGGGTGTCTCCTGCATTGATCGCATCTTCATCCGCCAGGATAATTTCTCCATTAATCCGGAATGCAGGCGGCACTCCTACTATCAGGTGAAGGTCCGATGCGTGCAGTTCATTGCCTGCTACCAATAATCGTTTGATCAGGGGAGTCATTTGGTTCGTTTAAAAAATAGGAACATTCTATCCAGCAAACCCGGATCAGCCAGAGTATCTCGAGTTTCGATTGCCAATCCGCACGCCGGGGAAATTTGCAGCGCCTGCGCTACCGAACTCCGCGCTCTTTCCATCAGCCCCAGCTTTCCCTGTAGAAACCCTGCCTGCGCCCACAATATTGCATTGCTCGGGTTCAGCGCCAGCGCCTCCTGCACAAAGCTTAGCGCCTGGCTAAATCTCTTATAATAACAAAAAATCCTGCCAGCCAGCCATCTCAGCTTCCAGTCGTCGGGAGAGCCCTCCAATGCCCGCGAAACGCAAAAACTCGCTGCGGATGGATTATTGTTCAACATCACATCCGCCCTCGCCAGCCACACCAGCGAATTCCCAGGGGCCAGCGCCATCGCCGCATCTGAAAGCGACAGCGCTCCCGCTATGTCCCGGCCGGTACGCGCCACGATGACTGCTTTCAACGACAACAATTGAGCGTCGCTCGCAAATGAACTTAGGCTGTGATTGGCCCAGTTCGCTGCCCCGTCAAGATCGTCCAGTTCGATCAGCATTTGCACCTGTCCCACCCATCCCTGGGCATTCTTTGGATTATATTCTATAACCTTTCCATAATTTCTGAGGGCCGATTCAAATTCTCCCTTTTCGAAATCCTTTACCGCCTCTCCCAAATAGTACGCCTCATCTTTTGTCACCGCCGAGGCTGATGTGTTCTCATCGTTGGGAAGATTTACCTCCAGGTTTCCAAATCGCGACATGTCAGGCAGCTCTCCTCGCTCGGCCTTTGGCCCATGACCTTAGATTCCCGATTTGTTCTTCCATTGTTCGTGAAAGCGGGACCGTTTCATGGATTACATCCAGCAAATGCCGGTTTTCCAAATCGCCTTCTTCTGAAAACGCCTCGAAAAGCGCGCTGATCACCGCCTCTTCAATTTCCGCTCCGCTGAGTCCCTCAGACTTTTCAGCGAGGAGTTGCAGGTCAAATCTTTCAGGATCACGCCGCCTCTTCCGTAATTGAATTCCAAGGATTTCTTTTCGCTCATCAACTGACGGAAGATCCACAAAGAAAATCTCATCCAACCGGCCTTTGCGCAACAACTCCGGCGGCAGGTGGGAAACTTCGTTAGCTGTCGCCACCACGAAAACCGCTGCCTGTTTTTCGGAAAGCCAGGTCAGAAATGTTCCCAGCACGCGCGCCGTCGTTCCGCCATCGCTCGCTCCGTGGTTTTGGATCCCGGTGAATGCCTTGTCGATTTCGTCCACCCATAAAATGGAAGGCGCTATCGATTCCGCCAGCGCTATCGCCCGCCGCACATTTTCTTCAGATGACCCCATCAGGCTCCCGAACATCCGTCCCATATCGAAGCGCAACAGGGGAAGCTGGAACTCTGCGGAAACTGCTTTTGCGCACAAGCTTTTACCGCATCCCTGCACCCCCAGCAGAAGTACACCTTTCGGCGCTGGTAATCCAAACTCTCGCGCGTTCGGCAATAGCGCTGCCTTTCGCTTTTGCAACCAATCCTTCAATTGTGCCATTCCCCCCACTGAGGAAAACGACTCTGGCGATTCGTAAAACTCCAGCAAACCGCTCTTTCGGATCAGTTGTTTCTTCTCCGCCAGTATTTCAGGAAGGTCCGCGTCTGAAAACCCCTTGGATTTGATGATTATTTTTGCGAAGACATTCTCCAGCTCAGAAATTCCCAGCCCCATCGAAGCCTGGATTAACTTGATTCGACTTTCAGGCGATATGCATACCCGTATATCGGGAAGATCTTTTGTTTCTTCGATCACTCGGTCCAGCACCAGTCCAAGCTCCGCGACGCCAGGCGGCGGAAAATTCAACACCGTCACTTCTTTCTCCAACTCCACCGGCAACTCCAGGATGGGCGAGACGATGACAATCGTCTTGAAGCTCCCTTTTAAGCCTCCGGCTATTTCCTTCAACCTTCGTATAACATTCGGAGACGATTTTCCAATGTGACTGTGAAAATCTTTAAGAACGAAAATGGCCGGCTCAACAAAATCGATGATCTGCTCCAGCGCCGCCAATGGATCGCGCGTCGTCTGGCTTCGTTGCTTGTGGGATTGAAGAGAGGCCCCCCCTTGCACCAGCCCTATGGTGCAACTCCACTCGAATAGCTTTTTTCGGCGCCTGCTGCAAATCTGCTCAAGGCATTGAATCACCCTCGACTCTTCCGCACTGACAACATAGAGCACCGGGTATCGAGCCCGAATCAATATTTCTAATTCTTCCTCTACGGAATTCTCAAGGTGCACCCATCCATCCTACCAGCCTTCACTGGGGAAAAACAGTTTAAAACCACTTTCGCCACCATCCCTTTTTGTCTGCCCCCGTCATGGTCGATAACGTTTGCTTTAATCTCGCTTCAATCTGTGGTGGCAACTCCACTTCCGCAGCGTCCGCCCTGATTGCTTCTTCCGCCGTTGAAAATTGTTTCTTTCCACTCTGCTGCGATGAACTGTCGTGCTGCTGTTCGTTCGATTTTCTAAATGAATGTGAATTATGTTCCATAACAGTTCAGCTTAATTTTTGAAACTGAGTCGCAAATGCCTTCCGCGCTCTGTGCAACTTTCCCCTCACCGCATCCGCAGACTGGTCCGTTAATGCTCCCACCTCATCGTAGGAAAGCTTTTCATCCGCTACCAGCAATAATAGCAGACGATACTCTTCAGGCAAGGCGTCCAGTGCCTGATGTATTCTTTGGCCCAGTTCCTTCGCTTCCAAAATCTCCAGAGGTGTGCTGTCGTGAGAACACCCTTGCCATACCACTTCGTCATCCGTCGTAATGATATGCCGGTGATGCCATGTTTGAACCAGGTTTTTACAATGATTGATGGCTATCCTGTAAAGCCACGTCCGCACAGAGGACGCTCCCCGAAACTCCGCCCACTTCTTAAATGCCTTGATGAAAACATCGTGCGTCGCATCCTCAGCAAAGGCAGGATCTCCCAGCATCCTCAGGCAAAGGTAATAGACTTCCTTCGCATTCTCGTCATAGATTGCCCCAAACTCCGGCGAGGGCCATTCCAGCGCCGCAGGGTCGGTGGCTATTTGATTCGGGGTTTCGCTTTGCATATTCGTTTTACAATGCTTGTTCCGAGACATCCACATCGCGAAGGTCCAGGCTCGCCAATCGCTTTGTTGCCATCACTGCAATCGCTGAATCGGGATATATCTTGATGATTCTTTGTAGAACT
>JAQGOY010000204.1 GCA_028293375.1 Verrucomicrobiales bacterium | reverse complement strand
AGTTTCATCCCTTTTTCCAGGGGCACCCCGAGCTTGGAAGTTAATCGCACGGCCAAATTTTCCTCCTCCAACAAAGCCCGGGCCCGGGACAAATCCCGTATGTCCTGAGGTGACATGGAGGAAAAAGAAACTGGAGGGGGAGAATCCATCCATTTAATCTCCGGACAATGACATTCCGCGGTTGGTGTGTGCCACAGCGAAAGCCAGAAAGGCAACCAGCAAAAAATAAAGAGACCCCATTACCAGACGTTGACGAGTAGTTAACTGCTGCCTTTGTCTTTCGGCATCATCTTTGTTCCTCAGCATTGTTATAATTCGTCCCACTGCCATTACGACAATGATGAGCAGGATTGGATTGAAATGACCAACAAACAGAAAGCCTACCGCGATTACCAAGCCGACAATCCACAAAAGTGGTGTGATGGCCAAAGCGATCCGCCCGCCATCGAGCATTCCTATTGGAATCAGGTTGAACAAATTGAGCATGAAGCCCCAGTAAGCAAGGACATTGAATAGTTGAGAGCCAGTTTGTAAATAGACCAAATAGCAGATAATCGCTCCCAAGGTGCCTGCGATGGGACCGGCAATGGCCACTGCCGCATCAATCCATGAATTTTTGGGCATCTCCTTCAGCAGGATAAAGGCACCCACAAAGGGAATGAAAACGGGAGCGCTCACTTTTAGCCCGTAATGTTTTGCGCCGGCCACATGACCCATTTCATGGACGAAAATGAGCATGACAATACCAATGGCGAAAAACCACCCATATTGCAGTGAATAGACCCAGACCGAGCCGAGCATGCTCAGTCCTGTCAGGAGGAATTTCCATTTTAAGACCAGGAAAATATAAGTCTTAAACTTAGCCAGGAGGAGTCCAATGCCGACAAAAGGGGCAAGGAATTTCTTCCATTTTGCCGGAGGCGGCCGCGGGGGTGGAGGCGTCCATAGTTGCGGCGGCGGGGGAAATTTTGGAAACGGCGGTGGTTGAGTTGGTCCATCCATCCCCATCACTATTTCAGGTCTTTCGCTTCGGTCAACTATTGGCTTGGGATTTCAGTCGGAAACATTTTGTCAGATAATGAATGGTAAACGGCGTCAGTGAATCCCTTTACTCAAAATCAGCCCTATGGCGCCTTCAAAGGGTGCTCGAGATAAAGCATGGTGTGGCATGGGGCCAAGCTTTTTGTTCGCCACGGGGATTGAAAACAGTATTCCGACAATTGGGAATGGCTCGATACGGGTTGACGAGATGGAGAGCTGCAGGCATTACGAGCTGTGGCATCAGGATTTCGATTTGGTCCAGGAGTTGAGAATTTGCTTCCTCCGTTACGGCCCTCCCATCCACAAAACCTTTTTGGGGGCGAACCGTTTTGACTGGAGCTTTGCGGATATCACTTTTCAGGATCTTCGCCGGAGGAACATTGTTCCAATTGTGGATCTTTGTCATTTCGGGGTGCCTGACTGGGTGGGCAATTTTCAAAATCCCGATTTCCCGGAATTGTTCGCGAGCTATGCCGGGCAATTCGCCGCTCGCTTTCCATGGGTGCAGCTTTACACGCCGGTAAATGAAATGTTCGTCTGCGCCGAATTTTCGGCCTCCTTCGGTTGGTGGAACGAACAGATGCGATCGGACCAAGCCTTCGTCACTGCATTGAAGCACATTGTGAAGGCAAACATCCTGGCCATGGCGGCGATCCTGAAGGTCCGGGATGATGCCATTTTCATTCAGAGCGAATCTTCGGAATATTTCCACGCCGAAAACCCTTCTGCCATTCAGCCGGCCGAGGTGCTGAACTCAAAGCGTTTCCTTTCGCTCGATTTAAATTACGGCAGGCGTGTCGATTCAGAAATGTATGAGTTTTTGATGGATAACGGAATGACGCGGGAAGAATACCACTTTTTTCTGCATAATAATTTCAAACATCATTGCATCATGGGAAATGATTACTATATCACGAATGAACACCGGGTGGCGAAGGATGGGTGCACTTCGCCGTCGGGGGAGGTCTTCGGTTACGATGAAATTACCCAGCAGTATTATAATCGTTACATGCTTCCGGTGATGCACACCGAAACGAATATCATGCAGGGACCGAGAGGAGACGAAGCGGTGTTCTGGCTTTGGAAAGAATGGGCCAATGTGCTTCGGGTGAGGAACAATGGAGTTCCGATTGTTGGTTTCACCTGGTACTCCCTAACGGACCAGGTTGACTGGGACTCCGCCCTGCGGGAAAAAAATGGCCGAGTGAATGCGGTGGGACTTTATGATCTGGACCGAAAAATCCGGCCGGTTGGCTTGGCCTACAAGCAGTTAATCCAGGATTGGGGAGAGGTTTTGCCTACTCAAAGCGTTTGTCTGCAAGTGCCGGTCGTCACTCCGTGGGATCACAACGACTGGGGGAAGACGATCTCGCCCAAGGTTGCTGTTTCTGAGAGAAAACAAGCAGAGACCAACGAGGCTGAAAACTCATAGGAAAAGATTGATAGAGCGGATGTAGGGCAACCATCCGACATCGCTGCGGTCATCGTGTTTCTTGCTTCGGATGATGCTTCTTTCGTGCAGGGAGCTTCAATCACGGTGGATGGCGGGAGGTTGGGGAAGCTTTGACGAGTTTATGTCAGTGCGGCTTGAGCGCTTCGGATACGCCAACAACGTGGGGAGAGTCCGGTAGAAAATAAAACAGAATGGCAAGGATGATGTAGACGCTGAGTAGTTGCAGGCCTTCCAGCCAGTTGCATTCACCGTCCCCAATGATTTGAGCGACAATATAAACTGAAATCAGGACGGCCACGACTTCGGCAATACTGAATTCCAGATCCATCGGTTTCCCCATCGCGAATGAAGTAAAGACGAGGATCGGGGCCACGAAAAGGGCGATTTGCAAGCTGGAACCCACAGCAATGCCAAGGCTCAGATCCATTTTGTTTTTCATGGCCATCAGAACCGCAGTGGAATGCTCCGCCGCATTTCCAACAATGGCGACCACGATCACTCCGACAAAAACCTCAGAAAGCCCAAACTGGGTTCGCGCGGCTTCTACTGTGCCAACCAAAATTTCCGAGAGAAAAGCAACCGCAATGGTGGCTATGGAAAGAACGATTACCGATTTTTTGATGGGCCACCCTGACCCGGTGGTGTGGGTGGTTTCCTCTTCCTCACCGGTGAAAAGGTGTTTGTGGGTCTTGAGCGAGAAAGCAAGAATGGCAATGTAAGTAAGGAAAAGAACCACGGCGATCCCCAACGATATTTTTTGTTCAAGACCCGGAGTCCACGAGCCGGGCTGTTTATCGGCCGAGTAGTGGAATACGCTGGCGATCAATAGCGAGGTCGAGGCCAGAATGAGGGAAGTCGTTGAACTGCGAGCGGCGGTTTGATTGAACTTTTGGCTGCGATACTTTGTTCCCCCAGCAATAATGCTGACTCCAAGAACCAATAATAAATTCCCGATGATTGAACCGATGAGGGAGGCCTTGACCACGGAGGTCAGGCCCTTGGAGAGGGCAACCAGCGCGATAATTAATTCGGCAGCGTTTCCGAACGTGGCATTGAGCAACCCGCCAATTCCCTGGCCAAATCGGCTGGCCAGGTGTTCAGTGGCTTCTCCCATCACTCCAGCCAGGGGTATGATGGCCAGCGCCGAACAAATAAAAAGGGCAGTGGGGCTGTGAAGGGAAGGAACGAAGTGAAGCACAAGGGTAACCGGAATAAATATCAACAACCACTGAATGCTAAAGGCGAACTTCTTTTTCTTCACTGGCTCGTTTTAACAGGCGACCCCACCGGTTTGAAGTCCGAACAAATGTTTTTTTTATAATGGGATTCGTCGATCAATTGTGAACAGGATACTTATTAAATGGACTGCCCCACGTTGAACCTTAAACCGATTGCCCTGCAAGTTGTGCAAAGCCATGGTTTTGATCCTGAGTTTTCGCCGGAAATCCTGGCGCAGGTGGATTCCCTTCCGAATGCGCTCCCCGCCGACAAAAAAGAAGATTTACGTCATCTTTTGTGGTCCTCGATTGACAACGTGGGGAGTCGCGACCTGGACCAGGCGGAATATGCGGAGCGATTAAACGAGACGACGATTCGACTGCTGGTGGCCATCTCTGATGTTGACTCCCGCATACCGTCACGGACCCCTGCCGATGACCACGCCAGGCTGAATACCACCTCGCTTTATACCGGGACGGGAGTTTTTCCGATGTTGCCGGAGAGAATCTCCAACGACTTGAGTTCGTTGATATTCAACGAGGAAAGGCGGGTGATGGTTATTGAAGTGCATGTGAGTGAAAGCGAAGCACCGAAAGCCTTCGGAATTTATCCTGCCCTGATTAGAAACCATGCAGCCTTGAATTATTCTGAAGTAGGTGACTGGATGGCCGAGCAGTCCAAAATTCCTGCGTTTGCTCGTGTGCCGGGGTTGTTGGAGCAGCTCCATTTGCAACAGAGAGCAGGGGATATCCTGGCCTCCTGGGCTGCGAAAACGGGACTGATCAGTTTATCCGGAGTGGAAAGCAGGAGAATTTCGCCCGAAACAACGGAGGAGCCAAACCTTCTACAATTGAACGTTGCACGCAACATGATTCAGCAGTTCATGGTAGCGGCTAATACGGCCATGGCGGAGTTCCTGGAGGCCAACGGTTGCCCTGTTATCCTTCGCGCTGTTCGAACGCCGCTGAGGTGGGACAGAATTCGGGAAATTGCCCAGCTACGTCAATTTTCGCTGCCTGTCGAGCCCTCGGCGCAGTCTCTAACGCTTTTCCTGAGCCGCGAGAAAAGCTTGAACCCGACTGGCTACCCAGAGCTGGCTTTGACTGTTTTGAAGCTTCTGGGAAAGGGGGAGTATTTTATGCAAACGGCGAACGATCCGGTGGGAATATTTGGAGTTGGTGTGCAGGATTATACCCATTCGACTGCACCGAATAGAAGGTTTGTGGATCTCGTCACGCAGAGGGTTTTAAAGGCATTTGTGGAGGCCAGGCCAATTCCTTATGGAGCAGAAGAACTCCGGGAAATTGCGAATCATTGCACCGAACGAGAAAACGCCGCACGCAAAGTGGAAAGAACCTTGCGCAAAGTTGTGGCTGCGTTCTACCTTCGCTGCCGCCTCGGAGAAACGTTCAGGGGAATAGTTACTGGATCTTCCGAGAAGGGAGTTTACGTGCGGTTGCAGCGCAGCGAAGCGGAAGGCAAAATTGTGCGTAATGAACAGGGTCTCGACGTCGGGGACAGGATCGAGGTAAGGTTACTGCGCGTGGACGTAGAGCACGGTTTTATTGACTTCGAGCGGGTATGAACAACATGGAACTTAACGAAGAGCATCTCCAAGAATCCTTTTCCCGGTCTTCTGGCCCGGGAGGTCAAAACGTTAACAAAGTTTCGACGAAGGTTACTTTGGTCCATGTGCCGACAGGACTGACGGTCACTGTTCAGGACGGACGAAGCCAGTCGGGGAACCGGGCTCTGGCTCGCGAGCGGATGATAAAAATGTTGCAGGAACGGCTGGAGAAACGACGCCTGCAAGTGCGCGACGCAAAAGAAAAAGCACGTCGTCAAAAGGCAATCCGCCCGGCTCGGGTCAAGGCGAGGATGGTGGAAAACAAGCGAAGACGCTCTCGGAAGCTAAAGGAACGCAAAGGGTCCCAGGATTGACAGGCGAAAGCCCCTGGCAGCAAAGAATTCCCTCCCGATTTTCTCTTAGCCGACCTTGCGCGATTCCCTGATGTGTGCGATAACTCTTCCTTACATGAGAGAGTTGTTCCCAAT
>JAQGOY010000174.1 GCA_028293375.1 Verrucomicrobiales bacterium | reverse complement strand
GCCATCAGGCACAGTGAGGTCCATAATAACCACGGAAAAAGGATTCTTTTGATCCCAGGCGATTTTGTATTTTGCGATAGCTTCTTCTCCGTGCCTGGCAGACGCAACGGTATAGCCGGCCCTGGTGAGCATAGATTCGATGACCATGCGAATATCTTCCTCATCATCCATGATGAGAATGCTGTTTGGTTTTTCGCCAGAGTGGAGAGGAGGTTTGATGGTTGAATCGATTCCTTTGTCAGAAGCCGGGACGTAAACCGTGAAGGAGGCGCCGACGCCTTCCTCGGAGTGAACGGAAATAGCGCCTTTGTGTTTTTTGAGGATGGAGTAGGCAATCGAAAGGCCGAGACCGCGACCAGCTTCCTTGGTGCTATAATAAAGGTCGAAAACTTTATGGATGGCGCCAGCTGAGATGCCAGGTCCACTGTCGGCGAAAGAAATAGTGATGTATTTTCCGGCGGGTATTTTTAACAGGTCGTTCCGTTCGAGAGTGGCATTCTGCGCGGTCACGGTGATCTTACGGTTACGAGGTGTAGCCTCGCGCGCGTTACGGAGAACATTTTCAAACACTTGGCCAATCTGATGGCCATCCACTTCCGCAGTCCAAAGTTCCCGGGCAATCATCAGCTCCAGGGGATGGGAATTGTCAGGAAAGACCTGTTCAATGGATTTCTTCAGGACGGGACCGAGGTGGATGACCTTGCGGATGGGCTCGCCGCCCTTGGCGAAAGTTATGAGCTGTTTGGCAAGACTCGAGGCGCGTATGGTTGCGGGCTGGGTATGCGCGAGCCATTGCGCAGCAGGATGGCTCTCTGGCATTTCTGTTTGGGCCAGAGAAATGTTGCCGATGATGGTGGTCAGAACATTGTTAAACTCATGGGCAATGCCACCGGCGAGCAGACCAATGGACTCCAGCTTGGTGGTCTTGATTCTTTCTTCCGCCAATTTTTTCTTTTCACTGTTGTTCCGGAAAAAACAAACCAGTTTTTTTCCGTCGGAACCGTCAAGCCGATTGATACTTGCTTCCAATTCGAGGAGCTCGCCGGATTTGCACCGAATGACTGAGTCGCCATGGTCACTGCCGAGGATCAGGATATTTTGGATGTATTTGGAGAGGATTTCAGGTGTGTCAGTGGACAGGTCTGTCAAATGCATGCGCAACAGTTCTTCACGGGAATAGCCCGAAAGCACACAGTATGATTTGTTGACTTCCAGAATTTTTCCATCGTGATTTAGCAGCAGAAAAGCATCCAGGGCATTTTCGAGAATGGTGTGGTTTAATTGCTCCAGTTCCCTTCTCTCGGTGATGTCCACAGCCAGCCCTGCCAGGGCGGAAACGGCTCCTTCGGAATCCAGGATAGGAAATTTCGTTGTAAGCCAGTCGTGTGTTCTATTGCCTTGCGGGACGACCTGGATGGTCTGAACAGGGCTCTTTTTTTCGAGGACTTCGGCGTCGTTGCTCTTGAACTGGGAAGCGGTTTCGGGGTTCCACAATTCATCATCGGTTTTGCCCAGCACCTCCGGGGGCGTGGAATCGAAAGTGGAAAGAAAGTGCTCATTAAAATAAGTGTAACGACCCTGAACGTCCTTGATGAAGGCGACACCCGGCATGTTGCTCATGAAGGAGCTGAAACGGCGCTCGCTCTCGATCAAGGTTTTTTGAGCATCGGCGCGGATCTGAATGGCTTTAACCTGGCGCTCTGCGATGGTAAGTCGAATGCGAAGGAGGTGAAGGTCGTAGGGCTTCGGAATGTAGTCGTCAGCTCCAGAGGCCAGGACCGCCTGAAGGTCTTCGGCGCGATTCCTGGCGGTGGTAACAAGGACGTAGGTTCTGTCACCCCAACTTTGCTGGCGAACCCAGCGACAAAATTCCATGCCGTCCATTAGGGGAAGCTGGATATCGAGTATAATGAGGGGGTAGAGCTGCTGACTCGACTTGACGATGGCGATTTCAGCGTCTTCGCATAAGGCGACTTCATGACCCCGTTCACTAACGACATGACGAATCAGAGTCCTCGAGATGGGATCATCTTCGACAATGAGAACGTTAAGTTTTTGAGTCATGGCAGCACTGCGCGAAAAGTGAAGCTTGTATTTTAGTCAAGCTCGCTCGCCCATTCCTGCACGTGGTATGCAAGAGCCAAGCGTTCGCTTATGCCGCGGATAATTTGGGCAGTTTTGACAGGTAATCAATAAGGAATGTTTTAATCCTGGCAAACTCCGAGACGACATGATTGTAGGAATCGGAAGCTTTGGATATCTCGCCAGCCAAACCCATGCTTTCGAGGTCCTTAAGATGCGGCACGATTTCGCTCATGCCGCAAGTGGCGCTGGAACCGGCGGTGCTGTGGGCGATCTTGGAAATATCCCGGGCGCTGCCGTTCTTGACAGCCAGTTCGAGGAGCTCAAATTGTTTGGTGGTCTGGTCGAGGTATAGGTTGATCAGCTCCCTCATCATTTCAGGGTCGTTGTCGGAAAATTCCAGGAGGCGATTGATATCGACGCAAGGTTTTTGGTCTATAGTGTTCGAGGGAACGTTAGGCTTGGTATCTTCGTTTTGGTTGTTCATTTGGACCTCGTGATCCCATTTTTCAAGAATCGCTTGAAGCGCGTCCTGCCGGACTGGTTTTGCAATATAGTCGTCCATGCCGGACGTCAAGCACTTCTCCCTGTCGCCCTGCATGGCGTTTGCGGTCATGGCAATAATAATATGATGTTTGGGACCACCTGGGAAGGAGGAAACGGTGTTGTTTTCCCTTAACCTAATCTGACGGGTGGCCTCATAGCCGTCCATGATGGGCATTTGGCAATCCATGAGAACAATGTCAAATTCGCTCTCTTCCAAGATTTTAAGCACTTCAGCGCCATTTTCAACAGCGTGAGTGTTGTAACCCAGTTTCTGAAGCTGTTTTAAGGCCACTTTTTGGTTCACGGGATTATCTTCTGCCAGAAGCAGTCGGGTGGATCTCAAGATGACAGGGGTCGATCCACTGGTGACTGCGACTTTATCCATGGCGGCTTTTTGACTGCTGCGAGCTAGAATGTTGGTAAGCCGTTCGAGTAAATGGGCCTGGCGGACAGGTTTCAAAAGGCAGGCTTCTACCCCGGCGCGGCGCATGGTTTCCTCATCGAGATATTGACCCAGGGAAGTGAGAATGACCAGCCGGATGCCGGAAATCAGCGGGTCGGACTTGATCATTCGGGCCAAGGTAAGACCATCCATTTCTGGCATTTGCAAATCGAGAATTCCGAGTTCAAAAGGTTGGCCCTTTAAGGCTTCCTGGCGAAGGAGTTGGAGAGCTTCCAGGCCGTTGGAAGCGCAGGCATTCTTCATTTTCCAGCTCAGGGTCTGGTGATGAAGAATCTGGCGATTGGTTGCGTTGTCGTCGACAACGAGGACCTTCGTTCCGCCAATGCGTGCCTTTTCCTTGTCAATAAAGGAAATATCGGTGGTGAGCCGTTCGAGCCGGGCAGTAAACCAAAAAGTGGAACCTTTTCCAGGAATGCTATCTACGCCGACCGAGCCGCCCATAAGAGTTACCAGTTTTGTCGAAATGGCGAGGCCAAGACCGGTGCCGCCATATTTCCTGGTCATGGAGCCGTCTGCTTGGGTGAAGGGTTCGAATATTTTCCGGCGTGCATCTTCGGAGATTCCGATGCCGGTATCTTTGACTTCGAATCGGATCAGACTTTGGGCGCCGAAAACTTTCTCCTCCACGACACGGACAACTATTTCGCCTTGGTCGGTGAATTTGACAGCATTGCCGACCAGATTGGTAAGGACCTGGCGGAGGCGGCCTGGATCGCCTTTGAGCATGGAGGGAAGTTCCGGAGGAACAAAACAAGCGAGCTCGAGGTTTTTGGACTGGGCCTTCGAGGCGAGCAATTCCAAGGTGCTTTCCACGACGTCGCGTAGATCGAAGTCAATGTTTTCGAAGGTCATCTTGCCTGCCTCGATCTTGGAGAAGTCGAGGATATCGTTGATGATGGTGAGAAGAGCATCAGCGCTGGAGGAAATGGTTTCTGCGAAGTCCTGTTGTTCGCGGTTCAAGCCAGTTTCGAGGAGGAGCCCGGTCATGCCGATGATGCCGTTCATGGGGGTGCGAATCTCATGGCTCATGTTAGCGAGAAATTCGGACTTGAGTCGGGTGGATTCCAAGGCGGAATCGCGAGCTCTACCCAGCTCTGCTTCGGTCTCTTTGAGATTTGTAATATCCTTTGAAAGGCCAAAAGTACCGATGATATTGCCATCCAGGTCACGAAAAGGCATTTTTGTGGTGAGCACGTATTTAATGGTTCCGTCTTTGCGGAGTTCCTTTTCCGTTTTGCCAATGATGGGTATGCCACTGTTGATGATGCGCTGTTCATCCTCGAAAGCGGGGCGGGCATGCTCTTCAGAGAAAAAGTCGAAATCCGTTTTGCCGCAAACTTCTTCCGGAGATTTTAGATTGAAATAGTCGGCGAGAGATTTGCCGACTTTCAAAAAGCGGCTTTGTCCGTCTTTGAAATAAATATTGTCTGGGACATTCTGGAGAAGGGCATTGAGCAAATCTCGTTCGTGATTGAGAGCGAGCTCCATTTTCTTTCGCTCGGTTTCATCCCAAAAGATCCCCTGGATGCCGCTGATTCGGCCAGTAGCGTCATACAAAGGGGATTTGATCACATGCATGTACGCTTTGCTGCCATCAGGCCGGGTGTGCTCTTCAATTGCTTCAAAGGCAAGCTGTGTTTCAATGACGTGAGCATCATCTTTCCGATACTTCTCGGACATTTCTGCGGGAAAAAGGTCCGCATCGGTAAAGCCGATGATTTTATCCGGAGGCAAACCGATGGTTCTGCAGAAGCGTTTATTGCAGAAAGTAAAACGACCCTGCATGTCCTTGCGGAAAATATTTTGAGGTATGGTTTCCACCAGGGAGAAATAAAACGCTTTGGAGTTTTGGAGCTCGACCCGGGTATGGTCCATTTCGGTGGTCAGCTTGCCGTATGAACGAAGGGTGGATTGCAACTCCAGTTGAGCAATTACTTGTTTGGAGAGGATTTGAAGGGTGCGGCGCTGCTCTTCGCCAAGGCTTCTCGGCTTGATGTCCATGACGCAAAGAGTTCCAAGGGCAAAGCCATCGCTGGTGACCAGGGGGGCACCAGCATAAAAACGGACATTCGGTTCGCCGGTGACCAGGGGGTTGTCGCTGAACCGCTCGTCTAGAAGGGTGTCTTCAACGATCATGAGCGAGTTATCAACAATTGCATGA
>JAQGOY010000170.1 GCA_028293375.1 Verrucomicrobiales bacterium | reverse complement strand
GTTGAAATCAACCAGGTGCGCAGCGAGTGGTTTTCCGTGGGAAAAGGTCGGGCTGCAGGAGTAAGTTCATTCGGTTTTAGCGGGACAAATGCTCACATTATCCTGCAAGAGGCCCCTGAAAATAATTCGAGAGTCAAAGCGGAACCCACTACGAACGCATTCTTAATCTCTGCCCGTTCGGAGAACGCCCTGTTGAAGATGGCCGCTCGATACCAGGCTTTTCTGGAACACAACCAACACGACGAATTTGGTGATGTTTGTTTTTCACTATCGTGCGGCCGCAGCTTTTTCAAATACCGCCTGGGTCTTCTTGCTAGCTCCAATTCCGAAGCTGCTAAAACTTTGTCCTGTTTCATAAATAGGCAACCTGGTCAAACACTTTGGGCAAACATAAAAAGTTGGGAAAATGGAATCGTTCCTTCGGGAATATCTGAGCGTTGTTGCTATGATTTTGTGACTCAGAGCGAATTTGATCCTGGAACGCTTTTTATCAATGGGAATCATCGAAGAGTTGCCCTCCCCACATATCCATTTGAGAGAAGCCGTTTCTGGGTTGACCACGGGATCAGGGAAGAGGGCCATCCTTTACTTGGATCTCGGCTGGAATTACCCGGAAGCGATGAGATCCGTTTTGAAACGGAATTCAGTGATCGCAGGCCGGGCTTTTTGATGGATCACAAATTTTTTGGAATGGTTGTGATGCCCGCGATGGTATTCGTGGAAGTGGCAATGGAAGCGGGTCGAAGGATGAGCATCATGCCACGGATGGAGAATATTCAGATTGAGCAGGCGATGGTGATTCAGCCGCTGGAGAAAATGTCAGTGCAAACGGTTCTCAAAACCGTGGACGGATTTTTTCATGTTTTCATTTACGGCCGGAATATCAAGACAGAAGGGTCCTCCTGGAAGCTTCACTTTTCAGCATTCTTGAAAACTGGCGTTCCCGAAATGCAAGGTGCTCCTGCTCTTGCTGATGATTCCCAGGCTGAAAATATTGCCATCGAGGAATACTACATGGACGGCAAAAAGCGTGGCATCGACCTCGGGAATTCATTTCAGAGTTTACGGTGTTTGCAACGAAGCAATGGCACCGCCACCGCAACCGTGGGAATACCAACTATTCTCGAAAGTGAAACGGGCACATATGGCATTCATCCCGTGGTTCTCGACGGGTGTCTTCAGGCGCTTGGCGCCTGTTTTCCAAAAGACAGCGCAGATTCTATTTTCATGCCGGTTGCCATCAAGAGTTTTTCGCTCAGTCCGGGGGGCCATCGGCAAATTCGAGTTCGTGCAAGGGTGCAAAGCCAGGGTGATGATCATCGTCGTCTGTTGGGGCATATCGATCTTTATTCTTTGGATGGAAACACAATAGGCAAGATTGAAGGAGTTGTGCTGCAAAAGGCGAGTGGGGAAGCTGTCAGGCGGTCACTGAGAGGGACTAAACCACACGATAAATCCAAAATAGAAACTACCGGCAAGTTGCTGGAGAAATATCAAAATGCCGAAGAGCATGACCGGGGAGCGTTGCTCCGTCGGGTAATCAGGATTGAAGTTTCAGTGGCATTACAACTGGATGCGGCGGCAGTGGATATAGAAATTCCGCTTAATTTGTTGGGGGTCGATTCGCTTATGGCGGTAGAATTGAAAAACCGAATGTCGGGCGAATTTCAAGTGGACATACCATTAGGTTGGTTCATGGAAGATCTAAACATTTCAGAGATTGCCGATAAGTTGAACCAATCGATTCAGGGCGGAGAACAGGTCGCGATCGACACGGAGTTACAAATGGTGGAGGGGGAACTGTGACTCCAGAGTTGTTGATGGCCGAACTCGAAAAGCTGGGAGTCACGTTGACTCTCAATGATGGCAAAATTCGCTATCGGGGACGAAAGGAGGTTGTGACGAGCGAATTGCTGGAAGAACTCCGAAAACATAAAGAATGGATTATCCAATTTTTGCAGTCCAAACCTTCAAACCGCTGGACCTTGTCTGACGGACAAAATGCCCTCTGGTTTTTGCACCAGTTGGATCCCTCAAGCGCGTCCTATCACATGGCCTTTTGCGTGAAAATAAGTTCTCCCATTGCATTGAATGTGCTTGAACGAGCCTTCCAGGCAACCGTGAAAAGACATCCTCTGCTGCGAGCACATATCCAGAGTGAAAGTGGGGTTCCTTTTATGGAAATCCAGGAAGAGTCGGAAATCAGGTTTTCGTCGGTGAATGCATCGAACTGGACGAGCGCAGAAATCGAATCTAATCTCGCTTCCGCTTACCGCGAACCCTTTGATTTTGGAAAGGGTTCCCTCATCCGCGCCAACCTTTTTACTCTGAACGGCAGCGAGCATATTTTTTTGATTACTGCGCATCATATTATATTTGATGGCCAGTCGATGTGGATCGTCGTCAAAGAGTTGTTCCAGGATTACGAGGAGCAAATCTCGGGAAAACCGGGCATTCTCCATCCCCCCCAACATACATTTGCAGATTATGTGTCACGCCAAACCAAATTTTTGCAAGGCGGTGAGGCTTCGCAATTAAAAGACTTCTGGCTTAATGAGCTCAAACAAATGCCGCCGCCGTTGGATTTTCCATCAGACCGGCCGATGACTGACCCATCCTCCTGTCGGGGTGGCTCACAGGCGCTTTCTTTATCGAGCTCGGTTAGCGAAGGAATAAAAGCAATCGCGAAACGCGAAGGAGCGACGGTGTTTGCTGTGCTGCTTACTGTCTATCATATTTTCCTGAATCGTATTACCGGGCAAAGGGATATTTTGATCGGGTCAGCAACAGGTGGAAGGAACAGGCCTGAATACCAGGCCATCGTTGGCTATTTTATCAACATGGTGGTGAATCGCGCCCGTGTTGACGAGAATCTCTCTTTCGCGCAAATGTTGGCGCGCGTTCGAAAATCGGTCGTCGCCGTTCTCAATCACCAGGAATACCCTTACCCACTGGTGGTCGAGGCAATTCAAAAAGGAAAAAACACTTCTCGCTCATCATTGTTTCAAGCGGAATTCGGGCTGCAATTATCTCAGGCCTCCGGTGGAATCCTGGAATTATTCCTACCTCACGAAGAAGGCGGGAAAGTAACAATAGGTAGCCTCGAGTTAAGTCCGTATCCTCTACGCCAACAAGAAGGTCAGTTCGATTTGTCCCTCGAATTGATCGAAGCCAAGGGCCAGTTTTACGGGGTGTTTAAATATAATGAGGATTTGTTTGAACCGGAGAGCATGCACGCGCTGGTTGAACACTTCCAATCGCTCATTGCCCAAATTGTGGAGCATCCCGGTGTCCCGATCCGGGAGCTTTCCGTTTCTACCGACGCGGAAAATCGGATGGCGAACGAGTTGCTTGCAATCTGTCCGATCAGCCCTGCGAATGAATGGTCATGAATACTGAAATATTTGAGCATTTGGAATCGAATGTCCGGTCTTATTGCCGGTCGTTTCCTGAAGTTTTCACGAAAGGAAAAGGGTCACTGCTCTTCTCCGAATCAGGTCGAACTTACATAGATTTTTTTTCCGGGGCCGGGTCGCTAAATTATGGGCATAATCCGGATCCCATCAAAGCCTGTTTGGTTGAGTATTTAATTTCCGACTCCATTATTCATGGCCTGGATTTCTACACGGTTGCGAAGCGGGCATTCCTCGAAGACTTCGAGCAAATCATTCTACGTCCCAGAAAGCTCGATTACAAAATCCAGTTTTGCGGACCGACCGGGACCAACGCCGTGGAGGCTGCCTTAAAACTGGCCCGCAAGATAAAAGGGCGACCTGGAATATTCGCATTCATGGGAGGCTATCACGGAATGTCTTTGGGAAGCCTCGCTGCCACAGGAAATAAAGGGCAAAGAGCTGCTGCCGGGGTTCCCTTGTCCGGCGTGACCTTTATGCCGTTTCCATTTGGATTTATGGAAGGCATTGATTCGATTGGTTATATCGAGGCAGTACTTAACGATACGTCCTCAGGAATTGAAAAGCCCTCGGCCATCCTGTTTGAGTCTGTCCAGGCGGAAGGCGGCGTGATAGTAGCTCCCACCGCATGGCTGCAACGCCTCGCTGACCTTTGCCGACGACACGATATTCTATTAATTTGCGACGATATTCAAGTGGGTTGTGGCCGGACAGGAACTTTCTTCTCATTTGAAAGAGCGGGCTGCGTCCCAGACCTGGTCATTCTCTCGAAATCGATTAGCGGATATGGGTTGCCACTTTCGATGGTCTTGATGAAAAGGGAACTGGATATCTGGAAACCGGCTGAACACAACGGAACTTTCAGGGGAAATCAACTGGCTTTTGTGGCTGGCAGGGCTGCATTGAGATACTGGCAGGGCGGTGAATTCGCGGCGGGAATATTGGAGAGGCAGGAATTTGTTGAGAATTTTTTGAATCGCAACATCATTCCGCTCGACGAAAAAATTCAAATCCGGGGGCTTGGTTTGATTTGGGGAATTGATCTTTGTGACTGCGGGGGGGGCGAAACAGCTCGTCTTGCAGCCCGGCATTGTTTCCAAAACGGCTTAATGATTGAGCGATCAGGGCGAGAAGATACTGTTTTGAAAATATTGCCACCGTTGAACATACCATTGGCTGAACTGGAACAGGGTTGCCTAACCATCCAGGGAGCGCTCCAGGCGGTAGGAATTTCACCTGGCCAGCAAGCCACAAATCTGAACCCTGTCTTGGCTCAAGCATGATCCTGAGCGACAAACATAACCTTTCCAGGGTGAATCCCAGGTTAGCCGTGCTATCCAACAGAATTTATTGGAAAAAGGTTGTTTCGTTGTTTGACCATGTCACGTCATTTCCCGCTCACTTTAACCGGCAGGAGACTCAGCGTATCGTCTCGCTTCCGATAAATCTGGATCCGCTGGTTAATCGATACGTGGAGAAGGCTTCTGATTCATACCCGTTGTCTGAATTCGTATTATTCATTTCAGGCCTGGCTGTCTGGCTGCACCGCTTTACTGGGGATGCACGCGTCGTATTGGCGGTGCCAGACATGAGCGCAAGTGTCGGAAAGACTTGTTTATTGTGCCTCGAAGTTGACGGGCAATCTACCTTCCAGAAACTCGTGCTGTCTGCACGTCAGCAATTAATTCAGGCCATCGCCCATTCTCCGAATCTCGAGCCAACAGCGCCATTTTTCGGCGTTGACTATTCTGAACTTCCTCCGAGAGCGCCGTTGTCATCCGATTTTTTAATTCGATTCAGCAAGAGTTCTGTTGGGTATTCCGGCGAGGTCCGTTTCGATGCGAATGTTTTTGATATATTAGCCATAAAGCGAAAACTAGAAAACTTGACGTTTGTTTACCAACAATTATTTCTGAGTCCAGATCAGTCTATCGATAAAATTGATCTGTTGAATAAGGGGGAGAGAAGTTGGCTGTTGAAGGACTGTAATTCCCTCAAATTTCCTTGCGTGCTCGATAAAACTATTGGAGAAATTTTCGAGGATCAGGTCACTAAAACTCCCGACAGAATAGCCGCTTTCCACGGGAGTGAAAAAATATCCTACCGGCAACTCAACGAACGAGCTAACCAAATTGCCCGGTCCCTTCAGGAAACCGGAGTCGGGAAACGGGAATTTGTCGCTCTCCTGCATCCACGAAACATTCACTTCCTGGGCGCGTTGCTGGCTATCCTAAAATCTGGCGCTGTCTATGTCCCCATTGATCCCGACTATCCGAAAGATCGTGTCGATTACATGCTTTCGAATAGTGGTGCAAAAACAGTCATTTCTGCTCTGGAGTGCTTGCCTTTATTGGCTGGAAAAAATGAAGTTCGATATGCCTTGTTGCTGGACGCCGAAAAAGGATCCTGCTCGGCAGACTTTGAAATAATTGGCTCCGAGAAGATTTCCGCACAACTCCGGGATAATCTTCCCATTGAAATTGCATCGAGTGACCTGGCATACATGATTTACACCTCGGGTTCGACAGGGGAGCCAAAGGGGGCAATGATTAGGCACGATGGAGCCGTCAATCACATCCTGGCTCAGTTTGAAGCCCTCCAGTTTCACATGGATACCGCTTTTCTCCAAAGCGCCCCTTCCTCATCGGACATCTCGGTTTGGCAATTCCTGGCGCCCTTACTGATAGGAGGCAAAACTATCATTGTCGATAAGGACGATCTTTGCGATGGGGCACGATTGTTGGGAATTATTCAAAAAAGTCAGATAACTCTGATTGAACTGGTTCCTTCGGTGCTTTCGGAACTGCTTCGTGCAGCAGAGTTGGCCGGGCCCAAGCAACGCGGAATGCCTTGCCTGGAGTTTTGCATGGCCACTGGTGAGGAGGTCTCGGTTCAACTGGTTAATCAGTGGCTGAAGCTTTATCCTGAGATTCCATTGGTGAATGCTTACGGCCCGACAGAGGCATCTGACGATATATGTCAGGCCGTGATCCGTTCTCCCTTGTCACCGGAACAAAAATCGGTGTCGATCGGAAAACCGTTGGCCAATCTGAACCTCTACGTGCTGGACAAAAGTTTAACCCTTTTACCTCCCGGAGCAGTCGGCGAAATCTGTGTCAGCGGCGTGGGAGTAGGGGCTGGCTATTGGAAGAATAGAGAGAAAACTGAAGCGGCTTTTGTCTCCAATCCTTATGCCGAAGAAAAGACCCATTCTACGTTATATCGGACAGGAGATCTGGGTCGATGGAGGCCGGACGCGTCGCTTGAATTTCTCGGACGACTCGACCAGCAGGTGAAGCTTCGAGGTTATCGCATCGAGTTGGGAGAAATCGAGGCAGCGGTGAGCCTGTTTGACGATGTGCAAGAGGCCGTAGTGCTACTGTTGGGTGAGGATGCCGCGCGTCTAATTGCAGCGTTCGTGATTCTAAAAAGTTGCCATGACAAAACTGCCTTTTCAGAATCCTTGAAGAAGCATTTGGAGAGTAAATTGCCGGGCCCGATGGTCCCTTCCCTCATTTGCGTTTTGGATTCCTTTCCTCGCATGGGAAACGGAAAGGTTGATCGGCGAGCTTTGCCACAACTCATTGAAAAAGTCGGAATGACCGAGTTACAGGAGCCAGAAACCGAGCAGGAGAAAAAGATGGCTCGAATTTGGTCAGAAATCTTAAAGAAGAAGATCATTGGGAAGCGCGATAATTTCTTTGCGCTGGGAGGGGACTCCATCAGCAGCATGCAAGTCGTCTCACGAGCAAGGCAGGAAGGATTGAATATCTCGGTCGCACAGGTGTTTCAATTTCCCGTGCTGGAGAATTTGTCAGCCCAGGCATCGAGCCACGTGGTCAAGGGAACTTTGAGCTTGGGAACCGAAAGACGAGAATTCCCACTTACACCGGTTCAAGCGTGGTTTTTCGAACGCAATTTTTTCAATCCAAATCATTATAACCAGTCGGTCATGCTCAACATTGCCCCTGGCGTGGATATTCGCCAGGTGCGAGCTGCTTGGGAAATGGTCGTGCGTCATCACCCCTCCCTTCACACCTATTTTGTGAAGACAGAAACCGGATGGAATCAACGCATTCGAGAAAATGCGAATTCCAGCTTTGAGGTTGTTCGTCTTGAAGCAGCCTCTGAGGACGAAATGAAGGCCGAAATCTCCAGGATTACAAAGGCTCACCAATCCAGCCTGGATCTGGGGGGAACTTTGTGTAAGGCACTCTTTTTCGACTGTGGAAATTCTCCCGGTCGACTTCTATTCACTGTTCACCATTTGATTGTGGATGGAGTTTCGTGGCGAATTCTCTTGGAGGATCTTGAAAAAGCCTATTTCAAACTCTCTCGGAACGTTCTCTCCGACCCATTGGCAATTTCCTGTTCCGTGGGTGAATGGACGCATTATTGCCACAATTTACCCAATCGCGACTCCATCCTGGCCCAGCTGAAGTATTGGGTTCGTGAATTGAACGGAGGAGGCCGAGATTTGCCGGTTGAAAATCGATTGATCCGAACCCCTGGAGAGAAACAGTTTTCACAACAGGAACTTCAATTCTCTAAAGAAATGACCGCTCGGCTTTTTACAGCACCTCGAACTTACAAAGCTGGCACGGATGATCTGTTACTCGCCGCTTTTGTTCGTGCCGTCCTGGAATATAGCAAAGAGGATCGGTTACTTCTCGAAATGGAAGGACATGGTAGGCACTGGGAATCACCGGATCTTTCACGCACCGTGGGATGGTTCACTACACTTTTCCCGGTTTTAATTTCACTACCGCCAAAGTTCGAACCTGGAATCGATCTGGCAATTGTAAAAGACAAATTGCGTTCAGTTCCTGACCGGGGAATTGGTTTTGGGCTCCTTCGTTATGGAATGCTCGGCAATGAAGCTCGGCAAAAACTTAATGGACTCGAACATCCGCGCATCTGTTTCAATTACCTCGGACAGTTTGACAACTTGTTTTCCAATGAGTTTTTTTTGGGTGAGGCAACTGAGAAAATTGAAAATCAAAGCGCAAGCGAGAATGGCGCATGTTATGACTGGGAAATAAATGCCATGATATCGGGAGGGATTCTAAAGGTCATTTGGACCTACAATAGTGGGTTGCATTCAGACCAGACGATCTCGGGTTTGCTGGAAAAATATACAACTTACATTCATAAAATTCTGGAACACTGTGAAGCCCCCGGGGCCGGAGTTGCCACCACCTCTGATTTTCCGGGAGCTCGTTTGAGTGCGGAAAAATTAGGTTCGTTTATGAAAAAACTGCAAAAGGCGCCACAGTCATAATGGACAACGTTGCCGATATTTTCGAATTATCTCCTGCTCAGGAAGGAATGTTGTTTCACTCACTTTCTGCTCCTGGTTCCGGGATCTACATGGAACGATTGACCGCAGTTTTTGATGGCTCGCTGGACGTGGCTAAATTTCAGGAGTCCTGGAAGCTGGTATTGACTCGTCATCCCATTCTGAGGTCAGCCGTTTTTTGGGAAGATGTCGAAAAACCGTTGCAAGTAGTGTTCCGGGAAATTTCTTTGGATTGGCGAATCTTCGATTGGGCAAAATTGCCTGAAAAAGAGTTTTTAGCGAAATGGGGTGAATTCATTTCAAAGGTTCAGCTCGAAGATTTTGTGCTGACAGAAGCGCCTTTGATGCGGTGGGCACTCGTTCGTCAGTCACCCACACGATGGAGATTTTCGTGGTGGCACCATCACATGCTTTTGGATGGCTGGGGCGTACCGATGGTTTTGAAGGAGGTTTTTGATTTCTACAACAGCGCGGTATTGGGAATGAAGTTAAGTGTGACTGAGGCCCCATCCTACAGGGAGTATATCCTGTGGCTACAACAGCAGAACTCGGTGGCCGCGGCGAAATTCTGGAATGATTATATTGCAGACTATGAACAGCCAAACTCTCTGCGTTTTCTTAATAAAGAGAACAATGCTGGAATAGCTGAAGAAACCGTCGAACTTTCCAGGGATTTGGTCGAGTCCATTCAAAGGCTCGCCGCAGAATCAAAAACGACACTCAACATGGTGTTTCAAGCCGCATGGGCTTTGTTGTTGCACCATTATACTCGTACGGAGGACGTTGTTTTCGGGACTACGGTAACTGTTCGCCCTGATGATCTAGCCGGCATCGAGCAAATGATTGGTTTATTCATCAATACCATTCCGGTCCGGATCAACACCGGCAAAGCGGCTTCGGTCACTCAATTGTTGGCGTCATTAATGGATGACCATTCACGAAAACAGCCTTTCCTTTTCTACTCATTGGCTGAAATCCAGGCCAAGGCCGGTAATGGACGTACTCTGTTTGAATCGATTCTGGTATTTGAGAACTATCCTGTTGATGCGGAAGGAATCCGGCCCGGGGGCCTTAAGATCAGCCAGATAGAAAACGAGGAGAATACTAATTACCCCATCACGGTGGTTATTCTCCCAGGGGATAAGTTTTTGGTGAAACTCGCTTATCATTCATCGAGCTTTGAAGCGGATTGGATCAAAAGCCTGATGCTTCATTTTCAAAATTTACTGTCAGGATTGTGTTCCCAGCCAGGCAGGAAACCTCAACAAATTCCATTGATCAGTTCGGAGGAAAGGCGTTTCCTGACCTCAATGGGTCAGCCCATGGAGTTAATCAAAAACGGCCTGTGGGCTGATAAATGTGCGCTGATTCACACTATTTTTCTTCAGCAGGCACTAAGCCATCCTGACAAAGTCGCAGTTGCCTTCGGGTCGAAATCAATTTGTTACGGGGACCTTGATCGCGCAGCCAATATTATTGCCAACCGGCTCATTGCTGAAGGAGTCAAACCGGGAGCCATCGTAGGGATTTGTCTGGAGCGTTCTCCGGCCATGGTGATTGGAATTTTGGGGATATTGAAGGCCGGTGCCGCCTATCTTCCTATTGATTCCTCCAGTCCCAGCGAACGAATAAAATTCATGTTGGAGGATTCCCGGGCCTCGTTGTTCCTGGTAGATAACTCAGGTCCGGATGGGTTGATGTTTAGCTCATCGAATTGCAAATTGGTCTTTTGGCAAGAGTGGCAATCGGCTGAAAAGAGTGGCTTCGAGTATTGCCCTGATATCGAAATATTGGAGGAGGCGCCAGCTTATGTGATTTACACCTCAGGTTCGACCGGGAAACCAAAAGGAGTTGTCGTTTCTCATAAGAACGTAATTCGGCTTTTTCAGTCCACTGATCAATGGTTTAAGTTTAACCACTCTGACGTTTGGACATTATTCCATTCTTTTGCTTTTGATTTCTCTGTCTGGGAAATGTGGGGTGCGTTGCTCTTTGGGGGCAAATTGATTGTCGTACCTTATGAGATCAGCAGGTCGCCAGAGTTATTCGTGTCACTGGTTTCCAAAGAGCGGGTTACGATTCTGAACCAGACTCCAGCAGCGTTCCGTGAATTTATTGCCATTGACGAATCGTTGCTCGCTCGAGATTTCCATTTGAGATTCGTTATATTTGGCGGCGAGGCTTTGGATTTTCAAATGCTCCATTCCTGGTTTGATCGGCATGGCGACCAGCAGCCTGCCTTGATCAACATGTACGGGATCACCGAAACTACGGTTCATGTGACTTATCGAAGGATTAGGAAAAATGAACTGCAAACCAAAAGTTTGATCGGGGTTCCGCTAAACGACCTTTCGTTATTCGTGCTGGACGATAATGGCGAACCGCTTCCTCTTGGGGTCGTGGGCGAATTATTCGTTGGCGGGCTCGGCGTTGCTCAGGGGTATTTATTTCGACCGGATCTAACTGCTGACCGATTCATCCCTGACTCATTTGGAGGCAAGCCGGGAAGCAGACTTTATCGCACAGGCGATCTGGGCCGGCGAATGGGAGCCGAAGATGTGGAATATTGCGGTCGTGCAGACCATCAGGTGAAAATTCGAGGCCATCGGATTGAGCTTGGTGAAATCGAAGAGGTCATCCAATCACATCCAGATGTAAAATGGGCAAAGGTCCAGGTTCGAGGCGAAACAGTGAATCGTCATTTGGTTGCCTATGTCCTGGGAACGGAGGCTCTCGCTAATATCTCAACGCTTCAGTGGCGCCAATTTTCCGGGAAACGTCTTCCTGAATACATGATCCCGTCTTTCTTTGTAGTCATCCAGGCCGTGCCTCTGACAGTCAACGGCAAGGTTGATTGGCGCGCTCTGCCCATCCCTAAAGCAGAGGGAGACAAAAAGGAACTGGAGAATGCAACTTATAACGAGATAGAACGAAAGATCGCAACCGCTTGGGAAGAGGATTTAGAAATTAAAAATCCCGGTCTTGACACAAATTTTTTTGAGCTGGGTGGTCATTCGCTACTTGCTATTCGAGTTCATTGAAGATTATCCGGCCAATTTGAAAATAAATTGTACATTGTTTATATAT
>JAQGOY010000167.1 GCA_028293375.1 Verrucomicrobiales bacterium | reverse complement strand
TTTCCTCCTCCAATTGCCTCCATTTCTTTTGCCGGTCTCTTTCCACCTCGGTGTTCCAATGGTGGCTTTTCCAATAATCGCCGGATGGCAGGCTCCCCTCACTATTTTTTCGGGTGTCGTAAAGTTTGTTAATGTCGCAAAGAACAATATCGCGAATGGTTTCTTCCGGGCACCCAACTGACCTCAGGTTGGCCATGTAGGTTAAATAATCAGGAGATTCGATCTCGTCCCACCGCAATAACGAGCCCAGGGGGTGGCGGGAATTAAAATCTCCATGCTTCGGAGGCACGTCCGAAAATGTCACTTTTCCCGGTGCCAAAAGTGTAGCTTGTGGCCAATATAACCCCCATGCAGCCCTCGTAATTACGAGGGTTACAGACACTAAAAAAAGCAGAAAAGCACGATGCTTCATGGCAAACGACAGCCAGATTCCAAGGATTAATCGTTTACATGATAGGTATTCCGTTAAAAAGCGCACGAAAAAAAACATTTTTGGCGGGTTTTTTTCGCATTTTACGGTGCTCTGATTTTCCTTACATTTTCCCTGGGGCTGGATTAAAGTCTCAAAAGTCGCATCCGTAGCTCAATTGGATAGAGCTTCTGACTTCGGATCAGAAGGTTACAGGTTCAAGTCCTGTCGGATGCACCATTCTAGCATTGCCTTTTGAGCGACTGGATAAGCTTCCCTTTCGACAGAAAATTCCTGCCCGAAGCCCAGGACCTTCCAAATCCAGTTGATGACCCGTCGGTTGCAAAATCCCCAACAACTTGCGGCTATTTCTTGGTACAAAAGTTTGGACACTAGCCCCTTAAGCTCGTCGGCGAGCGATTCATATCTTTAAATTTATCGCCTGCCCAAAGGTACCTTTTCCTCCCACTCCGCAAATACCAGAAACGGTTTGGCCAGTCCTATATCAGCCAGGTAGCCTCCAAGTCCATCATCCATCAGCAAAAGATATTTCGGCCCCTGCAACAAACTCCGCGCATTGGGCAACGGAAAAGTTTGCGCGTGGTAACGACCATACTTTTTATGGATCGATTGATAACTTGGCCATTCCCATGGCACTTCGCCACGCCATTTTAATACAATAAAATCCTTTTCACCCCGAACCACGCACACCTTGATTTGTCCAAAGTACAAGCCCACGAACGAATCGAAATATGCTGGATCACCAAGATAAGCCGTTTTGGATTCGTAAACCACTTTATCACCGCCATGGTTTTGAAAATCTGCGACGGCCCGATCCTTCAAAGGCTTCATCATCTCAATCACCGGCGCACTCCTATAAAAAAGACTGGAGCGAACCGGCAACTCCCTTCCTGAGCACGAAAGGTATTGAAACATCATTTTGCTGGATTCGGGAGCTATCATGGATGCAGCACCTCCTTTGGCAAAGCAGATGTAAAGATTTCGAAGAAAGACTTTCTCAGATTCCTCAAAAGCCTCGCGCCGAATGGCTTTGTTCTGCATTAAATCAATCCGATGCTGGAGCGATTCCACACCGAGGCCAGTCGCCAATGTAAAGGCAATGGGTGTCTGCCTGCCTGGAAAAACAATGAGAAAGGCAATCAAAGCTGTAAGGACCAGCCCCAGCAAAGCCCATAACAGTTTTCGAAAGATTTTGGGGATTCTCACTTTCATGCCCCCGACTTGGTTCGAGGCAGTCTTTCAAGAATACGAAGCCAAAGGCAACCCCAATTCTTTAAAGAACCAAGAACAGTTCATTCGTGGCTAGGGCTATATAGCACTTGGAAAAAACTCTTAAATTCCTACTCATTTTGGTTATAATTTAACCAAAAATGAAACTATATCGTTAATGTATGCAGTTTTGTTTTGTCGGGGTGCCCCCTTATTCAGGTATTAGGGTATTTCTTATTGACCATTGGAGAAAACTCTATAGAAAGGAGCGGCCACCGTCGGATACTTCAACGATCAATCGGGTGAAGTGGGGTGGCGACAGAGATCTGCATGCGACTATCGGATAAGCAAACGAAAAACTTGAGGATAAAGTTCAACAAAAGAGCAATTTTGCTACTTTTGGGCTCTTTCCTAGCTTGTTTGACCGTGCTCGCGGCAGAGAAATCGTTTGTTCTCCCAGATCCCAATACCCCCAAAGGGACCACTCAGCCCATCCCTCAGACACCGCCACTCTCCACGTCGCCTACCGGCATAGCCCCGCCAACTGCGGCTGCCAGCACCGTGGACTCTCTCACCAACCTTCCGATTAGGGTGTTGGGACCAGGTATTTTCCAGCTTGGGAAGGTTCGCATGGACAAGAATACACGCACTGTATCGTTCCCATCCGTACTGAACATGCGCGAAGGTCCCATGGAATACTTTTTGGTTACTGAGTACGGCAAGAAGCATGAGAGCGTGCTACGCACCGATGCAGAGCCTTACCATATTCATATGGCTATGCTTTTTTTAAACGCTAAAGGCGGCTCCCAAATGCCAAAACCGTTAACCGTGCCGACTCCAGGCGCTGTCATCGACCAAACCAAGAACGAGCCCCTTTCTCATCCCTCCCTTGAAAAACTCCCAGGTGATCGCGTGACCCTGGAGATGAAATGGATGCAAGATGGGAAGGAAGTCCGAAAAAAAACCGAGGATATGATAGCCTCCACTGCGCCGAAGTCATCGGGAAGCAAGCTGGACTGGCACTATACCGGGTCACGGATTGTAAACCGCGTTTTTTTATGTCAACTCCTGGGTAACATCGGTTCCCTGGTTACTGATCCGGATGCTCTCTTAAACAACGAGGGGCCCGGACATGATGACGATCACATTTGGACGACGAAGCCCGAAAATCTGCCCCCTGTTGGAACGCCCGTCGAAGTAACCATCCTTTTCAGCGACAAAGAAAAAAAATAGATCTGCCCCTCCGAAAAACCATGAAAATGACCCTCTCAAAATTCCGCAATCTGCTCTTCGCGGGCGCTGCTGTGTTAATTTCTGGATCCGCTTCCTCTGCTGAACTGACAACCAGTTCTTTCTCAAGCAATCAGTCTTACAAAAACGAACTTCAACATGCCATCGATCGCGGGTTGGAATGGTTGCAGGCCAATCAAAATTCCAATGGCTGGTGGTCTACCGCAGATCAGCCCGCTGTAACCGGGGAAGTGCTCATGGCATTCAAGGGTGACCCGAAACAAAGGTATTCCAAATCTGAACCCTCCTGGATGGCGAAAAGCTATCAGTTTATCATGGATTCTGCCAAACCTGATGGCGGGATTCATCGGACAAACCTTGTCACTTACAACACCGCTATCTCGATGATGGCCCTGATTGCCGCCAACAAAGCCGAATATAATCCCACCATCCTGAAGGCGCGCGAATACTTGATCAGCCTTCAGACAGACATGGGCGAGAAGGGCAAAGTCGATAGTCCATTTGACGGGGGAATCGGTTACGGAAGCCACTATGATCATTCCGATATGGGGAATACATTGCAGGCGCTCGAAGCCATTTATTACAGCAAGGCCCTTACTGCCAGGGACAGCAAACTGTCGGAAGCGAAGGATTTGAATTGGGGCGCGGCAATTAGCTTTCTTCAAAATTGTCAAAACCTGCCCAGTGTCAACACTAACAACTGGGTTTCAGACCAGGAAAAGGATAAAGGCGGATTTGTTTATTATCCCGGCAACAGCATGGCGGGGGGAACCACCAATTTGGCAACTGGAAAAATTGCCCTTCGTTCCTACGGCAGCATCAGTTACGGAGGAATGCTGAGCTATGCCTATGCGGACCTGAAAAAAGAGGATCCTCGAGTCTCGGCCGTTTATCAATGGCTCCAAAATAATTATACCGTGGACGAAAATCCCGAAATGGGAGCCCAGGGCCTTTATTACTATTACAACACCATGTCCAAAGCCCTTACGGTTTATGGCATCGATGAGATTCCTCTCGCCCGGGGTGGCAAAGCGGCATGGAAAAAGGACCTGAGCATGAAACTGCTGAATCTCCAGCAAAAAGACGGGTCCTGGCTAAATACCAATGCCCGCTGGTGGGAGAAAGACGGCGCTCTTGTCACCGCCTACTCCGTGATGACGCTCGAACGCGTCTACGCCACCCTAAAGTAAGTCATTTTCCCTATTGGCCCTACTATCAATAGGGCCATATGGATAGTGCCATTCACATTAGTTCCTGATGTAGAAGGGAAATCATTTTGGACAATCAAAAAAGATCAAACCTTGTTTGACATTATAATTGGGAAGCGATATACGAATGGGCGCTAAGCCCCGGAAAATCTGCAAGACCTCGGAACCAGGCATTAGATTTTAAGGAACACCAAGTTGTTTTGATGTTCTTTAGCAACCCAAAAAACAGCAACAAACAACCAACAGTTACCGCGCAGAGTCGAAACACATGAAACCACAAACCCACACGAATCGATCGACATTTTATTGTCGATTTAAAAACTCACTCCTCTGGATGGGGTCCGTCCTTGCATTGATCACAGCAGCAGCGCCGAATTCCGCATCGGCGGCATCTGCGGGCGGTGCAGTCATCTGGGGACAAAACAACAATAGCCAGCAATCGATTGTCGCTCCTCCCGCCGGTGTTACGTACGTTGATATCGGAGTGAGTGATTACAGCGGCGTTGGTCTTCGTTCCGATGGTCAGATCGTGGGATGGGGAAATAATAGTTGGGGCCAAATCACTCCTCCTGCTTTGCCAGCCGGTGTCACCTACACTCAGGTTTCTGTCGGAAGGCATCAAACTGTTGCCTTGCGTTCGGACGGCCAGGCCGTTGGATTTGGCTATACCGGTGTGGGTTCAGCCAATTTTGCCGCTCTTCCAGCTGGCAAAACCTACACTCAGGTCGCCTCGGGTTATCTCCATAATTTGCTGCTTCGTTCGGATGGTCAGGTATTCGCCGCCGGCTATAATAGTCAGGGCGAAATTAATATCCCAGCGCTTCCCGCGGGCCTAACCTATACTTTCGTAGCTGCTGGTTTTGAATCCAGCTTCGCCATTCGCTCTGACGGTTCCGCGATTGGCTGGGGACAAAATGACTACGGCCAATTGACCATCCCTGCACTCCCTGCTGGAGTGACTTACAAGAAAATTGCTGGTGGTCGTACTCATACTATTTTCCTCCGTTCTGACGGCCAAGTTGTCGGCTCCGGTAATACTGCCGACGGTTCTATAAATGTTCCCGCTCTGCCTGCGGGTGTGACATATGTCGATATTTCTGCTGGCTATCAGCACTCACTCGCTTTGCGTTCCGACAAAGTGCTTGTCGCCTTTGGTAACAACAGCCAGGGCCAAACCACAGTTCCTGCTCTTAGTGGTGGCAATTTCTGGAAAAAACTGGGATCCGCCACCGCCGCATACGGTTCGGCTGCAATTTCCGTGCAGTCGGTTATCTTTACGGTGAATGGCAGTGCCGCTAACAGCATCCTTCTAGGTTCCACCTTTACCGATCCCGGCGTCACTGCTGTTGATATCAATGGCAATGCCCTCACCGTTACCGCTTCGGGCACCGTCAATGGCAATGTAGTTGGTAAATATATCCTTACTTACTCGGCCACTGACTCTGGAGGTAATGTTGCCACCACAAGCCGCACCGTTTCAGTTGTCAAAAAACTTCCTACGGACCTTTGGGTGGCCATGATGCCAAGTTATACACGCAGCCAGACGTATGCGAATGCTGCTTTGAACGAGCCAATCACCGTTTGGGGCCGCGCCTGGAACGGAACCGCTCCCTATAGTTATGTCCTCGACTTCGGCGACGGTTCCGCAACCGTCACCGCTTCCGGCCTGAATGCTACTGCTGCCACCTTTATCGGTGCCAGCCACGCTTATTCTTCTTCCGGTTCCAAGACCGCCACTCTGACTGTTTCGGATTCTGCAGGTCATAGCGTTTCACGCACTTCGGTCATCCGCGTCCTGGCAACTCCTACCCATGATGATCGCGTCAACATGGCTATCGAAAAAGGCTTGATCTATTTATACAAAAATCAAATTGCTGCCAGCGCGTCCAAGGTTTACTGGCCCAGCCCCTGGACAAGCGCTTCTCGCGAATTCATTTCCACTCTCGGCGCCGCTCTGATGTCGTTCGAAGAAAACGGTCACTTGGCAAAATATGATTACGAAGACGAAATCTATGCTGAAACTGTACAAAAAGGATTGAATTACGTTGTTGATTCCGGCCTTGGAGCTTATTTCGCCATTGCTCCACATAGCGACGGCATTGCCGTCCGTAACTCCGATTCCAACGGAAACGGCAAAGGCGCTTACCTTTGCACTCTAGGTTACGCAAACGCACTCGGTACCGTCGCTTTGGTGATGTCCGTAAATACGGACGTTGAAGCCAAAAACACTTTCGTGGAAACAGGGCCTTTTGCTGGCGTTTCCTATTATGATCTCGTTACGGACATAATGGACCAGTTGACTTATGCTCAGGGCGACGGCGGTAATCGCGGCGGCTGGGTGTATGACATCAATACTACGGACAATGGTCGTTACGATGGCTCTGCTCAACAATGGCCAAGCTTGGTCTTTAAGGTCACAAAGGATCGTTGGGGAATTTCAGCTCAATCATGGACCGTGGCCAATGCTGTTTTTGGATTCCAGCAAGTTCAAGATCCTACCGGTGGCGGCGCTGGTTATTCCGATCGTTCCTGGTTAAACCACGCCAAAACAGGCGGTATGCTTGTCAGTTATGATTTCGGCGGCAAAGTCGTCGGCGATGTTGATGTCAATAAAGGTATCAAATTCATCGGTGACAATTGGTATTCCCAAATCAATACCGGTTCCGGTCAAAATAACGGCGGTTGGGTCGGCGGCGAACTTTACGCTATGTATGGCGTCAAAAAGGGTCTCCAACTCCAGGGTGTTAGCACTGTGGCTACCTCTGCCGGAGCTCGCGACTGGTATCAGGACCTCTCTGCATGGTTGCTTGGCGACGCTTCTCTGCTGGATCCTAATCTCGGCAATGGTCTGCGTAGCCAAAGCGCTAATGCCTTTGGTCAATATGCAGATGGTCACTGGGAAACCTCCATGTGGCCCGTCGGTCAGATCGGCAGCCCTGCGCAGCCTCTTCAGACTTCCTTTGCCATCCTTACTTTGACCAAAGCTGTGACTGTTGCTCTTCCTGTAGCTGTCATCGCTCCGGTCCCTGATCAATCCAGTAAAAATCCTGGCGTGACCATGGATGGTTCCGGATCTTACCACACTGACTCCAGCCTCTCCATCGTGGAATATCTCTGGGATTGGAATGCCGCCAACGGCGTTGACTGGACTCATCCGGATGCTACCGGAACCAATCCTCGCAATCCTGGTTACACCACTCCGGGTGACTACACCGTGACTCTCCGGGTCAAGGACAACAGCACTCCTGCGCAATTCGCAACAGCAACTGTTAAAATCCACGTCATCGATACTGACGTGCCTCCAGTCGCCATTGCTATCCCAGCTGGTTCTCCCGGTTACGCTGGCAAGATTGGCGATGTCATTACCCTCGACGGCAGCGCATCCTATGATCCAGATGGCGATGTCATCACGGACTACAGTTGGGATCTGAACGGTGACGGGGTCTTTGGTGATGCTCACGGTGTGAATCCTACTGTAACTTTCTCTTCGGAATATTCCGGTGAAGTTCGCTTGCAGGTGACCGCTAACGGCAAAACTGCCAAAAGCACGGCCACGGTTTCCATCGCTGGTTCTTCGAGTGACCTTTATGTTTCTTCCATCAGCGCTGCAAACGTTGTTCTTGGCACGAATGCCGACATTCATGTTGTTCTCAACAGCGATGTTAATTCGACCAAATCGTTCAACAACGTTTCTGTCAAATTCTACAACAACAACCCCCTCTCGGGCGGTATTCAGGTCGGCAGTAATTACACTGTTAACCTTCCTGCCGGTGGATCCGCTGTTATCGATGCTCACCTCACCGGCATCGGAAGCGCCACCAACATCTATGCTTATGTTGACGCCACCAAATCCATCCCCGAATGGGATGAGTTGAACAACGTCATGGGCGTGGGAATCCTCAATCAGCGCCCCACCATCTCCTGCGCTTCGGACGTAACCGCTGAAGCCACCTCGCTTGCTGGTGCTTCTGTCGATGTTACTGTCGGAGTGAATGATGTGGATAGCGATCCATTGACTGTTCAATGGTTCATCGACAACGCCCTCGCCGAGTCTTATACGCTCCCCGCCGGCTCGACCAGTGCAACCCTCAGCAGCGTTTATGCTTATGGTTCCCACTCTGTAAAAGTTGTAGTCACTGATGGT
>JAQGOY010000166.1 GCA_028293375.1 Verrucomicrobiales bacterium | reverse complement strand
AACAAGTTTCCTCGGGGTTTATAGCTCTTACCTTCTCGTCTACATCGGTTTCATCGTCATCATCTTCTTCCTTTTCTCGGTCATAAGAAGATTGATTGGCGAAAAACTCCTGGGAGCCGATGTCTTTGGCAAATTTGAGTATTATCTCGGCATGTTGTCCGGCGTTATTAGGTATTGCTGCATTATCATCATGTTTCTTGCCATCGTCCATGGCCGTCTCATGAGCGTCGCCGACGTCAAAGCCCAACAGAAGAAGCAGCAGGACCAGCTGGGCAACAGTTTCTTTCCCACTTTCGGAACCATCCAGCAGGATATTTTCCAAAAATCTTACGTGGGCAGTTTTGTAAAAACCAGGATTCCGCAGCTCTTGATCAAGCCCACCGCCGACGTTGACAAGGGCCTCAAGCGCGAGGGCCCCGCCAAGCGCAAGGAACGAGCTGTCGATGAAGTAATCAATGGCCCCAATTCCAACGCCACCAACAAATAGGCGTCTCGCGTCCCCATCCCCTGCACCAAAAGCTCAATCCGCATGATTTCGAGTTCCCTGGTGGACGGCTGTTGTTTCACTGGTCTAAACTAACTCCTGTTCATGGCATTTTTCTCTGACAACACCATCGATAACGTCCGTAGCGCGAGCGATGTCGTCGAGGTTATTGGCAGTTACATTCCCCTTAAAAGGGCAGGCTTGAATTTCGTTGCTCTTTGCCCTTTTCATAAAGAAAAAAGTCCCAGTTTTAACGTCAACCCCTCCAAGCAGATCTTTCACTGCTTCGGGTGTCACAAGGGCGGAAATGTCATCACTTTTGTGATGGAATATGAAAGCTTATCTTTCGTTGAAGCCATTCGCCGACTGGCCAATCGCGCCAATATTGTCCTGGAGGAAGTCCAGTCGGAACAGCAGGGCCAACTCGCTTCTCTCAAGGATACTCTGCTCAAGATCCATGAACAAATCGCTCAGCGCTGGCACAATTACCTGCTCAACGAAGAGGGCGCCCAAATCGCCCGGGATTACCTCGAAAAACGAGGCGTTTCTTCCGATTCCATCCGCCAATTCAAATTAGGTTACGCCCCCGAGGCCTGGGATGACACCGTCAACTGGGGGAAATCCAAGAGCTTCCTTCCTGAGCACCTCGAAAAAAGCGGCTTGATTCTGCAGCAGGAACAAAGCGGCAGATATTATGATCGTTTTCGAGGCCGTCTGATGTTTCCCATCTGCGACGACCAGGGGCGAGTCGTCGCTTTCAGTGGTCGTATCCTGTCCGGTGATGAAAAGACCGCCAAATACGTCAATTCGCCGGAAACCCCGCTCTTCTCCAAAGGTAAAATTATTTTTGGCCTCGATAAGGCGAAACGCGCCCTGCTTGACGCCAAAACCGCCATCATTTGTGAAGGCCAGCTTGATCTCATTGCCTGTCACGCCGCTGAAGTTAAAAACGTTGTCGCTCCCCAGGGAACAGCCTTGACGGCCGACCACTCCCGCATTTTAAAACGTTATGTCGAGGAAGTGATTCTTTGTTTCGACGCGGATAATGCCGGCCAAAACGCTACCCTCCGCTCGCTTGATTCATTGTTGACCAATGGATTGAACATCCGCGTCGCATTGCTCCCTTCTCCCCACGATCCCGACAGTTTTATCAAGGAATTCGGAGCTCAGGCATTCCGGGATAAAGTCATGGAGGCCGAGGGATTCTTCGATTGGTTCCTGAAGCGCCTCATGGCAACAAATGATGTCACTGCTGACAAGGGCAGGGTGGCTGTCATCCAGGCCATGGCTCAAAACGTAGCGAAAACCAACAATAACACATTAATCGATACCTACGCCCAAAAGACCGCAATCCGGCTTGGAGTTTCCGCTGAGGCCACCCGCAAGGATTTCAAGAAATATGCTCGCGCTACACCTTCGCTGGAAGAAAACCCCGAACAGCTTGAAACGGAAACTGTCGCCACTCGTCCCAACCAGCAGGAGTTTTGGTTGCTGAAGCTTACTCTTCAGAGAGACGACCTTGTGGAATGGGTCGCCGCCCATTTGGACCTTTCCTGGGTCAATCATTCACTGGTGCGAGCCATCCTGGCAGAGCGTTTTGAGCTGGAAGGTGACGGAAACTGGAGAGGGACAGCCGCCTGGATGAGCAGCCTGGAAGACGACCCTCAAAGACAGTTGATCACTGAGGCCATCACCGAAAGTCCAAATGCCGATGCCGAGCAAATTCTCAAAGGCACCCCCACTCGGCTTGGAGTCGTTCAACTTTTGCGAAATCAATTTCTTGAGATTCAAATTAGCGAAAACAACCGGCAGCTCATGGCGCCTGAAATTTCAGACGAAACGCGGCTCCGCCTTTTAATGGAGAAACAAAATCTAAGAACCTCGAAAAACAGTCATCTTGTTCCGCTTTCTGACCAGTATTGAACTATCCATGCCGCGCAATCCTCCCCTAAAAACCAGGATGGACTTAATACATCTCTCAGGCAGCATTTCCCGGTGTCGAAACCGAGCCCGATTTTAATTAAGAACGCTCCTTCCTTTCGTGAAGCGTTTCGATTCTGGTTGAAATTGGGATTCATTAGTTTTGGCGGTCCTGCCGGGCAGATTGCCATCATGCACACCGAGCTGGTCCAAAACAAAAAGTGGATCGACGAGGCAAGATTTTTGCATGCCTTGAATTATTGCATGCTGTTGCCCGGACCGGAAGCGACACAACTCGCTATCTACATCGGCTGGCTGCTTCACCGAACCGCTGGAGGAATTATTGCTGGGACTCTTTTTGTTCTCCCTTCCATGGTTATCCTCTGGTCGTTGAGCATGGTCTATGTGCATTTTGGCAATGTTCCATGGATAGTTGCCTTTTTCTATGGTTTAAAGCCTGCCGTGCTGGCCATTGTGGCAGCAGCCGTGCTAAAGCTCGGCAAAAAAGCATTGAGAAACGAATGGATGTGGTGTTTGGCAGCACTCGCCTTTGTTGCGCTCTTCGTCTTTAAATTACCTTTCCCCGCAGTGGTGGCGGCCTCTGCAATCATTGGCTTACTCGGAGGACGCTTCTGGCCAAAGAAATTTGGCGCTAATCTTTTACACATTGCAAATGCGGACGAGGCGTCGGGAACATCGGAGCCTGCGAAAACCATCCACGACCACACGCGTCCGAGCCTGCCTCACGCCGTCCGCGTCATCAGTGTCTCTTTGTTCCTCTGGTTTCTTCCCATGGTTTTGGTTGTGCTTTCGCTTGGTCAAAGCCATAGCTTGTTTCGTGAGGCCGTTTTTTTCAGCAAGGCAGCCATGGTGACATTCGGTGGCGCTTACGCAGTTCTCCCGTATGTGGGAACCCAGGCGGTGGAAACTTACCACTGGTTGGAACCTGGACAAATGCTGGATGGATTGGCCCTCGCTGAGACTACTCCCGGGCCGCTGATTATGGTGCTCCAGTTTGTCGGCTTCCTGGGAGCTTACCACCAACCAGGTGGGATCAGTCCCTGGATCGCCGGCACCTTCGGCGCCTTCATCACCACCTGGTGCACATTCGTACCCTGCTTTTTGTGGATCTTACTTGGGGCGCCTCATATCGAACAACTTCGTGGCAACAAAAAGTTGAACAGCGCCCTGACGGCGGTCACTGCGGCAATCGTTGGGGTGATTCTGAACCTGGCGGTATGGTTTGCCCTTCACACATTATTCCAGCAAGGTGATGGAAAATTAGACCTCTTTTCATTGACAATCACTGGAGCCTGTCTGTTCGGTTTGCTTCGCTGGAACTGGAAAGTGATCCCTGTGATTATCGCCACCGGATTATTGGGCATTTGCTCTAAAATCTTGTCGGTTCTTTGATATCTTCAGGTTATTTTGTTGTAAACTGCCGCGCACTGCTTTGGAATTGGCCACTAAAAAAACAGTCGAAGATGAAAATCAAAAACAAAGAATTTGAACCCTCTCAAGAGCACGAGGGTTGTTATGTCTACGGGGATGGTTCGGAGGATTCAGAAACTGCGGAGTCAGAAGCGCTGGCGTTGCAGTCCGAGGCGTTGCGTAAAGGTTATTACTGCGTCTGCGGAGTCGTAAACGGCGAAGGTTACGGGCTTTACCTGGTTCCTAAAAATGGAATTCAGTCGGTCATCGAGCTGTTTGAAGTCGGGACCCACGGGGGTGGTGATCCGTGCGAAGTTTGGGAGGAGATCGAAATGGCCGATGACCTCAATCCATTAATACCATACTTCGCGGATATTTCCGGTTTAAAGGCCAAATTTTCCAAACCGGTAAATGACGAATTGCTGGATGTTCTGGATGAGCATTTAACCAGCATTGAGGCCATGATCGACGAAGAAGAAGGCACGATTGACGCCTTCGTCCGCGAGCATAAAGGCATACATCTTTGGTGGGATTAACAAGAGTTACCGCTACCAGGCAATGTTTAAAAAAACCACTTTCATTTTGCATCTCGTTCTGACGAATGATGGCAAAATATCCGGCATCTGCGCGAGAAGGTGAACCAATAACCGGGCTATAAAATATTGGACTTCCTGCTGGTTGCCTTATCATAATTTGGCATGCATCCGTTTCCAGTTTTTTCAGGTGTTTCGCTTTTCCGGGTTATTTTATTCACTTCCCTCCTGGGGCTGGTTGCAACCTCCAACGGCTGCAAAACCGGGCGGGCCGAAACAAGGGGCTTCAATTACATTTTAACGGTTAACGGCAGCCCCACGAATGGCAAAAACGTAGTGGTCAAATTCGATTTGCCGGCTGGCGCTCCTGTATTTCACTCCGCGCAAATGGACGGTAGTAATGGGCAGATTCCGGTCCAGGTGGTTCATGGAAAATGTGTAATCATTATTCCCCAGTTAACCGCGAACGGAGTTTCCACTTTTCGATTGCTTGAAGCTGAACCGTCAAACGCATTGTCTTCAATGCAACTTGAGACGAAAGAGGATCATTTGTTGATGGGACCTGATCTCGCAAAGCCCACGCTGGACTACACCATTGGGAAAGGCAAATTGCCTCGCTCTGGCATCAAGGAATCGTATCGCAGGGCAGGATTTTTTCATCCCCTTCGTACTCCTTCAGGTCTGGTCATTTCCGACAGTTATGCGACCAATCATTTGCATCACCATGGAATTTGGTTCTCGTGGACCAAAACGGAATTCCAGGGTCGGAATCCGGATTTCTGGAACGTGGGAGACAACAAAGGCACAACACTTTTCGATAAGGTAGACTCCACCTGGTCTGGTTCGCTCGAAGCAGGTTTTATCGCTGGCTTAAACTACCTGGATTTTACAAGCGGAAAGTCCATCCCTGCATTGACCGAAAAATGGGAGGTTTCGGAATATGCTTTCCCTCCCGCAGCTCACTATTCTCTGCTGGATCTCAAGGTGACTGATAATGCCATTGTCGATCCATTGATCCTGCCAACTTATCATTATGGAGGATTGGGCTTTCGCGGTTTGGATTCCTGGAACGGAGCAGGCAACTGGAAGGTGTTGACCTCGGAAGGCGTTACCGACCGCGTCAAGGCCAATGAAACCAAAGCCCGCTGGTGTTACCTTGGCGGCATGACCGAAGGAAAACAGGCAGGTATTGTCATCATGTCCGCTCCTTCCAATTTCCGCGACCCCCAACCCATCCGGGTCCATCCCTCCGAACCGTTTTTTTGTTATGCCCCCAGCCAGGGCGGCGATTGGTCGATAATTCCAGGCAAGCCCTACATCAGCCAATATCGCATGATTCTGTTGGACGGTGCGCCCAACGCCGAGGAAATAGAGCGTCTCTATCAGCAATACGCACACCCAGTGCATGCAACTGTGGAAAAGCGTTAAGCTTGAAACTTGAACGACCTCACGGATTTGATCACGTGGTCCACCTGCTGGTCCGTTAATTCCGGATACATGGGAAGCGGCAGGATCGTTTTGGAAATTCCTTCCGCTACTGGAAAATCTCCTGCCCGGTAACCCAGGTCATCATACACTTTTTGCAAGTGCAACGGCTGCGGATAATAGATGATGCTCGGTACCCCCTGATCCGTCAGGTGTTTTTGCAACGCGTCTCGCTGCTCCGAGAGAATGGCATAAACATGGTACACATGCGTGCATTCTGG
>JAQGOY010000152.1 GCA_028293375.1 Verrucomicrobiales bacterium | reverse complement strand
TCGAGGCACTTCGACGCAGGAGAGCACGGTGAATTTGCATTCGAAGCAAACGGCAGAATCCGAAGGCGCAACCTGCGATCCAACCCCAAAAGCAAAGTCGCGGCCAACTGGTCGCAATGCCCAAACGCGCCGGCATCGCGAGACTTTCGCTGGACATCGATGGGGTTGCTCCTCCGTCTTGCGCGGGCCCCACCGCTGCACGTCTCGCCTCCGATATCGATGCAGGGCCGGACGTGACAGGATCAGGGGAAGGCATTAGCGTCGCGGGGGCGCTCGCTGGTGAAGGAATTGTTATGGTGAACCTGGGCAAAGGCAGGAACTCTACGAACGGAAGTGCTAGACCACAGCACAAAATCCCGCGCCAAAGAATCACCCTTAAACGAGGATGTTTGTTTTGTAAGGCGGTATTGGCAATCCATCCGGCTCCCAGTAGGCACGTCCACTTTAGCAGAATAGCTGCGGCGGGTGCCACAGCAGTAAACAACGATTTCATTTGGCCTTCCTTGGCGTTTTTATAAACTTTGTTGCGGCTGTCTCGCGGAGCAGTTTGACGTCTTCGGGCTTGATATCCGATGTCTCCATCAATTGCGCGACTAACTCCTTGTGCGATCCGCCAGCAAACACATGCGCCAGTGTCCGCATCGCGGACTGAAACAATGTTTTCTTAGGCACACGCGCTGAATAAAAAAACGCCTTTCCCTGCATCCGCCGTATCGCATGGCCTCTCTCCACCAGTTTCACCAGCACCGAACGCAGTGTCGCATTCTCGATCTTCCACGAAAAACGTTCCTGAATTTCGGCCGGCTTCAGTTCTTCTTGCTCCCACAGGATTCGAAGCGCCTCCAATTCGTTTTCATTTAACGCAATCATTGATGTGTGATGTTGTCACACGTCGCATCTGAAAAATCAAGAGAAAAGTGTGAATGTTTCACACTTGAAAGCGGCGTTGCCAAAATTAACGCGGTTTTTTTTGAGAGGAATTACAATTGAAATGAGCTATACCCTCTCCACCTCCGCCGTTCGAGCTCCAGTAATGTAACTCCAGTTTTCATTCGTAATCCCTTCCAACCAGGTCATTTATGTAAAGTAAAAATATTTCAAACTATTTTGAGGGTAGGACAGCGTACGGGGTATCCCCCATGCTAAAGTGCCCTCGAAAGATAAAACAAAAACAAAATTGAAAATCTAAAAATAACCTAAAACAACCTGAATTATGCAACGAGAAACCATCAACCAAATCCTGGAACTCCGCTTCGCCAACAAGACCTACGAGGAAATTGCCGCCACCGTAGGCTACACCCCACGCACCGTCGGCCGTGTTCTCGGCAAACACCGCGCCGATCTCGCGCTGATGCATTCCCAATGGCTGGAACTGAACAACGAGAAACTCCAAAACGACATCCGAAGCCAGTCCACCCATCGCGCCACCGTCCTGCATCAACTACGCGAGGAACTGAGCACCCGCAAATTCTCCGATATTCCAACCGATAAACTCATGAGAATGATCGAGCAGGGTGAAAGGGCCGAACACGAAACCGAAAACCGACTGACAAAGATCATTCACGGCGGAAACAAATCCATCGATGACTACCTCCCGGAAGTCGATGAACCCTCGTTCATCCGCTCCCTTCCATCGCAGTTCAACACTCCGATCCCCGCACCAGTTCCTGTGCCCGCTCTCACCGTGGTGCAAACTGCATCACCAGCTCCGGGAATCGATCCCGAACCTAAGACTGAACAGATGGAACCTGAAGATTATACTCCGGAAGATTGGACTGCCGAAGAAGAAGCAATCTACCAGCAGGAAATGTTGGAAGAAGAAAAAAGGATCGCACAACAGCTGAAGCCCTACCCTGAAGTGACAAATCCCAACCCATCCTCCACTGAAGTGACGCCCCAAAAGAAGGCCGCGTAAACAAAATGTCCTAAAGCTGTCCTTAAAATGTCCTTTTTGCAAAAGACCAAGGTTTTGGATGATGAAGAATCAAAGCCCAACCCACGAGCGTCGTTAAACTCCGTAGGATACGAGGTAACGAGTATCTAATCAAAAAAATCAAACGACCCGTGCAAGAGAAAACAAAAAAGCAATGCACACCATGCCCCTGTCCTACCTACATTCCCGCGAGAGTGTTCACTCAACGAAAGTCGCCACTCAGGAAATGTCACCTTCTGTCACAGGTGACAAACCAGTTCTCCTAGGCAAATGTCACTTTCCTGTCACTTTTTTGTCCATTTCAAAGTGACAATTTAGACTGAGGGGGGAAGGAGCAGGCTCAGGGAATGAGACTGCAAAATGAACCATCAGAACCAAAGGCGCGCACCACAGGTGCAAACAGAACTAAGCCCAGCCATCGGGCTGGGAATCGTAACTCAAAAGGTAGGGCTGAATTGTATTTCAGCCCATATTTGGTCCGCGTCCATTCGCAACTACACGATGTCCCAAACCAAAACAGAATCAAACCAACTCTCATTGTCCCCAGAACTCGTAAGTTCCGGATGCAAGCCGAATGTTCCCAATGGGCAGTCGAGCCCCGCCCCAAAATCAGAGGCTTGCCTCGTTTCAGAAATAAAATTGAAAACCCTTGGCTATTGTCTCCAGCAAAAACCGACAGATTATCGGGGTGCAAAAATGAAATAATCCAGATGTCCCTGACACGAGAAAAACCAATGTAAGGAAACGGAGAACTAGATCTCGGCACGGCCAACCCGCGAGCGTCGTTAATATTCGTAGGATGCGAGGTGACGAGAATCTAATCAAAAAAATCAAACGACCCGTGTAAGATGAACACAAAAAGACAAAGCACAAAATTCCTGCCCTACCTCCATGCTAGCGACAGCGTACACTCAAGGAAAGTCCCCACCAAAAAATGTCACCGTGTGTCACATGTGACAACTCCGGTTCTCCTAGGCAAAAGTCACTTTCGTGTCACTTTTTTGGCCATTTCAAAATGTGGCATCCCCTCAGTCTCGAAGCATCCACGACCCCCAGATGGGAAGTCGAACCTCAACTCGAACATCGACCCGAAATCGAAAGTTCAACCAATGGGAAAATGTCCTAATCCTGTCCTTAAAATGTCCTTTTTGCAAAAGACCAAGTTTCGGATCATGAAGACTCAAAGCCAACCCGCGAGCGTCGTTAATATTCGTAGGATGCGAGGGGCTTTGCACAAAAACTCCACCGATTTAAGGACTTTTTGTGCAGACGTAATTCCTGCACAAAAAGCCTCTCTTCTATCGAATCCGATGCAGTTCAGTCGCCTTATTGTCCATAAAGGATTTCAGACCATCGGCGAAACCTTCCAGCCACTTCTGCCTGGCTTGCGGACTTGCGAACGCTCCAGCACCTGAAATCTTCTGATTCGCGAAAGCCAATGCCTCCTGTCGATCTACTGGATAGGGAAAGGATCTGCCGGAATTATAAGCCAACCGAGCTTCCAACTCTCCGGCCATAGATCCGGCAGAGTAGCTTGTATTAGGGTCATCCAAGCCAGTAGTGGGCTTTCTATCCGGCAATAGAGATCCGATACCCCAAAGGACCATAATAACTAAAAACCAAACTCCCCAAGCAGGCTGTTTTGCGGGTGCTGTCTGCGCAGTGCTCATATTAAAAGTGGTTGCTCAGCGAAAGGTGTTGAAAAAGAAAAGGCGCGTTCCTAACGCACCCTGGACGAGGCACCGCGAAGCGCCTTTAGAAGGAATACGCCAAGACGCGCCCGAGCGGGCGCGTACCTGGTTCATAAGCCTTCTGGGAAAATTCGCGGTTTTCGTCCAGCTTAACAAACAGCTACGCCAAAATTAAAATGTCAGATGCTAGGAAACGCCTGAAGATGAAGGCGGTCAACAGAAATATTTACATCATTCCATAAACGGTTTAAGTTACTATCTGCCAAAGCTGTGGAACGTTGATGGCTCACAAGTATATATAAAAATATGAAAGCTGCTCCATCTGATTCTCAGGCGATTTCGAAGCCGCCTTATTCGGCAATTGCTGTTGCGAATTTCTTCATAGAATTGGCCAACAAGTCGGAAAAGTCGGATTTAACGCCGATGAAACTTCAGAAACTTATCTACTACGCCAACGGTTGGCATCTTGCACTTACGGGTATACCTCTCATCGAAGAGGATGTAGAGGCATGGAAGTTTGGACCAGTGATTGAATCAATATACAAAGAATTTAAAAGATACGGAAACGAGCCGGTTACTGATCCGGTAATCGAAGACGACGATACTCTAGGAGATGGTGATAACGGTCCTATATTTACAACTGTTGCTGTAAACTCCGAAGCTGCGAAGCTTTTGAACAAAATATGGGAAATTTATGGCAAGTATACGGCAATTCAACTTTCGAACGCAACCCATGAACCAGGAAGTCCTTGGGCAGTCATATGGGATAAGCGTGGAAAATATTGTCCGGGGGTGGTTATCCCTAAAAAATTGATTAAAGCTCATTTTGAAAGTCTCAAGGTTAAAAAGTAAAAGTGGAATACTTTGAACCTACAGGCAATTCCAGAACAACCGTTTAGACATCGTCCTTCCACAAAGGCTGATTCCAAAACTAAAGCTGCAATAGAGAAAGCTAAATTAGACTATTTTCGGATATCAAACAGAGGGTTGGAAGACGACATCGATGCTCGGAAGATGTATGCAAGTCGTGCTTTTTGGTTGGTCGTTGCGTGGCTTTCTTCAATCTTTATAATGCTCTTCTTTCAAGGTTTCTCAGCACATGGACAGGGCTTTTTCACAGGTGAGCGCCTAGGTGTAAAATTTGTCACTGAGCAACCGAGCTTATTTTTCCTTTCTGACCGCGTTTTGATTACCTTGATCACCAGCACCACTGTTTCTGTCATTGGAATTTTTGTCATTGTTATGAAGTACCTCTTCCCATCGGGAAAGAAGCATTGAGGCTGAATCAACCTTGTAAAAACCTCTGCATGGCCGGGAATTCGTTCTTATGAGACAAGATGGACATACAGAACGATCCAGAACAGAACAAGCCGACCACCCATTGTCCCAAGTGCAATTATGCTTTCGTTCAAGATAACTGGTGGCGTGTAAGCATCTCCATGACGTGTCCGAAATGTCTACAAATCGTCCGCGTCCGACCTGCATTAGGGTTGGACGATCCTTACGGGATAGATAAAAACTCCGAATGAAACTATTTGGAGTTTTCCAGGACAGGGAAGGTTGGAACCACCTTTAGCTCGTACATCGCGCTGATCAAGCAGCAGATATTGTGGCAGAGAATTTTGCAGAGCACCTCGTTCTTCATGGCCACGTCAGTTTTGCTGCGCACGTGATCCCGAAACTTCGCTTTGATCATGTTGATGGTGGATTCCACATTTGACCGTTTGTGGTAGTGGGTCAGGAATTCAGACCGTTTAAACTGAAAATAGTGAAACATCTTCTCCCATAGTCCACCGCTCGCGCCGGTATGATTACTTTTGAACGCGATAAACGGGGTGCCCCCACATTTGGCGACAGCGTTCAAATTATCAACGCTGGCATATGCTTTATCAGCGGATACTTCCGAAATTTGAAAGTTCTTTGCCGTGGCCTCAACAAGAGCGGGCAATATTGGAGCATCCGCTGCATCCCTCTGATGAATTTCCACCGATGTTACAACGTTGGTTTTAACCCCACACATCAAGTGACATTTCACCCAGTCATGCTCCTGACGGACGACACCGTATTTGTGGTCGTACCAGCGTACAAAGCGCGAGGTGGAGAAGCCTGTGGAATCGACGGCAAAATCCACTTCCACGGCCTTTAGAGGCGTACTGCTGCGAATAATGAGTTCAGTCAGAATAGGCGTGAGGTCAGGGTTCTCCAGGTAATTGAAGATGCTGTTGAAGTGCGGGACTTTTCCAATGTGTCCCTTTGCTTGTGCATCAGTTAGGTCTGAAATGAATCTTCGCCCTGAAAACGTTGAGTAGATCTTGAATGTCACGGCGAACACAGCATCAGAAAGCGGTATGGTAGGACGACCCTTTCCAGGCTTTGGGTTTTCTATTGCCGCGCAGAGATCATGCAGCAGAATCTGAAACTGGCGTTTCTCATTTGTCTGGGCTTCGTTGTAAGCAGGCCAGTTTTGGCGGTAGGTGGTGCGCTTGGTAGCTGTCAGTGTCACCTTCTCAGTCACTGTGGTTGTTCCGTCTACGTTTTCTTCACGGAGCATGGCAAACTCCACGGCGAAAATATGTTTACATTTACAGGCATTGGTTTCGTAGTCAGGGCAGGAGCAGCGGGTGTATTCTGAATCACTCTCAAGCTGCATGGTATATCTGCCTTTTCCAGATTGAGACGGAACGATCCAGGTATTCTTAACTTTCGTAATCTTGCAGAGGGCGGCGATCATTAATCCGCGTCCTTGTCTTGTTTCATTCATTGGAGGATTCATATACTTAATAGGAATATGGCTATAAGTATATTCAACGTCAACTAAAATACTGTTGCTTTAAGGGATATGCTTTACAGATAACCCTTTTAGGTTACTATTTATGCATGCCGAAAGTGATGTTACTGGGTTTTCGCTGCGAACGCTGCGAACACGAATGGTTCCCCAGGGAACTAGAACAGCAGCCACAAACTTGTCCAAAATGTAAAAGTCCTTACTGGCATCGACCACGTAAGGTAGACATTAGTGAAGAAAATAGGGTGACATCTGCGTGGACGCCGCATGCATTGGACGGCAAGACAGTTGAGTACAATCTTGCGAGAGGCAAGAAGAGCGACGCGGGATTTGGATTTTTTTCAGCGAGCGACCTTGGCGATGGCACAATGCAAATTATCATCAGACCAATTACCGGAGAGCCCGACATCAAGTTGATTCAAGATGAAGCTGACTTAATAAAAACCCATCAAGGAAAATATCGTTTCAGTTGCTTTTCGCGTTCATAGCCTATGTATCCGGGGAGAAGGTTGGCATCAACCGGGGGCTCGCAATGTGAATCGTACACAATCTTTCCTTTTTCGTCCTTTATCTCGGTTCGGAAATCCTCCAAAGGAATGCGGTCACCAGGAACGCCACCAGGTGTATAAGCCCTGATATACTTTTTCCCGTCATAATCAATTTCGCCTTTGAAGGATAGGCGTGAATCACTTTTACAAATTCCGATTCCGTAACTTGCTGGAAGTGGGTTTCCATACCAATCCAAGACTATTTTATCTTTACGTTCTGCCATCCATTACAGAACTGATTAATTGTGCAGCCTATTAATTTATTGTGCAAAACGGACTTGCTGTGCAAAGCCGATGCGAGGTGACGAGAATCTGATCAAAAAAAATCAAACGACCCGTGTAAGATGAACACAAAAAGACAAAGCCAAATGTCCAAAACCTGTCCTAATCATGTCCTTTTTGAAAAAGCGAAACGGACTATTCATTCCTGGAAGCCGGACATCAACCCAAAATCCCAACATTGCCCAACCTTCCTCCCTGAAAAATGACGTGTGCTCTCGAAGCTGCTGCTCCGGTACGGCGAGACTCCTCTTTTGTAGAAACACCGCAACCCTACCAATATAACAGTTGACGCCTCCAAGGCGTCCCGCTTAGGTATTTTGCCATGCCTGATCCCTTTTTTCGATTTTCCTTTTGGCGGTTTTTGAAGAGCTCTCTCTTCATCGCTTTCCTCTTCGCTTTTTCTGTCGGCAACGGCATGGCCCAGACGCCTTCCTGGATTTGGCACGATCTCAAACCGTCAGATAACGAAGTCCGTTTCTTCGGCAAATCTTTTTCTCTCGGACCCGTCAAACGTGCCGATATTATCGCCTCGGCCGATGACGAGCTCGTGCTGCTCGTCAATGGGACCGAAGTGGGAAAAAGCCAATCCTGGAGAAAGCCGGTTCGTTCCAACATCACCCGCCTCCTCAAAGACGGTCCTAACCTCATCGTCGCCAAATGCCGCAATGTCGGCGGCTCGGCGGGATTTATCGCCAGGATCGAAATCACCGGCCAGGACAATCAAAAAACCGTGATTCTTTCCGATAACACCTGGGTTTCCTTAAAGAACGAAAAAACCCCAATCCAGGACGGAAGCAGCGTCGTTCAGTTAGCCAAACTTGGGGATGAACCGTGGGGAAATGTTTTTGCTGCTCCTGGCGCAACCACTGCAGAATCTTTGAAGGTACTCCCAGGGTTTAAGGTCGAGTTGCTTCGTTCCGCTGCCGCCGATGAGGGATCCTGGGTTTCCATGACCATCGACCCCAAGGGTCGGTTCATCGTTTCACCGCAGGATGGTGGATTGTTGCGCATGACCGTTTCCGAAGGCGGCAAGGTTGAAGTTGAACACATTTCGGATAAGGTCGGATGGGCCATGGGTTTGCTCTACGCTTATGACAGTTTGTATATCAGCGGCAAAGGCCCTGAAGGTCTCGGCCTTTACCGCATGAAAGTCGGGGCAGGGGGCGATGAATTGGGACAGGCCGTCTTGCTTCGAAAATTTCCTGATGGCGCCGGGGAACACGGCTCTCACGCATTGGTTCTCGGGCCGGATGGAAAGATTTACTTCATGAATGGCAATTTCGTTAAGGTGCCTGCCGACGTTTCTCCCTACTCACAACACAAGCATTACGCGGATGATCATATCCTTCCTCGCGCCAATGATGGCAATGGATTTGGTAACGGGCTTAAACCTCCGGGCGGATTCCTCCTGCGCATGGACAAAGACGCCAAAGAAGTCGAACTGTTTGCTTCGGGTTTCCGCAATACTTATGATTTCGGCTTTAACACCGACGGCGAAATCTTTGGGTTCGATAGTGACATGGAGTGGGATTGGGGAAATCCATGGTATCGTCCCACCCGCATCAATCACATCGTCTCCGGCGCCGATTTCGGATTCCGCGAAGGCTCAGGCAAGTGGCCCAATTGGTATCCGGACAGTCTTCCCACAACGTTGGATATCGGAATCGGATCTCCGACAGGTGTGAAATTTGGCACCGGGGCAAAGTTTCCAGCGAAATATCAGAAAGCAATGTTTGCCATGGATTGGGCCTATGGCCGGCTCTTTGCCATTCATCTCGCGCCGAAAGGGTCTACTTATGAGGCCACCAGCGAAGTATTCATCCAGGGAAAGCCCCTCAACTTGACAGACATGGAAATTGGCAAAGACGGCGCTCTTTATTTCCTGGTTGGCGGCCGCGGAACACAAGCAGGCTTATACAGGGTCACCTACACCGGGTCTGAATCCACCGCTGCGGTCCAAACCAAGTCCGAAGGGCAGGAGGCCCGCAAGCAACGCCATCAGTTGGAAACTTTTCACGGTCGTCCCGTCGCCGATTCCCTGAACACCATCTGGGCGGGTCTGAAAAGTGAAGACCGCTGGATCCGATATGCAGCCAGAATTGCACTCGAAAGCCAGGACCCCGCCATCTGGGCTGAACGAGCCATCTCCGAAACCGATCCTCGCGCTGGCATCACCGCGCTTCTTGCTTTGACCCGGACCACCGGCAAGCAAACCCAGGAGGCCCTGCTCAAAGCCCTCGCCAAATATCCACTCGATTCCCTGGATGAATCGCTAAAGCTCGAAAAGCTCCGAGTCATCGAACTCAGTTTCATTCGTCAAGGCAAGCCATCGGAGGAACTCCGAAAATTGGCCATTGAAAAATTAGATAAACAATTTCCCGCAAAGTCGTACCCCATGAACCGCGAGCTCTGCCAGCTGTTGATCTATTTGGAGGCGCCCGGCGTGGTCGGCAAAACTTTGGACCTTCTGGCTTCAGCCCCCACCCAGGAGGAACAACTGACTTATGTAGTCGCACTGCGAAACCTGAAGACGGGTTGGACCATCGATCAGCGAAAGCAATATTTTGCCTGGTTTAGCCAGGATTTTAATTCGCTCTCTCATCCCGCCACCACCCTCGCCTGGTTTAAGGCTGCCGGTCGTGATTACGGTCAGGGATCCAGCTTCCGAAATTTTATCGAAAGTTTCCGCAAGGACGCTGTGGCTTCTTTAAGTGATGATCAACGCGGCGAGTTGGCTCCTTTCATCGTCGCCAAAGCGAAAACCGCTCCTAAAGTCGCAAAGACCCGGACTTTTGTGAAAGACTGGAAAATGGACGATTTTGCCTCGGACCTCGAGAAAGCTGCTTCGGGCAGAAACTACGAAATCGGGAAAGAAGTGTTCACCGCTGCCCAGTGCTTTGCCTGCCATAGATTTGGCAGCGATGGCGGCGCAGTGGGTCCTGATCTGACCGCAGTCTCAAGCAGGTTCAATACGAAAGACCTTCTTGAATCCATCCTGGATCCATCCAAAGTAGTTTCAGAGCAATATCAGAACACCAACTTCAATTTGAAAAATGGAGATGATATTACCGGCCGACCTGTCGAGGAAAACGATCAAACGGTATTCGTCGTTGTCAATCCACTCACGACTGATCGTGTTGCCGTCAAAAAGTCCGACATCAAACAAAGGCAATTCTCGAAGGCGTCTCCCATGCCGGAAGGATTGCTCAGTATTTTCTCCAAGAACGAAATCCTGGATCTTTTGGCTTACGTTTCTTCCGGTGGAAAGCCAACCGCTCCTGCCTTCAGCAAATAATTTAGAATTCTATGAGTATACCTACAGTTACCTCTTTAAAAACCGTTTCTAAAAATGTCAAAAGCCTCGTTGAGGGCGCGTTGCAGGAAGGGGGCGGACTGCTTCGCCTCGCTCCCTGCTGGGTCCCAAGGTCTTTTCTGCAACCGGGTAAGAGATTGAAGCTCCATCCGGACGACCTTTACGCCTATGGATTGAACCGCGGCGGCATTGATGAACGCTGGTTCGCCTCCACTACCCCTGCAGCCAACGACAATCGTACCCCTGACGAAGGTTTGAGCTACGTCGTGGCAGGAGACCAGAGGTTCACCCTGGCGGACGCAGTGAGTGAGCTCGGCAGCGGCCTGATTGGGAATCGCATCTGGGACAAATACAAGAAGTGGCCCGTCTACTCCAAATTCTTCGACAACATGGGACCTATTCCCCATCACATGCACCAGTCCCGCGAACAAGCGGCGCTTGTCGGCCAGGAAGGAAAGCCGGAGTCCTACTACTTCCCTCCCCAGCATAATAATGTAGGTAATAACTTTCCATACACTTTCATGGGTATTGAACCCGGCACCTCAAAAGCCCAGGTTCGTAAAACTCTCGAAAACTGGAACAAAGGCGACAACGGTATTCTCGATCTTTCCCGCGCCTACCGCCTCAAGCCCGGAACCGGTTGGCTCATCGGGCCCTGCATTTTGCACGCCCCCGGATCGCTTTGCACTTATGAACCGCAATGGGGTTCGGACGTGTTCGGTATGTATCAATCCCTCGTGGAAGGCCGCGAAGTGCCATGGGCTTTGCTCGTGAAGGACATGCCAAAGGACAAGCATCAGGACCTCGATTTCATCGTCGAGCAACTCGACTGGGAAGCCAACGTCGATCCTAATTTCAAGGACAACCACTACCTCGAACCGGTTCCTGTTCAGGATACCCGAAAAGAAGGATTCGTGGATCGCTGGATCGTTTATGGAAAAGTCCGCGGCGAACAGCTCTTTACGGCCAAGGAGCTGACCATCGATCCGGGCGTCAAGTGCACCATCAAAGACAAAGGCGCATTCGGTATGATCGTCGTGCAGGGGCAGGGGAAGATGAACAAACTCACGCTGGATTGCCCCAAATTGATTCGCTTCCACGAATTAACCCAGGATGAAGTCTTCTGCACCGAAGATGCCGCCAAAGCCGGTGTGGTTTACGAGAACACCTCCACTACCGAACCGCTGGTCATGCTCCGTTACTTTGGACCTGAAGTGAATCCGGATGCACCGGAAATGGGCGCCTACCGCAAAAATAGCTTTTAATGTTTTATCCGGACCTTTAGATCACAAGCAAAACCACTTATGAAGAAATTAAATGTAGGATTGATCGGATACGGTTTCATGGGTCGCACCCATTCCAACGCCTTTCGCAAGGTGAACCAGTTTTTTAAATTGGATTATCAGCCAGTCCTCAAGGCGGTCTGCGCTCGCAACGAGGAAAAAGTGAAGGCCTTCGCCGAGAATTGGGGATGGGAATCCTACGAAACCGATTGGAGAAAATTGGTGGAACGCAAGGATATCGATCTCATCGATATCGGAAGCCCCAACAACACCCACAAGGAAATTACCCTCGCGGCTGCCAAAGCCGGAAAGATGATCCTGTGCGAGAAGCCGCTTTCCATGAATGCGAAGGAAGGCGAGCAAATGACCAAAGCGGTCGAAAAAGCCGGCGTGGCCAATATGGTCTGGTTTAATTACCGCCGTGTACCAGCCATTGCTCTTGCCAAACAATTGATTGACCAGGGCCGCCTGGGCCGCGTCTTCCATTATCGCGCCAAGTATTTGCAGGATTGGACCATTTCTTCCGATCTCCCTCAAGGCGGCGCTGGTTTGTGGCGTCTCGATGCTTCCGTCGCTGGAAGCGGTGTTACCGGGGACTTGCTCGCTCATTCCATCGACACCGCCATCTGGCTGAACGGACATATCGATACCGTGACTGCCATGACCGAGACCTTCATCAAGGAGCGCAAACATGCGTTGACCGGCAAAAAACAAGAAGTGACCATCGATGACGCCTGCGCTTTCCTCGCCCGGTTCAAGAATGGGACCCTGGCAACCTTTGAATCCACTCGCTATGCCCGGGGCCGGAAAAACCAAAACACCTTCGAAATCAACGGAGAAAAGGCGAGTATCGCTTTCGATTTGGAAGACCCGCACCGGCTTTCTTTTTTCGATCATAAAGACGATGCCCTTTCCAGGGGATGGCGGTCCATCCATGTCACCGATTTCGAACATCCCTACATGGATAAATGGTGGGTGCCCGGGACAACAATTGGATACGAACACACCTTCATCAACGCCCTGGCAGACTTCCTCGGCGGTCTTGGCACAAAATCACCTGCCCGTCCAAACTTCCGGGACGCGTTGGATACCCAATATGTCTGTGACGCGGTGCTCAAATCCGCGAAGACCATGAAGTGGGAAAAAGTAGGAGTTTCCAAAGTATAACCCGGCAGGATGAATTATTTTTTTGTGGAAATCGTCATTTCTGCAAGTAAAGTGACTTAAACCATTTATAATATGTCTATTCGAAAAATTTACGGGGCAGTTGCAACCGGACTGGTCGCGGGTTTGCTTTCTGCAAATGCAGCGGACCCGGACGTAAGTAAAATTCCTCCAGCCGCTGACAAACAAGGGGTGACTTATGCTGCGGACATCAAACCGATATTCGAGAAATCGTGTTTTAAATGTCATGGGCCGGATGTCGAGAAACCAAAAGGCAAGTTTAAGGCGGATTCCGTCGCCAACATCCTCAAGGGGGGCGAAAACGCTCCGAACGTGGTCCCTGGCGATATCAAGAAAAGCACGCTTCTGCATGCCGTTGCCCTCATCACCGATCCCGATGACGTAATGCCTCCCAAAGATAACAAGGCGAAGATTCCTCCGTTGACTAAGGAACAGGTGGCCCTCGTTCGCGCCTGGATCGAACAGGGAGCGAAGTAATCATTTAAATTAATAGTTTACATTAAGTGCGGCGGATTCATTTCCGCCGCTCTTTTTTTTGCAATCAAATCACGGGTTCGTTCGTTGTTCAGGGTGTGGCAACGTTAATCAATATGAAAAAAATATTCTCATTGGTCCTGGCTTCGATAGCCATGGGCGCAGTTTTTGTCCAGGCCGCCGAAAGCTCCCTGAAGGTTGCGGGCGAACTGAAGTGCAAAAGCTGCATCCTTAAGGAAACGGACAAATGCGCGCTGGTTTTGGAGACCGTGGAAAAAGGACAAAAGGTCCGCTACGAGGTCCCTTTGAATGACACCGTGAGGAACCTCCGTTCAAAACCGTGCGAAGCCATCCAAAAAGTCAAAGGCTCCGGAGTCGTGGTTCAGGTCGACGGGAAGAATCAACTGACCTTTTCCCAAATAGAATTTGCCCGGTAATGCTGTCGGTTGGGTAACGCTTGCGGTTGCCAGGCCATGGTAAGCGCAAGTCATAGGTAATCATCGGGCTCAGGCTGCGAAATTATTTTCTCCTCTGCCGTTTCTGGGGGAAGGATTTCGCAGCCTAATTTGGTGGCAATCCGCCTCGAAATCCATCATGTTTTAACAAATGTTGTTCGGCACAACTCAAAATCCGGATGAAGTGGATCAGCCCGAGCTGATCCAGTCCGGTTTTCGTTATGCCTGCTCTCTCACCCATAACCATGCCGATGCGGAAGACCTTGTTCAGGAAGCGTGGCTCGCCCTTTCGAGGAAATATGGCCAGGTAAGCGGTAAAGCCCTCCTCTTCTGTGCCATCCGCAATCTCTTCCGCGACCGCTGTCGTCGCTCCCAATTGATTCAGTTTGAACCCTTGAGCCCGATTGAAAATGAAGGGGCCGACTATTCCACCTCGCCGTCAGCCGAAGGCGATATCGAGATCCTCCTGTCCACCCTTACCCCGGGTGAAAGGGAAGCTGTTTATTTGAATTGCGTCGAAGGCTACACCGCTGAGGAAATAGGAAAACTATCCAACCAACCGCGCGGAACGGTACTGAGCCTCCTGTCTCGCGCCAAACGAAAGCTCCGGCAGGTGGCGGACGTGTTTCCGGTGCCTCGAATAATTAAACTGGCTGGAAGCAAATGAGTAACCTGAAAGACCAATTGAGAAGCCACTACCAGTCCAAGTCCATGGATGGTTCATCGGTGGATCGCCTTCTAAGCCGCGGAAGACAGGCTTCGGCAACACGCCCAGGTCAATCCTGGTTGCGAGTAGCAGCAGTCCTTCTGCTTCTTGCGGCCACCGCCTGGACCGGCAATCTTTATTTGCAGAACCGAAGAGACGATCTGGCGACCTTGCCTCATCCCGTAAAATTAGTGGGCGAAGTGAAGTGCGCTGCCTGTATTTTGCACCAACAGTTTCAATGCGAGCGCGTCCTGGAAACAATGGAGGGTGGGAAAAGTGTTGTGTATCGATTGGAGCTCAACGAGGTGAACCAGGCGTTCAGAGGCAATACGTGCCAGCGTTCCTATAAAATGGTGGCGCTTGGAAACGCCCACCGAACAAAAGGGGTCTTGTTTTTAACTCCCGAAAAGCTCCTGGAAGTTCAGCGAGAGTAGGGGGTGGGAGGCAGAGGGGGATAATTCTGATTTGCGGTGCTGGCCCGAAGCGCTTCCATGTTTTGGTGTGCTTCTTGGATGGTGGCAGGAGCATTCTCAGTGATCTCAACCACGTTGGGATTACCCACAGTTCGAACGGGTCGCTGAGGAATGGTGCGAAGACCATTGTTCGCAACAGTAGAAACACTGCTTTGAGGTGCCATTCCCGGAACCTGATTTGGGGGGAAGGTGACGACACCATTATTCACTCCGTTGGGGACAGGCTGAAACTGAGGCGCTCCGCCACCAGCAACGGTTGAAAAGTTGCCCCCTGCCACAGCGGATGATCCATTCAAAGAACCCATTGGAGGGCGGCCTCCGGGCGCAGGTATACTCGGGATCGGGTTGGCGGGATTAAAATTGTTGTTGGGTTGTTGGAACCCTCCCATCGGAATGGACTGGGGATTGCTCAGGTTGACCGTGCTCTTGATGGGCGGTTTGATGTGAAGTACGACTTCTTTCGCGGTGGTGCCGCCGCCCAGTTTCACGGTAGCAGTCCCGTTTTCCCGGTCAAAATTGATCACTTCCAGTTTTCCCATCCGTTGTCCCGGAGACAAATCCATGAAAACGGGGGGGATTTGCGAATTTTTATCCCTGACAATAAACCAACCCCGAGTTTCTTCGCCAATGGTGCTCGTTCCCTCAAACTCCGCATCCACGCTGAGCGGAATCTCGACTGGGGCAGTATTAATTACAGGCGGAGCAGATAGCCGAAATGCATTGCGTGTGACGATGGTGTTATAAGGATTCTCTCCATCAACCGCACCAAAGCCATTTGAAACTGCTGTCGTGAGCAGAACTCCCGCCAAAATTAGTTTTCCAGCCTGAGCCATAAATTGAATATAGTAGCTCCTTCAACAAACACCAACCCCAAACTATAGTTTCGAAACACAAAAAAGCCGCCTCCTTTAGGGAAGCGGCTGGTTGTCAAGATTGTATTTTAGTACGAAGCCTGAGTGCCTTTAATGGAGCGTTTTTGCATCCAGGGCATTAAACCGCGAAGGCGAGCTCCAACTTTCTCAATATTGTGGCTTTCTCCAGCTTTGAGGAGGGAGTTGTACTTTTTGTAGCCGCCTTTGTATTCTGCCACCCAACCCTTGGCGAACTTGCCCGATTGTATGTCTTTCAGCGCTGCCTGCATGCGTTTCTTGACGCTGGCATCGATGATTTTTGGACCCACGGAAACGTCACCCCACTTGGCAGTTTCGGAGATGGAAAATCGCATACCGCTGATACCCGCTTCATTCATCAGATCGACGATAAGCTTGAGTTCATGCAAACATTCGAAATAAGCCATTTCAGGTTGATACCCGGCTTCCACCAAAACTTCATATCCGGCTTGAACCAGAGCGCTTGCCCCGCCGCACAGGACGGTTTGTTCGCCGAAAAGATCGGTTTCGGTTTCTTCCTTAAAGGTGGTCTCGATCACGCCCGCGCGGGTGCCACCGATGCCCTTGGCCCAGGCGAGAGCGACTTTTTTGGCTTGCTTGCTTGGGTTTTGATAGACGGCGATCAGCGAAGGAACTCCTTTGCCTTCAGTGAACTGGCGGCGAACGATATGGCCTGGCCCTTTGGGAGCCACGAGGATGACATCGACGTTTTTTGGCGGAACGATGGTCTTGAAGTGAATGGAAAACCCATGCGAGAAAAGCAGCGTCTTGCCCTTGGTGAGGTTGGGGGCGATATCCTTCTCATAAGCGCTGGGTTGCTTGGTATCAGGAATGGCGACAAAAATCACATCGGCCCGCTTGACGGCTTCACCAGTAGGGAGAACCTCAAAGCCTTTTTCCTTTGCAACAGGAATCGATTTGCTTCCTTCGTAAAGTCCGATAATGACCTTGAGGCCACTCTCTTTGAGGTTGAGGGCATGAGCATGGCCTTGTGATCCGAAACCAAGAACTGCAAGGGTTTTACCCTTGAGAACGTTCAAGTCGGCGTCTTTATCATTATATACTTTAGCTGGCATAAATTAAGAAATAGGGGAGCTTTAATACTCTGTTTTACTTGCGTGGCAAAGCGATTTTTCCAGTGCGGGTGAGGTCGAGCACACCGAAGGTCTTCATCAGGTCGAGGAATTTTTCGATCTTACTCTCATTACCGGTGATCTCGATTGTTAGCGTAGCCGGTTGAACATCGACGATTTTGGCGCGGAAAATATCAGTGATCTGCATGATCTCGGCGCGGGTTTTGGAATCCACGGCGACCTTCACCAGGACCAGCTCCCGGTCCACATATTCGCCTTCCTGGAAGTTCAGCACATGGATCACATCCACCAGTTTGTTCAACTGTTTGACGATCTGGTCCAGGGTTGCATCGTCACCGAGCGTAACAATCGTCATGCGGGACGTATTTGGCTCCTGGGTAGGAGCTACGTTCAAGGTGTCGATGTTGTAACCGCGACCACTAAACAGGCCTGCGACACGAGTCAGGACTCCGAACTTATTTTCCACCAGCACTGAGATTGTATGACGCATAATTGTTTCCTTATTGCTTTGTTTCTCCCGCCCTTGGCGAGAATCAAAGCCTCGCCAAAAGTAAAAACCCCGCGTCCCTTCTGGGAACTGCGGGCGACCTTCGAGCGTTACGGCCAATTTGCCTCGGGTCGCGTTAGTCTACTACGACTACGCGAACGACTACGGCAAGCTGGACCTTAAGATTCACGGCGTGGACGTTAACAATGCCACCCTTTGCGGGTCAACAGCTTTTTCAGGTGTTATAAAGTAGCCATTTCCCCGGGAGACAATTTTTCGCAGAGATTCCAGTAAGCAAAAATCGTTCGAACCGTTTCTTTTAACTCGTCGAAAGTGGCAGGTTTCACGATGTAAGAGTTAGCACCGAGTCCGTAGGCGAGTTTTACATCCATTCGCTGGGAGGAGGAGGTGAAGACGATGGTTGGAATAACGTAACATTCCGGGTGATCCTTGAGCCACTTCAGAACTTCCAACCCGCTTTTTCGCGGCATTTTCAAATCGATGATGATCAGACCGGGATAATGATAACCTTCTATTGAGCGTGCAGCGTTGCTTAAATATTCGACAGCCTCCTCGCCGTCCCTGCAAACCACAAAAGAATTAGAAATGCAATTGCCAGCGAAAGCCCTCTTCATGAGAAGCACGTCATTCAAGTCGTCCTCAATCATCAATATGGAAAAGGGCTCACTGGACATTGCCCTTAGATTAGAGATGTTGCCATCCTTTGGAAACAGGGAAGTCCTTGATTCTCTCTCGTGGTAAGGCTGGATTTGAAAATTCGGATGCGTTAATCCGCAAGATAAAGGGCAAGGCTAGCTTTTCCGCCCCTCGTCCACTTCGAAGAATTGAAACATGGTGGTGATGTCCTCGCGGTTTTGGAGTCCGGCAGATTCCTTGACCTGTTTTAAGCGTCCACTGGCATGATCATTCCAGCCTAGCTTCGTGATGAATCCATTCCAGATCATTAAATCGAATTCTTCCTGAGCTCGCCCTTTCGCGTAGCACCATTGCAGGACCTGCTCATCGCTTAATCCTTCCGCTACCCTCTTTCGTACATCCTCATATTTTACTCGTAGATGATGGAGACACCAGCTATCAGCGCCTTTGCCGAGATTGTTATGATAATCTGCAGGTAGTTCGCCACGATCGTGGAGCCGGATTTTGTCCAGCAGTCGAGGAAAGTAAACCATGCCCCCAACCTGGTCGTATCCGCTGCGAGGTAACGTTTTCATATGCACTTAAGCAACCAACTGCGAGGAAATTTGCCAATCAATAATCCGCGGAATAGTGAAGGATGGCAAAAGGATTCCGGCTTTCCCCGAGTTCTCAACCTGATGTCTCCGTGTGACATTTAGATTTCAAAAAATAAAGCTTTGACTAAGTTTATACCATGAATCGAAGGAAGTTTTTACTTCGCACCGCCATAATGACGGGAGGAATGGCGGCAACATTTGGCGCTGGCGCCGCAGATGAGGAAATGATCGATCTCGGTTTCGAAAATGGCAAACGTCCGCTTGTCGAGTATCCTCAAAAGCGACCCCTGATACGGGTGACCACAAGACCCCCTCAGCTGGAGACGCCGTTTTCTGTTTTTAATAATGGCCCGATCACGCCCAACGATGCTTTTTTTGTCCGCTATCACTTAACCCAGTCGCCTCCGCCAGAAACTCTACTCAGACCTGATCGGTTTCGATTGAACCTCACTGGAAACGTGAAGGATGCGCTTACTTTCTCCATGGAAGACCTTCGACGGTTTGAACCTGTTCAAGTGACCGCCGTTAACCAATGCTCCGGAAACAGTCGCGGATTCTTTAAGCCTCGGGTGGCAGGCGGACAAATGGGAAACGGCGCGATGGGAAATGCCGTCTGGAAGGGAGCGCGTCTTAAGGATGTATTGGCTAAAGCTGGTGTGGGAGCAACTGCGAAGCAGGTGATGTTTAACGGTCTGGATCAGGCAATATTGCCTCAAACGCCGGACTTCGTGAAAGCGTTGGATATCGACCAGGCCATGGATGGAGAAACCATGCTGGCTTATGAAATGAACGGAGAAGCACTTCCATGGCTGAATGGTTATCCACTTCGGCTGGTCGTTCCAGGTCATTATGGAACATATTGGGTCAAGCACCTGCACGAAATAAAAGTCATTGACGAAGTATTTAATGGTTTCTGGATGAATCCTGGATATCGCATTCCGGATAATAGTTGTGGTTGCGTGGAGCCTGGAGTGAAGCCTGCAAAAACCATTCCTATTTCCCGATTCAATGTCCGCTCTTTCCTGACCAGTTTGAAGGATGGGGATAAATTAAAATCGAAACAGGCCATAACCCTCCGTGGGATAGCTTTTGATGGAGGGTACGGAATTACTGAGGTCGCCGTTTCCGATGACGAGGGAAAAAACTGGCGCACTGCGCAACTTGGAAAAGATCTCGGCAAATATTCGTTTCGGGAATGGACTCTTCAATATGTTCCCACTGCAGGTAACATCACCCTGCGTGTAAAAGCGACAAATCGGACAGGACAATCACAACCAATGGAGCCGTTGTGGAATCCTTCCGGCTACATGCGGAACGTGGTGGAAACAATAACTGTCTCTGCTGGTTGATTATGAGCTATTTAAGACTAATAGTCGGGGCTTTCGCATGCTTTGCAACACTTTCGGCGATGGCAGCCGAAACAGAGTGGAAGCTTCCGCCGGAGACAGCAAAATTTAAACCTGCGCCTGGTTCCGAACTGGCTTCTTCCAGTTGCCTTCTTTGCCATTCGGCGGATTATATTATTATTCAACCGCGGCTAAAGCGAGAAGCCTGGCAGGCCATTGTGGTCAAAATGCGGGAGAAATTTGCGGCGCCACTGCCGAAAGATAAAGACGATGCGATCATCGATTATCTGACAGCAAATTATGGGCTTCCCGCAAAGTAACAAAATTAGTTAGTCTATCCAAGCCACTCAAGGTTTCTAGCGGTTTCATCAAACCGCTGGCTGGTTTTAAACAATTCGAACTTGCCGGTGGCGGCGGCGCTGGATGTCCTTGCCAGGAGAGATTTAAGCTGCTCCTCGGAAAGCGGGTGAAATGTTCGGACGGCTTCGAGTGCCTGGTCCAGGATTTTTTGGTTTTCGATGCCGGTGATCACTGTTGAAGTCGGCAAATTCATGGCGAAATGCAGGCATTCCATGGGAGAGACAGTCTTGCTTTGCAGAATTATTCCATCACCCATGGATTTCATTCCAAGAATTCCTGTCTTTTCCTGCACGAGCCTGGGAACGACTTGCTGGCCGAAGCTGCGGAAGTGGGCGTCCATGACATTCAGCGGCATCTGAACCGCGTCGAATTTGATTCCGTGTTGAGCGGCTACATCGAGCATTCTCAAGTGCAATATGGGATCCTTATGCCCGGTGAACCCAATGAAGCGAACCTTTCCGGCTTTTTTTGCTTTCTGAATGGCTTCGAAGGCTCCAGTTTCGCCGAAGATACGGTCAGGATCTTCAATTCGAATCACCTCGTGGAACTGAATCAAATCAATATGATCCGTTTGCAGGCGTTTTAACGATTCGTTGAGTTGATTCTCGGCGGCAGTGCCCGTGCGGCCATCGATTTTGGTCATGAGAAATGCTTTTTCCCGGTAGCCGTCACGTAACGCCATTCCCATACGAACTTCGCTTTCTCCCTTGTGATAATCCCAGCAATTGTCGAGGAAGTTGATGCCGTGATCCAATGCCTTCCTGACAAGGCGGATGCCCTCGTCCGCTGCCTGGGGTCGACCGATATGATGTCCACCGACACCAATGACTGAAACTTTTTCACCGGTGGATCCGAGCGTTCGATAGAGCATGTCGTCACGTTTTTCCTGACCCGCGCCCCAAACAGAGGCACCTGAGAGGAGTGAAAGGGATAGGACAGAAGTGGTTTTTAAAAAATCTCGTCGACCTCCAAAAAGCATAGCTGCCGGGTGAGTGGCATCAGCTTTTTGAGGGGAGTTTTGTTCGCCGTGCATAAATGTGTTTGAATCAAACTCCAACACTTAATGGAGGATTCAACCTGTTTCCACGATAGGAGAAGGGAGCAGATGAATTCCTCAGCTGCCAAGAGGCAAGATGCTAATTTTTAACCCTGAGTGGCGAGGCGGGAGCTCAAAATTTGGCCAACAAACGTGCGAAGATTCTGCCAGGCGATCGGTTTTTGTAGAAAGTTGCAGCCGTCAACCAGTGGGGTATGCCACTCAATCATTTCAGGCAGGTAGCCCGAAGTCACCAGATAAGGAATAGCAGGTTCGGTTGTTCGCAATCGATCAAGGAGTTGCAAACCCGTTCCCTCGCTGGTCAGGTTAACATCGATAATGACCAGGCCTATTGCGCTATGAAGTGCCTGCCAATGGTTGTGCGCTTCGGCTTCCGATTTTGCGCAGAGAACGGTGAACCCAAAACGAGTCAGACAAGCTTCGAATATACTCAGTACATCGATCTCATCGTCAACCACAAGGATTAAGCCTGGCGTGGTCATGTGATACCATCAGCATGCCAAGGAAAAAGGTTAAAAACAATCGGGGAAAACAGCAGTGACAGACAAGCTGAACAGGAAGTTTGAAGGCTCCGAGCCACGCTGGAAAGAAGCTCAAACAATTTAACCAATGGGCAGTGCACTTGTTTTCATGGATGGAATTTGTGCGTTCGACCAGAAATTCAACACTTGCTCGAGAAGCGCACTGAATTCGGCGAAAGAGTTTGGTTTTACGAAGTAAGCGCTCGCGCCAAGGTCGTAGGCTAACTCGATATCGAGCATTTCTCGGGATGAGGTAAGAATCACAGCCGGAATTCGTTTGAGCATCGGCTGGGAGCGCAGCCACGCAAGGAATTCCAATCCGTTCATTCCTGGCATTTTGATATCGATAAAAATAAGGGAAGGAAGAGGATGATCCTGAATGTTGGAGTAAGGTTGCCTTCCTTCCAAGTAAGCTATTGCGGTCATGGCATCAGGAACGACCTGCAGTTTGCGGGGGGGCTTCAGGCGGCCCATCGCTCGATTCATTAAAAAGGCGTCATCGGGATTATCTTCAAGGACTAGCACGCCGCGCGCCGAGATTTCTCTTAAGTCACCCATTGTTTGCCATTCGTTTCGGCAGAGTGAAGTGTGGCTCCGCCTGATCGCACCGAGATTAGCCTTCCAGGCACGAACGAGTAGCGGGGCCACCCCTAAAAAACCAACAGGAAGCAGATTACCCGACCAAAATAAAAAGAGCGCCTCGCAAGAAGCGCCCTTTTCACACACGGTTCTAATTTCGTACCCTTAACAGGCCGGGCGACGATAACGTCACCTAACCTTTTAAAATTCGTAACACAGCACATCTCGAGTTGTCCAGTGGGAATACAAAACCGGCAATCCCGTTTCGTTCTGTTTTAATCAAATTCGTGGTCTGGCAGTAGCCCGATTACATTTTGACTTCGAGCGATAATTGCCGTAATTTCGGGACTTGGCCACCGCAAAAAGTATTTAAAACGGCAATGCTGTCGATAAATCATCAACGTAAATCTCTGAGCCGCAGGTGCCTGGCTGGTTTTACGCTAGTCGAGTTGCTGGTGGTTATTGCCATTATTGGGATACTCGCGGCGCTTCTTTTACCCACCCTTGGACGAGCTAAAGGGAGTGCCTGGCGTACTAAATGCGTCAACAACCTGCGTCAATTAGGTTTAGCCACCCAGCTTTATTGGGATGACAACGAAGACGATTCGTTTCGATATTTAAATTCCACGTCTTCCAAGGGATCCACTTATTGGTTTGGCTATGTGGAAGATGGTAAAGAGGGAGGACGTACTTTTGATCCTTCGCAAGGAGTTCTCGCTCCGTACCTGGGGAAGAGTCAAATTGTCATTTGCCCCTCGTTCAATTACAGCATGCAAGAACTGAAGTTAAAGGCATCTACTTATTCCTTTGGTTACGGCTACAACCTCAATCTTTCAAGCCCGGACTCCAGCCCGACGGTGAGGATCAGTCTTCTTCCCCGGCCTTCTCAGACTGCGTTATTCGCGGATGCCGCGCAGGTCAACACATGGCAGGCTCCTGCTTCACCCTCTCACCCGATGCTGGAAGAGTGGTATTATGTGGATAATAACACCCGCCAGCCTAACACCCACTTTCGACACCTCTCCAAGGCGGCAGTTCAATTTTGCGATGGCCACGTGGGAATGGAAAAGATGGTCCCCGGATCGAAAGACCCACGCATGCCTGCTGAAAATGTAGGCTCTTTGCGGGATGAAATCCTAAATCCTTATTGATGTAGTTAGTGGGGAACTACCTTTTTTAGCGCTAAATCGTGTTCAAGAAGTTTCTGGCAGCGCCACAACATCCACTCCAACTTTCAGGGTGTGATTCCCGTTTCCTAAAATAACTCCGCGAATGGGACTGACATCACTGTAATCCCGACCCCAGGCGATGGTGATATGTTTGGATGAAGGAAAAAGATTGTTGGTAGGGTCCACATCGATCCAGCCTAAGCCCGGGCAATAAAAGGAGACCCACGCATGGGAAGCATCGGCGCCGACCAGCCGTCGCTTTCCCGGAGGCGGGACAGTTTCCAGATAACCACTGACGTAGCGAGCAGCGAGACCCATGGAACGGAGACAGGCAATCTCAAGCTGAGCAAAATCCTGGCAGACACCTCGCCTGGATTTAAACACCTCTTGCAAGGGAGTGGCCACGGTGGTCGCGGTAGGATCGAAAGTGAAATCGTGGTGGATACGGGAGGTCAGGTGCGCGACCGCTTCCAGGAGGCTTTGTCGAGGCTTGAAGGAAGGGGCAGCATAATCCGAAAAATTTTCGCTTCGCTGAATGAGCGGAGAATTATAAATGAATTCGCTGGCATCAAGCCCCTGGCCAATTTGTTCACCGCGGCAAAGATTACGCACAATTTCCCAGGCCGGAGTTTCGTTTGGTTCGGGTATGATTTGTGCCTGAAGGTTCACCGTGCTTTTCGAGGTGACCGAGAATTCCTGATGGATGGTCTCTACGATGGCGAACGTCGACGGGTTGCCGAAATAATCGAGATGACTGTTCAGGTTGCTCGGAGTGGGAGAAATGGAAAGAGAATGCGAGACGCACTTCTGATGCGGACAGTCTCGCGGCTTCAGGTGCATGAGATGATGGGAAAGGGAAATTAAATGAGTGTAGGAATAGCGAGTGTTATGAGTGAGTTCGTAAATCATATCTCAGCCATTTACCTGTCGCACGCTGTGAGTGAAATAACGGTGGGTCAGGTCTTCGGATATTCCACCCAATTCATGTTGCATAGTGGTAAGCGGGTTACTCTTTGACCTCAGTTTGCCCAGTCCCTGCTGGGTGAAAAAGGTGCGCAGGTCCAGTTTGTGCAGGAAGTCATCCACCTTATTCAGGCGATCGATTTCCCCCGCAGGTCGCCTTCCATTTTGTTCGGTGGGAAGCTGGGCGAGGTGTTCCTTCAGGATTCGCAATTGGAAAGCCAAAGAACGAGGGTTTGTGGCATCCAACAACAGCAGGTCGAGGACCGCTGTTGGTTCAACCTGGGCAAAATATCGCCTGCGATAAGTCATGACGCTGTCTGCGACTTCCAGTAGGGGCTCAAGCATGACTTCCACTTCATTTTTATCCCAGAATCCTGTCTTGACCAGGCCGGCAAGATTGCTCGCGCGCTCGAGCCGTCGGCCAAGGTCAAGAAATCTCCAGCCATGACCTCGAGTCATGTTTTCCATTTCCATGCCGCTGAATGCGCTAAGGTCAACGATCAGCGTGTTGAGCAGGTTCATGGTAGCCACCATGGGCAATTTTCCGGCCCTGGCGCGGGCATCCAATTGCAATTGATTCAGAATACGCCAGGTATCCAGCGAGAAGCGGTCTCGCACGGAAGAGGCAATTTGGCGAATGCCCTGAAGTTGGTGCTGCAGAGAACCGCGCGTTTTTAGGTTGAAAACAAGGGATAATAAGTAATCGCGAAACTCGTCGAATCCAAATGATTCCGAAAGATTTTCGGGATAAAGATTCATGCTTTTGAGCAAGTGCGCCAGCAGTTGGGTTTCGGAACCGGGATCGGCTGAAGATTCAGAACTGATTCTCCGCAGCACGCATCTTAGAAGACGAACCGTATCTTCCAGGCGTTCCGTGTATCTCCCCAGCCAAAAAAGGTTATCCGCCACACGACTGGGAATTTCTGCGGCGACGCGATGGGCAGCAGTATGAACCCATGGCGCTTTGAGCAGGGAAATATTTCTGACCGGGGCATTGGAAAGCACCCAGGTATCCTTGGTGGTCCCGCCGCCCTGCATGGATAAGACAGGTGTGGTTGGAGAAACAGCAACTCTCGTTAGACCGCCCGGCATCACCATGTACCCATTTTTCCCCGCGGAGACATAAACCCGCAGAACGACAGGTCGAAAGTCAATGTGGGATTGGGCCAGCACCGGCGCGTAAGACAATGCCACCTGCTCCTGCGCAACGAAGTCGTAAGGCCTTTTCTGGATGGAGGAAACAAGTCGTTCCCGCTCTCGTTTGGATAATTGTCCACCAATCACCGGTTTTTGCTGGTAAGAAGCAAAAGCCGACTTAATGACGAGCGAGTCGAGATTATCAATAACGTGCTTTTGGTCTTCGCCATGGCCGCACCACCAGGTTCCCACGGAAGGAAGGCGAATCGGCTCGCCCAGCAGGTGTTTGCAAAGGCCGGGCAGAAATCCGAAAAATGCGGGTGTTTCGCCGAGGCCGGAGCCGAGGGCGTTGGCGATGGCGACGTTTCCGCTTCGTGCCGCCTGGAGGAGGCCAGGAACGCCGAGATAGGAATCGGGATTTAATTCAAGGGGGTCGCAAAAATTGTCCTCCACCCGGCGAACCATAACATCCACCTGTTGGAGGCCCTCCAAAGTTTTAAGAAAGAGGCAGGAATCACGGACGGTTAAATCACCTGGTTCCACCAGGGTGAAACCGAGGTAACGAGCCAGATAGGCATGTTCAAAGTAGGTTTCGTTATGGGGTCCTGGTGTGAAAAGGACGATGAGAGGATTATCACGGTTTTTCGGAGCGAGCCGCCGAAGGGTTTCGCGCTGGGAATTGAAAAAAGAAGCGAGTCGTTGCACGTGGCTGGCTCGAAATTCGTCAGGAAGCACGCGTGACAGCACAATTCGGTTTTCAAGCGCATAGCCGCTTCCGGAAGGAGCCTGGGTGCGATCCTCAGAAACCCACCATTGTCCGCCAGGCGACCGGACCAGGTCAAAAGCGTGCAGATGGATATAAATGGAATCCGGAACAGGGATGCCATGGGCAGGGCGAAGAAAATTCGGATTAGAAAAAACCAGGGATGGGGGAAGGAATCCGTTCCGCAAAAGTTTCTGCGGACCGTAGATGTCCGCGAGTAATTTGTTTAACAGTCGTGCCCTTTGGATAACCCCAGCTTCAAGGACTTTCCAATCCTGAGGAGAAATGATGAAGGGAATAACATCCACTTCCCAGGGTCGGTCTATTCCCTTCGGATCTCCGTAGACGTTATAAGTGATGCCATGCTCACGAATGATCCGGCTGGCGTTATCCGTGCGCAGAGCAAGTTCTTCCGGGCCCAGTCGAGATAGAGAACCAAAAAGTCTTTGCCAGGCAGGACGCACTTCATCGGATGAAGCATACGCCTCATTAAAAACAGGCCATGGGCTGGGATGAAAGCGAAGCTGATCGGGGCCTGTGGGAGCACTGAATGATGGAGAAGGCATTCTTTTAAGTTGTGGCTAAAAGAGTTTTACCCACCTTGTCGCAAGACTAACCACATTCCATTTCATCGGCCGATAGAGGAAGCTGTTTTTAAGAAAGCGTCAAGGCAAACAGTTTAACCTATTGGACGCGTTCTTTGGAAACTGTTTTAGGTGTGGGAAGCCGCCTAGAAAAAAAGATGTGGTGCACCCCGGCGCCAACTTTATTCATGGTCGTTTGAAGTTCATCCAAATACTCGTGCAAACCATTTTGCAGTACTTCCTCTACATTGTCATAAGCGAGATCCGAGCAGAGTTGGCCCAGCAATTTTTCGGGTGGCGTGCGAAAGTTACCCAGAGGCGTGCCCGAAATGGCGTGCAGCGAGGCCTGCGCTGCATTGCTGCAATAGCGAATGGAGCGTGGGAACTGGGCGTTGAGCAAAAGAAAATCGACAATCGAGGATGGGGTAATCTTTCCATGCTTCTTTCGATACATTTCAAAAGCGCTGCATGAGCGCAAGACTGCGGCCCATTGGACATCGTCAAAGGCTGATCCCACATCATTGACCGAAGGAAGCAGGATAAAGTATTTTACGTCCAGGATCCGGGAGGTCTTGTCAGCACGTTCCAGTTCCTGTCCAAGCTTGGCGAAATGCCAGGATTCTCCATGAGTCAGGGTCGCGTCTGTGACACCGGTGAACAAGAAGCTGCTGGCTTTGATATCACTAAAAAATTGATGAGGCGATTCCAGCCCGCGGCCCGCAGAGGCGGCTGAATTGACCAATAGATAGAACTTATTGAGATGAAGCCACATTTCCGAAGAAATGATTTCTCGAATGGATCTCGCATTTTCCCGTGCAGATCTGAGGCAGGATAAAATCGAGTTGGGATTCTCTTCATCGAAGGTTAGAAAATGGGTGACATTATCCTGTGTTGTGGCCTCACCAAAACGCGCCTTGAATCGTTCATGGTCGCCCATCGTGTAGATGAGCGGATCCCACTGCTGGGCGGAACCGTCTGACGAGTCGAGCATCAGGTTAAGATTCACATCCACGACGCGCGCGATGTTATCCGCACGTTCAACGTAACGACTCATCCAATAGATGGAGTCCGCAACCCGGCTTAACATGAAGGGGTTTCTCCCATTTCCAGCGAAGTCGTATGAGCCATTTGTTCCTGAATCTGTTTGTCCCCTTCGGTGACTGGATCCGCCAACACCCAGGTGTCCTTGCTTCCGCCCCCTTGAGATGAATTTACCACTAATGACCCTTTCTTCAGCGCCACCCGGGTTAATCCTCCCGGCAGTACGACGACTTCTTTTCCGTAAAGAATATAGGGCCGTAAATCAACGTGCCGTCCTTCAAGTTTGCCATTTACCAATGTTGGCACTCGCGAAAGAGAAAGGGTGGGCTGTGCGATATAATTTCGAGGGTTGGCAATGATGCGTTTCGCAAAATCATCGATTTGCTCTTTTGTGGAATGAGGGCCAATCAACATGCCGTAACCACCTGATTCATTCGCCGCTTTGACAACTAGTTTGGGAAGGTTTTCCAGGACATACTTGAGATCGGCTGCCTCATCGCAAATATAAGTTGGAACATTGGGAAGAATCGCGTCTTCGCCAAAATAGTATTTGATCAGCCGAGGTACGTAAGCGTAAACAACTTTGTCATCGGCTACCCCTGTGCCGGGGGCATTTGCCAGAGCGACATTTCCTGCTTTGTAAACGCTCATCAGCCCGGGAACCCCCAGCATGGAGTCTTCCCTGAAAGCCAGCGGGTCCATGAAGTCGTCATCGATTCGCCGATAAATGACGTCCACCTTTTCAAAACCCTGCGTGGTTCGCATCCAGACATATCCCTCATCAACCACCAGGTCTCCCCCTTCGACCAATTCGACGCCCATTTGCTGAGCCAAATAGGAATGTTCGAAATAGGCTGAATTAAATACGCCTGGTGTTAGAAGCACCACTCGTGGCGCAGGGTTTGCGGAGGGTGTGACAAATTCCAGCATGTCCCTAAGTCGGCTCGGGTAATCGGAAACGGACCGTATGCGGGAGAGCGAAAACACCTCCGGGAAAAGGCTCTTCATTAACTGCCGATTTTGAAGGACGTAAGAGACGCCGGACGGACAGCGCAAATTATCTTCAAGTACGTAAAGATTTCCATCGTTGTGGCGAACGAGGTCTGTGCCAGTAATGTGGCACCAAATGCCCTGAGGGGGATTCACTCCCATGCATTGTTTATGAAATCCCTTGGAGGACTCGATCAATTCACGCGGGATGATTTTGTCCCGCAGGACTTGTTGGTGGTGATAGAGATCATCGATGAAGAGGTTGAGCGCCTGGATACGCTGCTTTAAACCTCGCTCGATGCGTTCCCATTCGCTTGCTGGAACGATTCGCGGAACGAGATCGAAGGGAAGGGTCTTTTCGACACCGGCAGAGGCACCATACACGTTAAAGGTGATGCCCATTTGAACGAGCGCACGATCAGCGGCAAGCTGGCGATTAACGAGGTCGGTTTCCTGGAGCGCTTCAATATTCTTTACCAAATGGCGTGCCGCCGCCCTGGGCTTGCCTTTCTCACAAAAGATTTCGTCGAAAAATCCCTGAGTGTCGTATTCCGATAAGTTCATCTGCAACGCAATAAAACGGTGTTTTCCAGAACACTGGACTTGCCCGCCAATTCTTTCAACATGCTTTAGCACCAAGGATGCCAGCAGGGGAATATCTATAAGCCTTGTAAGCGGAATGCGCGAATTTCAACGAATTCGGCTAATGCATGAATGAAATCGGTGCTTTAATGGATTTGGCCGAGGAAAAGTGACAAAACAGCGTTGAAAAAACCTTGATGGTAATTAGGCAGATTGAACAAAAGAAAACATGAGGGTCCTGCTTCTCGAGTTTCTCAAGGCAGCGCATGAGGAGCGCTTTGCACATGTCGAATAAATCCTTCAGCTTCTTTGTGGCCACTTTCAATCCCTCTGAACAGGGTGACTTTCTCCTGCAGAGGATAAAATTTTTCTGGTGATTGGCTGGCATGGGCAAGGCAGGCTTCCTTCTTAAGTGCGCTCACCGTTGAAATATTGACGTATTCAGTGGGGTTAAATTGGACCGTATCTTCACCGTTGGAGACCTCATAGAAGTAGAGAGCAAATTTGCGTCCCATTCTTACCCACGCGTCATAGACCAGCATCGATATGGCTCGATGATCGGCATGATTATCAATAGGCCAGTGAGTAAAAACGACTCCAGGATTCTCCGCTTCAAGCAATTTTCGAAGTGCAGCGTAGTGTTCCGCATCCACAATCGCAGAACCATCCACTTGGCCAGCAAAGAGTGCTCGTGATTTCAGGATATCGCAGGCTTTTCTCGCTTCAGTTACCCTCACACCCTTCTTACTTTCTGGAGTGCCTTTGGGTTCGCCTTCATTCAAATACAATAAAACCACCTCGTGACCAAGTTGGGTGTAGCGGGCGATTGTGCCACCGCAGCCATACTCGGGAT
>JAQGOY010000104.1 GCA_028293375.1 Verrucomicrobiales bacterium | reverse complement strand
CATTACGAATCAAGCGACCGACGGCCTGGACGACCTTGCGCATACCGGGATGGAGGAAAGCGTATTCAAAGCCTGCATTTTCCTTTTCTTCGAAATATTCGCGCAAAAGTTTGCGATAAAAATTGAGTTGCGGAAGCCCGGGAGAAATGACGACGACCATGGAAATGGCATTGGCCCCGAAGTCGACGCCTTCGGAATAAATCCCTCCGAGCACCGCAAAAAGAACCCGACCTTTATCTGTCTTCTCCGACATGGCGCGAAAAATTACGCCTCTTTCCTCTGGTGTGGCCTTCCCGATTTGAAGGAGCAATTCCGAATTCATGGCTGGCATCATGGCGGAGCATTGAGCGAGATAAGTATAGGAGGGAAACAACACCAGTTTGTTGCCTGGGGCGGCATCACAACTCCCGGCAATGAGTTTTGCCAAGCCTTTCATCGAGTCCTTCCGGGAAACGTAATCCGTGCGAAGGCCGGGATGGATCAATATTTTCCGATTTTCCCTTGGGAATGGAGGCGGCAGGTGGAGGCGCGAAATATTGTGCTCATCAACGCCAAGCGCCCTGGTCAGAGATTCGATGGGAGACAAAGTCGCGGACATCAATAAAACGTTCCCGGCAGAGGAAAAGAGAGGCCTGAATAAACGGGAGGGATCGAGACAGACCATGTTTAAAAGGACTCCTGATTCCGTGAGTTCGATGGTAGTGCGGAATTCCGGACCGTAATGGAGGGTGGAATAATAAATCTGTTGCAAGGCGAAATGGAGATTGACCAGCTCGTCTTCACCCGGAGCAACGAGCAATTGCTTTTTCCACTCGCAGTACCTGGCAAAGATGTGCTGCCAGTCCACGCACAACAACTGAAAATGATGCAGGTCGGGCTGTGCTTCACCGATAGTGTTATTTCCAAGTGAAGAGGCGAGACCATGCAGTTCCTCGATCCATTGGTTTACAACGCTGGCAAGAGAGTCAAAGAGATCACCGGGTTGCCGACCGATGCTCTTTAAGGCAGCCCGGAGCTGTAGTTCGCTCAGCTGCGAACTATAAATCTGGCGGCCGCGATCGGGGAGATTGTGCGCTTCGTCAACGAGAACCACCACCTGGCCAAGTACCTCACGATCCAGGTTGGTCAGAGCGCTGCCGGGATCAAACAAATAATTATAATCTCCAATAAGAACGTCGGCTTTGCGGGCGAGAATAAGTTGAACTTCAAAAGGGCAAACTTCATTTTTGTTGCAGTGATCAAAAATGAGGTCGGGTGTCATTTCGTTTTGGGTGGCTTTAAGTTTTCCAAGGACATCCCGGGAAACCATTTTTTCGGGAAAATTCCTGGCAAACCGGCAAACGTCCTCGTGGCAGAAAACCTTGCCATTCGCGCACATCTTTTCCTTGGAACGCAATTGGATCACATTCAGCTTTCGGCCTGAATTAATAGTCCGGGTGACTTTCAACGCCATCTCCTGCTGGAGGTTTTTCGAAGTCAGGAAGACAAGGGTGCGATCATTTTTCAGGGCGAACTGTAACGATGGAAAAATAGCGGCCGCTGTTTTTCCAATACCCGTTGGAGCTTCGGCAAAGAGAATTCTGCCAGCTTGAAAACTGGAGGTGACGGTGCTCATGAGTTGGGCTTGGCCAAGGCGTGTTTCAGAGTGGGGAAAGAGAATACGCTCCGCTTCTGCCCGACGAAAGATTCTCCAATTTTCCTCTTCCTGCCATTGCTGGAGAATTTCTGAAAGGCGACGATCCACAAACTCGTTCTGGATGTTTTCCTGGAACGGAATGGTGATCCGCTGTTCACGATCGGTCAAAACATCGACGTAGATGACGCTGACTTCCGAAATGGTGTTGCCAGCCTTTCGCCAAAACAAGGCGTAGTTCAGGGCCTGCTGCTGGTGTTTGCGAACAGATTCTCGGGAGGGATGATGCTCGCCTCCCAAAAAAATGGCGGATTTAAACTCTTCAATGGCCCAACCCTTTGAAGCTGGGTGACAGCCATCGATTCGACCTGAAATCCTGAAGGTCCATCCCTGCAACTGGCGTTCGTCACGAACAAACACTTCCGCCTGGTACAGTTCGTTATTCTTTTTGCGGTCCGCCAATTTTCGCTGGTGAAGTTCGGCTCCTTCACTGAGCCGAATTAATCGCTGGCCGCGATCCTGACCGATAGCGCTGAAAAGAGGCTGTTCCGTCAAATCTGAAACAGACAGCTCAAAAATTTTAGCATCGACCTGGATAACCATGGCAAAACGAGATGGTAATGCCATTGCGATATGACCCCAAACTCTTTTTCAATGGGTTTCACTGGGGAGACAACGAAGCGGTGCGTAAATTACTGTAAACCGAAAGAAACCTCAGATGATGCGTTTGAGGGGTGTTCCCTTATCAGTCAAGCGGGTTGCCACCGCATTGCCCGAAAATCAGGCAAAAGCGTATAAATATCAGCATTGAGAAATCAACTATGAATATGACGGCTGCCAAAAAACAGAACACGAATTCTTCCGCATCCTTCTCCGACGAAGAAAACCTCAGTTATCCAATTGTAGTTCATTGCCACTTGCGCTGGGACGGGGTATGGCAACGCCCTCAACAATTTCTTTCGCGCCTCTCGGCGAGACACAGAGTTCTCTTTTGTGAAGGACCAATGTTGGTCGATGAAGCCATCACCCCCTATTTTACACTTCAGCCGGTGAAGGATTATCCCAACGTGACCATCATGAACGTGTTTTTTCCGTCAGCTCGTTTTAACGATGGGCAATGGGTGGATGCAGAGAGGCGCCGTTTGCAGCACGAGGCGCTGAAAGGACCCCTGAAAGGACAATTCGATAACCCGGTGCAATGGTTCTATGATCCGATGGCGGTGACGGCGTATGCGAATCACTTCAATGAGCGGGCCATTGTCTATGACTGCATGGATCAGCTCTCCCAGTTCAAGTTCGCCCCACCGGAGTTGATTTTGCGCGAGAAGGAGCTGCTCAAAGCTGCCCACGTTGTTTTCGCCGGGGGCAAAAAACTGCATGAGTCGAAGAGTCAGGATAATAAGAACTGTCATTTCTACGGCTGTGGGGTGGAGATCGAGCATTTCGGCACGGCATTGTCCAGTGCCACCCAGGTCCCTGACGATTTGGCAAAACTGAAAAACCCGGTTTTGGGATATTTCGGAGTTGTTGACGAACGGTTGGATTACGAACTGATCGCCAAATTGGCTGATGCCAATCCCAACTGGAACGTCGTGATAATTGGACCCGTGGTGAAGGTCGATCCGAAATCATTGCCGGTTCGCTCGAACCTTCACTGGCTGGGGCGCAGGAATTACAGCGAGCTCCCTGCCTATACCAAAGGTTATGATGTTTGCCTGATGCCCTTCGCTCTCAATGAAGCCACAGAGTATATCAACCCAACCAAGGCGCTGGAGTACATGGCGACCGGGAAACAAATTGTCTCCTCGGCAGTATCCGATGTGGTTTCGAATTTTGGAAAAGTTGTCAAGATAGCCAGGACTCACGAAGAGTTCATCGACCTTTGTAAAAAAGCGGTGGAACAGGCCGACAAGAGTGCGATCGAGGCCGGGATAGAGATGTCGAATCAAAATAGCTGGGACTCCATAGTGGCAAAACTTGAGGAGCACATCCGGCACGCGATCAAAAAGGGCGGTGAGGGAAAGATCGTAAGCAATCCCCGTTCGCTCACTGCTGCGTGACCGTTGGAGAATCCCATTAACCGTTTTAAAAGGCAACATGTACGATTATCTAATAGTAGGGGCTGGGTTTGCCGGCAGCACACTGGCTGAGCGGCTGGCAAGCATAGGAAAAAAAGTCCTCCTCATCGACAAACGCAATCATATCGGTGGAAACGCCTACGATTGTTACGACGACGCAGGAATCCTGATTCACAAATACGGGCCCCATATTTTCCATACCAATTCCCGGGCAGTATTCGATTACCTCAGTCGCTTTACCAAGTGGCGGCAGTATCAACATCGCGTCCTGGCCAGCGTGGACGGGCAACTGGTCCCAATTCCAATTAATCTGGATACGATTAATTCCCTTTACGGACTGAACCTTACCTCCATGGAGGTGGAGAAATTTTTTGCTTCTGTGGCAGAACAAAAGACCGAGATTTTAACTTCGGAGGATGTGGTCGTCAGCAAGGTGGGTCGCGAACTTTACGAAAAGTTTTTCCGGGGTTATACCCGCAAACAATGGGGTTTGGACCCTTCAGAGCTCGATGCAGCGGTGACGGCGCGTGTCCCTACCCGCACCAACCGGGATAATCGCTATTTTACCGATTCCTACCAGGCGATGCCTTTACACGGGTTCACCCGCATGTTCGAGAACATGCTGGCGCATCCGAACATCCATATCCTGTTGAATACCGACTACAAGGAAGTGCGGGATTACATTCCTTTCAAGGAAATGATTTACAGCGGGCCGATCGACGAATTTTACGATCATCGATTTGGCAAGCTGCCTTACCGATCCCTGCGCTTTGAGTTTGAGACGCACGATGTGCAGACTTATCAACCCGCAGCGGTGATCAATTATCCGAACGACTATGCGTACACCCGGGTGACCGAGTTCAAATATTTGACCGGACAGAAACATCATCGGAGCACGCTGGTCTATGAATTTTCGCAGGCTGAAGGTGATCCCTATTATCCGATACCCCGCCAGGAAAACGCGGAAATCTACCAAAAATACCAGGCCCTGATGAACGAGACGCCGGGAGTTCATTTCTGTGGACGGCTGGCCACTTACAAATATTACAACATGGACCAGGTGGTGGCGCAGGCCATGACAGTGTTCCAAAAGATCGTTGACGCCCACGACAAGGAGCCGGTGCTTTATCGGCAGGGCGGGATCGTAGCGGTTGGTTCTGGAGTTTCCTCGGGGACGAAGCCGCAATTGATTCGAAGTTAGTGGTGGAGGGCTCTGGCAGAATGAGGGGGTGACATGGCTAAAAAAAGGGCTACGCGGAAAGAGAGCATGGGCAAGACCGGCCTCTTTCTTTTGCCTTCCCTAAAAATGCGGCGGAAATCGGCGCGCGGAAAGTCTTACGACGAAGAGTTGCACGATTTCCTGGTGAAACATTTCAGCGGGTACACAGTGTCCAGTGGAAGTATTTCCGGATACTGGAAAGACGAGGATGGGCGAGAGCATTATGGGGAACATCGCGAATACAAGGTGGCTTTTTTGAAACAAAAGAAGGTGCCGTTACTGGAAGAATATATCGCGAAACTGGCGGAAGATATCGAGGAAGAGTGCGTTTTTTGGGAAAAAGGGGATGAGGCGTGGCTGATTTATCGCACCGGCATGCGGTGCAGGAAGTAGCGGAGGTGACGAAGCTCGCTTGATCTGCCGGGTTTTCCTAGCCAATATTTCCATTCGGTGTGAAGTTGGTAAGCACTCAGAATGGCATTGGAAGACCTCAACAGAACTGCTTCGGATAGATCCTCACGAATTCTATTCTGGGCACTTTTCTTTTCCATCCTGGCCCACTGCCTGGCGCTTTTATTTTACTCCCTCTACACCAAAGCGGCAGCCCGCCGGTTCCAGATGCAGGCAAGAATCCTGGAAAGCATTCAGCGCGCACAATTGAAGAATCTGGAGGCGGAACAAAAAAGAAATCCGCAGGCGCCACTTTCAGAAGAAGCTCTAACCTTCCTCGACACAGATCCCCTGCTTTCACAAATGCCCGTCAAACCGACGAAATTCATCGGCGCGAATAACAGTCGGGCAGCGAATGCAGAACCTATTAAATCGAAAAGTCCCGACCCGACCATTCGCGGGACTCAAAAGGTGATCAAACAATTCGTGGAGGAGGGAACTCCCATGCCGTTACCTCCATCGATCGCGCCCGATCCGACTCCACAGACCACCGCCAAAAAGATGACGGAGGAGCCCTTTAAGCCAGATCAGAAGACTCCAGAGAAAATGCTGGAAACCCAAACCAAGCCCGAAGAGAAATATCTCGATCCGCTGCCCCCAAAGAACTTTGGCGATACAGCCAAACTGATGGCACGCGGAACGTCGGAACCGATTTCACAACCATCCGCCAACTCGAAACCAGCGACAGAGAAGCAAAGGCCACGGCGCCTGGCGGATGTGCGCGGGGTTTCCAACGCCAAAATGGCCTCGGAAGGAAACGCGGGGGAGACGGCCCCGGTTTCATCATTCGATGTGCAATTAACCGGGTTTGGCGCATACGACGCGCAACTGCTGGAGGCTGTGCGCCAGAGTTGGTACGAGTTGATCGACACCATTAAACCGCAGGGCACAGGGACAGTGGTGATAACCTTCAATTTGCATAGCGACGGCTCCATTAGCCAGGTGGGGGTGCAAAGAAATAACTCCGGCAATGGAATGCTGGAAAATGTGGCCATTGGGGCCATTCGCAAGCCCGCTCCATTTGCCAAGTGGCCCAGTTCGATGGTTCGCGAAATCGGCGCCACGCAAACTCAGATCATATTCACCTTTTATTACCTCTAGAAACTAAGAACAATCGAAACGGAACATGGAAAATATTTTTATCGTCATCCTGGTGTTGGCCTCGATAGTGGGATTGACCATCATTGTAGAAAGAGGCCTGGCTTTGAGGCGCTCGCGGGTGCTGCCTCCTTTTTTGATTTCTGCACTTGCCAACAGCAAAGGGAAGTCGGATCTGGCACAGGTGTATAGCCTGGCGCGCAGCCATTCCTCGCCGCTTTCGAGGTTGCTCCTCTTCATTGAAGAGCACCAGGAATGGGACAAGCAGGAACTGGCGAAAGCGCTGGAATCGCGGGCGCGATTTGAAATCATCGGGCTGGAACGAGGCATGGTCGTCCTGGAAATCACCGTCGGCATTGCCCCCCTGCTCGGACTGGTAGGGACCATTTATGGATTGATCACGCTCTTTGGGTCGACTGGCCAGACAGGCTTAAACGATACATCAAAACTCGCGAATGGTATTTCCATAGCCCTGAACGCGACCCTGATGGGATTGCTCACCGCCATTCCGTCCCTGGTGGCATGGAGTTTTTACACGAAGAAGGTCGAAGCGTTG
>JAQGOY010000087.1 GCA_028293375.1 Verrucomicrobiales bacterium | reverse complement strand
AAGTTCCGCGCTTCAATTTTCTCCAGTCCCCTGGTTTTTCTTCCATTCCGGCCTGCCTAAATTGAATTCACATTCGTAAACGCCTCATACCAAGGCGCTTGGAAAAACTAAAAATATTTTTAACTATCTAGAGGGGAAGAAAACTTACGGGGTTCGGCATCTGTTAAGATCGTTTCAATTAAATCAATTCGCACCTTCAAATGTTGCAAGTCTGGCTCCAGGCCGAGGCTTTGTGGAGTCCGCGATGTCCTAATGGACCTGCGGACAATCGCCCAAAGAAAACAGCGAAGTCGAGCCTCGACCCAAAATCGCAACATTTCTTAAACTATTTTGAGGGTAGGACAGCCTACGGGGTATGCCTCCTGTTAAGATGGGTTCAAATTGAAATTAAATTCACAAAGAAAATCGATGAGAACATTCAGGCCTCCGAAACAAATACACTTAGATCCAAGTCGCCACACTTCGACTCTCTTAAGACCCGGAAATAATCCAAGGTGCAAAAAGTAATAAAGCCATATCTCCGTGACCCAGGAAAAACCAATGAAAAGGAAGCGTCGACGTGGATCTCGGCAAAGCCAACCCGCGAGCGTCGTTAATAATCGTAGGATACGAGGTCACGAGAATCTGATCAAAAGCCAAACGACACGTGTAAGATGAACACAAAAAGACATAGCACAAAATTCCTATCCCACCTCCATTCCCGCGAGAGCGTACATCCAACGAAGGACACCACCCAAAAAATGTCACCTTCCACCAAATGTGACAACCCAGTTCTCCTAGGCAAATGTCACTTTCCTGTCACATCTGGTGTGCCTTCATCCACCCGGGCAACACCATCGACTCCTCAGTTCACTCCTTCTCTCCCTCCAATCTGCGAAAATCTGTTTAATCTGTGGATAACCTCTTTCCGTCCGGTGGAAACCGAACCTCGACCTGAAATTGCAAGTTTTCCCGAATTTTTGGTTTTTCAGCATTCCAATCGGAGCTTGCGGCCAGCCCTCGCAGCGGCTTGATTTACCCCAGTGAAAATAAACCGCAAAAAAGTAGCATGGACCATCGGCATTCTTGCCTCTCTCCTTTTGGTCATCCTCGTGGCTGCCTGTTTCCTGATAGACAGTGTCGCCCGCAATGTATTGCAGAAGAACTTGTCTTCCATTAGCGGACGCGAAATCGAGATTGGACGAGTCTCGCTTGGTTTTATCCAGCCACGCATTCGGGCGTGGGATATCAAAATCCACAATCCTCCTGGTTATCCCCTCCCCCTCATGACCTCTCTTCCTTACCTGGAAGCTGTTTATGATCGCGCCACTCTTAAATCCAATCACTTGCACTTGTCCCTTATTCGCATCGATATGGATCGAATCGATATCCACGAAACAAAAGAGGGCAAAGTAAATCTTCTGGATTGGTCCTCACCCTTTTTTCAGCAGATGCTTACCAGTTCAAACTCTCTGCAGATGTCCGTGCCTCTTCCAACTACCGAAAAATTGCCGGACCCTATCCCATCCCAGGCAGTGGGACTTTCCACCACCAACCAGTTCGTTCTGGGAAATATGGTCTACGACGGCATCACTCTCCTTCAAGTCAATCTCAAGGAATGCGGATTCACCAGCGACCAGTTTCCCAACCGCAACATGGAACGAATCTGCAATCTCCATGAACAATACCCGGATGTCCGAACTGTCCAGGATTTCCAGGCCATAGGCGTCGTCCTCGGCATGAAGACCGGGGTCTTGTTCCTCCTCAAGGATGGCAAAGGTGCAGATAAGTATCCGCTCCCCGCAGGCAGTTCCGGAAAATTTCGATAAACCTATTGAGATTGACTAACTCGAGCACTCCTATGCACCCTTTACTGAACCCTATGCGAAAAATCTCTTTCTCCGCTCTTCTGCTCTCCATCGGCGCAAGCCTGGGAGCTGCCGACGCGATTGATCCGACACTCCCCAAGGCTCCGCCGGATTGGAAAGTCGAGCTCATCGCCCAAACCCCAAAAATCCAGTATCCATCCGTTATTTGCACCGCTCCTGACGGTCGGGTTTTCGTCGGCCAGGATCCGATGGATATGCCCGGCCCGCCTGACAAGCCGATCGATAGCGTTCTCTGCTTTCACCCGGACGGTCACGTCACCACTTTCGCCACCAATCTCTATTCCGTCTTCGGTCTTTCTTATCTGAACGGCAAACTTTATATCCATCACGCGCCAAAGTTTACCGTCTATGACGATAACAACGGTGTCGGTTCCAACCCCGTGGATTTGTTCGAAACCAATCCCACCCCCTGGGGCGGAACCAGTTTGAACGACCATATTCCTTCCAACATGCGTCTTGGCATGGATGGCTATTTCTACATGAGCGTGGGAGATAAGGGAATTTACGGCGCTGTCGGCAAAGATGGATCTCGCGCTGAACTTCATGGCGGAGGTGTCTTTCGATTCAAGCCATCGGGAACTGAACTCGAAGTCTATACCTCGGGAACACGCAATCACCTGGATCTCGCCATTAATAGCGAAGATGAGATTTTCACATACGACAATACCGACGACGGCAACGGCTGGTGGACGCGCGTCACTCATTTGGTGGACGGCGGCTTTTACGGCTATCCCTTCGACTACAAGCCGCAGCGCGGTTACACCCTCTGGCGCATGGAAGAATACGGAGGCGGTTCCCCGACTGGAGCCACGGCCTACAACGAAGATGCCCTCCCTGCTGAATACCAGGGAAATCTTTTTATGTGTGAATGGGGCAAGCGACAACTTGTCCGTTTCGTCGTCGAACGCCAGGGAGGATCCTACAAAATCAATTCACGCCAGGAATTCCTGACCGAAGGCACCACACCTTTCCGCCCTCTCGGAATCAGTGTCACTCCCGAAGGCGATGGCTTTTACATTGCCGACTGGAATTATGGTGGATGGAAAAATAAAGCGGAAGCCGGTCGAATCCTGAAGGTCACTTATACCGGCGCGAAAGCCGGTCAACCCCGTCCAGGCTTCTACAAAGACCTGGCCATGGGAAAAATGGTGGACGTCTCAAACGAAGACCTCCTGGCAGCATTGGGTCACACCTCACAGTCCGTAAGGATCACCGCCGAAAGCCAAATCGCGGCACAAATCAAAGCGGGTTCGAATGACAAGTTGATCAAGAGATTGCGGACCCTGATCACCAACACCAAAGCCACCTCGACTGCCAGGATGAGCGCCATCTGGGCGCTCGAACAGGGAACCCATCAATCCACTAAAGGCGATGCTGCATTCCTCACCGCAGCTACCGATAAAGACCCGGTGGTCAAACGCCAGGCCATACGCGCTCTGAATGGTAAAACAGATGCTGCCACTCTCAAACTCCTGGCTTCACTCCTGGATGATTCCGACCCAGCCATCCGATTCCGCGCGACCACTGCTCTCGGTCACTCCGCCAAGGTCGTGCCTTCTGCCACTATAAATAAACTGGTAGCCAACCTCGAAGACCCCGATTTCTTTGCCCGCTACTCGGTTTTTCACACCCTGAATCTCCTAGGTAAAGCACAGCCCGATCACTGGAGCCAAATCGCGGCGGGACTAAAAAGCAGTAATTCAAAAGTTCGCGAAGGTGTACTCTTTGCCGTTCGTGAAACCTATGATCCTAGCTTAGCCAAAACACTTGGGGATTATGTTCAGGACGGCAACAATTCACCCGGCACCCGCGCCGATGCTCTTAACATATTAGCCGAGCTCCACCATCAGCAACCCGCGTGGGATGGTAAATGGTGGCACACCCAGCCGGTCAAAAGCCCGCCACCCGCCAAAACGGTCGTGTGGTCTGGAACGGATAGCGTACTCAGTACCCTGCGAAAATCTTTAACCGATTCCGCACCTGAAGTTCGCACCGCAGCCATCCGCGGGGTGGAAATGGCCGGAGATTCCGCAGCCGTTGCCTCTCTCAAGGAGATGCTCGAAAAAGCCGGCCCCGACGAAAAGAAAGCCATCATCAAGGCACTTGGCAGTGCTGGTGAATCGGCAAGGCCCGTACTCGCCACCCTGTTGCAAACCACCACTTCAACGGATGTGAATCTAGCCGAGATTTACCGATCCTCCGCCAAAGTGGGCGGCCCGGAACTTGAAAAAGGACTCGTCGAGGCCCTCAACAAGTCCGTTGATGCCCCAACCAAAGTTATCCTGATCGAGAGCCTGGGAACCATGAAGGCAAAATCCAGTTCCGGCTTATTAGCCAGCCAGCTTGGCGACTCCGATACCAAGGTGGCCAGCGCTGCAGCTGCTGCTCTTGGTCAGATTGGCGGAAACGACACGTCCGACCAGGTGCTGCAATTCCTCGAGACTTCCTCCAACCCACAAGCCAAACGCAATGCAATCGCAGCTCTCGGTGCTTTGAAGAGCAAACAGGCAGTTCCAGCCTTGTTAAAAGCCTTCTCAGTGGCGGACACAAGGACCGCCGCTCTCGATGCCCTCGCCGCGATTCCCGATGTTCGTGCTGTTCCTGTCTATCTTGAATCCATGGCTGAAGGAAGAGGCGGCGCCCGGGGACAAATTCAACGCACCTTCCAATCGATTCAGGGTGAGGCCCTTCCACAAGTGGAAGCTTACCTCAACAAGAGTCCCAATCCGCCAGCCCAACTCCTCACCGCACTCCAACGCATCTACGCCACCAACGACAAAGCGAAAAAAGGCCCCATCTTTGCCTCCACCGCCAAGGGCGCAGACGCCAAGGATTACGTTAACTTTGCCACCCAAAGAAATGGCGACGCAACTCATGGTAAAGTAATCTTCAACGATCTCAGTGGTGTCGCCTGCCTCAAATGCCACAAGGTCTACGGAACCGGCGCCGAAATCGGTCCTGATCTAAGCTCCGTCGGCGCCAAATACAACCGCGAGCAATTGATCGAGTCGGTCATCTATCCTTCCAAACTAATTCTGGATGGATACCAACAAACAATAGTATTTACTAAAGATAATGAAACCGTCAGCGGCATCCTTCGTGGGGAGACACCCGAAGACCTCACCTTGATCGATCCCGAAGGCAAAAAGAACGTGGTCAAAAAATCACAAATCGATAAGCGAAAAGTCAGCGAGCTCTCGCTTATGCCGGAAGGTTTGAATGCCATTCTCTCGCTGCAGGATTTTGCTGACCTGGTCAGCTACCTCGAAACCCTGAAGGACAAGCCCGCCAACTAAGTCGTCGTTGAAACAGAAAAGTCCCTGCAAGCCTTCGCTGCAGGGACTTTTTCGTTGCTGTAAACCAGGAACAAACGCTTATTTGACTGGTGCAGGATCTTTTGCCGGAGCAGGTTTCTTGGGAGGGTCAGGGACAAAGGCCGGCAGCTGCGAAGCTAGAGGGGTGACCGAGGAAATGTTTGGTTTCAGGTCCGCTTCAAAGCGCCCCAGCGCCCAGTTCATTCCATTCGTCAACACGTTCACAAAAATAGGATTGGTCCAAACGTCTTCCCGATGTCCCATGTTCGTGTAGAAGACTCGCCCTTTTCCATAGTTGCGAATCCAGGTCGCTGGATAAGGCGGCCGTGCATATTCGTTCCCTTTCATATCCCCTGTTTCCTGGACGAGAAGCACATGCATGTCCGGCGCAAAGTCCTTCAACGAATACCATTCTTCCTTCATTTTAAATCCGTCCCCGAGTGAGCTCATTCCGGGGAAATTGGGATCGACCACTTTCATCATGGAAGGCTGTTGTGCTCCATGCTTGATGAACTCTGCTCCAATCATCTTGATATAGGGATCTGCCCCCTCTCCGTCATTTACGAAACGGGGCGCCCCATGTTCAGCATTGCCCGGCGAATGAAAGGTATCGCTCGCACTGTGGGTTCCGATAAACGCTTTTCCGTTTTCAATCGCCTTCAGGAACGCCGCCTTGCCTTCGACTGACATGGCTGGGTTCTTGTCCGTGCCTGCGGTTGTCAGGTCGCCCGTCGTGTAGAAGAAAAACCCGTCGTACTTTCCAATATTTTCTGGGGTAAACAAAGATCCGTCTTTACTGAAAGTGAACTCGATATTATTCTGTTCGCCCAGCTGCTTCAGGATCGGTTCCACGTAAGTGACGCCGTTGGTCAGGTGGATCACCGAGTGCTCAAAACCTGAAGATTTGGAAAAGAAGAGGATCTTCTTTTTGGGTGAATTTGTTTGAGCCTGCCCAGTCAAACTGGACAGAACCAAAACCGAAGCACTGATTCCGATAAGAAAACGTTTACAATAAGTAAGCATATTGCTTTGTTAGTAGAGAATTACGCGGTTAAGAGTTCCATTACATATTCCACTCAGTACAGGTCAACCAAATAAATCACGCACCCATGAACTTAAAGGTCCTGATCCTCTCCGCCCTCGCTCTTTCTAGCTTCGTCGAATCCTCTTTCTCACAAACTCCGGCTCCCAAGCCCGCCGCCCCCAGGCCTGCACGCAAACCGGAATATGATGATTCTATTCTTCAGGCCATGGATCACGGGCCATTTTACCACGGAAGCGTTCACGGAAAGACCATTGCTTTCAAAGGCATTGCCGTCAAATTAGCCAATGGTCAGGCTGGATACTCCTTTGACGCAGAATTGATTCGCATGGCCGACGTCTGGTCCGGTGGTTATCTGCAGATCAAGGGAGAACGCACCACCGGTGGACACCCTGAAATGAGCGGAACCCGGGTTGCGGGCACCTTGATCGGCCCCGGATGGTCCAAAGGGGATGACTTCAGTGATCCACGCGCCATTCCAATCGAGAACCCGAACGGTAAACCCGTTGGCAACCTTCCCAGAGATTGGGCGCATTACCAGGGGCTTTATCGAAATGGTGATCAGGTCGTCATTTGCTACTCCGTTGGCAAAGACCAGGTCATGGAGTTGCCAGGCTACTCGAACAAGGAAGGGATGGAACTCTTCACCCGAACCATAGAGATGAACCATATTTCTGAGCCCGTGACACTTTTGATTGCCGAAGATGACAAGGCGATTGGATTTGTTGGGGAAGCAACACTGCCGGAGGGAAGTTTATTGAAAGGCCCAGCTCAAGGAAACGTAGCGGTCTTGACCGTCCCCTCCTCCGGAGCTCCGGCGCCCGAGGGATTAATGACTGGCATTCTCAACTCTCCGAAAAATTCCACCCTGGAAACCGCTCCAAAAGGAAGAATTCTTCTGCATCTCGCCACCTCAGACAAACCCGTTCGCTTCCAGGTGGTTATCACACTCTCAAAAAAAGAAAGCCTCCCGCTCTTTGGCAGCTTTATCAAAGCAAAACATGAACTGCCCGACATCCAGGCTCTCTGTAAAGGCGGCCCTAAATTATGGGGCAACGCAATCGCTCTCGAAGGGAAGCCGGGGACCGGAACGGGACCTTATGTGGTCGATAACATTCCCGTCCCTGAACAAAACCCTTACCACTCCTGGATTCGTTGCAGCGGCGTCGACTTCTTTCCAGACGGACGCGCCGCCATTTGCTCCCTCAGTGGCGATGTGTGGATTGTATCGGGACTGGACGCGGATCTCAAAGAGGTCAAATGGCAACGCTTCGCCACCGGCCTTTACCAACCCCTTGGTCTTAAAATCGTCGATGGCGCCATTTGCATCCGCGGACGCGACCAACTGACCCGCCTGCACGATTTGAACAACGACGGCGAAGCAGACTGGTATGAGAATTTAAACAACGACATCACGATTACTGATCATTACCACGAATTTGTTCTCGATCTGCAAACCGATTCGCAAGGCAACTTCTATTCTGCCAAAGGCGGCAATCTCGGACAGGCCACACTTCCACACCATGGCACCCTGTTTAAAATAGATAAATACGGGAACAGTTTGGAAATCGTAGCCAGGGGCTTGCGTGCTCCGAACGGACTGGCCGTCGGCCCGAATGATGAAATTTCAGTTAGCGACAATGAAGGTAACTGGGTCCCGTCCTCACGCGTGAACCTGGTGAAAAAGGATGGCTTCTACGGGCACGTCTTCAATTCTCACACCCCCACCCCGCCAACCAGTTTTGACGCGCCGCTCTTTTGGCTCCCGCATAGTTACGAAGTCGACAATTCCAGCGGCGGTCAGGCAGGGGTAACGAGCGACAAGTGGGGCTCTTTCAAAGGCGATATGCTCCACACTTCGTATGGGGCCTGCCTGCTCTTCCACGTCATGCAGGAAAAAGTGGACGGAGTTCCTCAGGCCGCCATCTTTAAGTTTCCTCTTAGCTTCGATTCAGGAATCATGCGCGCACGATTCAACCCTGTTGACGGTCAGTTGTATGTCTGCGGGCTCAACGTTTGGCAATCGGCCAGCCGCACTGGGGCGAACCGGCGCGGCGCTTTTCATCGCGTTCGCTACACCGGTGAACCGACCATGATGCCTGCACAATTCCACATCGCCAGCAAGGATTCCATTTCCATCACCTTCACCGATCCACTCGATCCCGTGTCAGCAACCGACGTGCAGAACTTTGGGGTGGAACAGTGGAATTATAAATGGACCTCCAACTATGGCTCGCCTGAATTCAAAGTCTCAAATCCGGAGGAAAAGGGCCATGACCCGGTGGAAATCAAATCCATTCAGCTATCCATCGACAAGAAGACGATCGTGTTAAAACTGGAAGACCTTAAACCGGTGATGCAAATGAAAGTAAAATACAACATCAAGGCCGATAACGGAACTCCCATGAAGCAGGAAATCTTCAACACCATCAACAAAGTCCCCGGTCAGTAATTGTTGTAATATATTTATATTTAACAATCTAATCCGTCAGCTTCGAGGATCGATGGCTGCCCTGCAAAGCCGCCGCGACCTCGGACGGGGTGACCTGGCCATCCCTATTAAGGTCGAAACGAAGCAGCAACTCGGTGAAGTAGTCTTCTGCCATCGCTGTGTGGACCTCCAATGATTCCTCCATGGTGACGACACCATCTTCATCGTCGTCATACTTTTCAAGGAACTCAAATTGGAGCCTGTCAGCAAGCGAACTGGCTGCAGCCGCTATTTCGTTGGCAGAGATCCCATCGAAGCGCGTGTTCTGACTGACCATAAAGAATGGGGTTGGCTTCGAAGCCTTGGTGCCCTCCTGCTCCGGGGAATGGATGGAATTGGTGCTGGAGCGATGCAGACTGGCAAAGTGATTCGTCACATAGTAGTAAGCCAGTTCAGCATGAACGGCGCGGGCCTGTGCGGCGGTGATCGTGCCATCGGGCGAGGCGTGGTAGTAGGCAAGCAGCTCCGATTGGAGGGAACTGACCATCAAGTCTTCCGCATCGTCAAACTCCTCGGCGGAGACTACGTGGTCGCGATCTGTATCATACCTATCCAGTTCCCCCAGGGAATTGGTCGGGACCATTACTTTAACGACGGTGTTGGTGGTACGCAGGTCAGGACCGCCTTGCTCAGCAAGCTGAGCGATCACTGAAGTCGCCAACACCGCACCAACTCCAACTAAAACCGACCAAAGCCTTAAGTGATTCATTATTATTGCTCTCTGCATGGGTCCAATGTCCGGTCTGGAACTCCTGGGAGTTCATCCGAACTGGGATCAACATACTCCAGAGTCGATTAAGCCTGGATTAAGGTTGGGCATCTTTTTGAAGAGAATGGCCCGGGGATGCATCCTTTTAGAGTGAGCTTGGGATTATCATTTAAGTTTCCACGATTCGTCGAAGAAACCTGCTTCCACCACCTTTCCGGCATATTTTGGACCACCGTCCTGGGAGACATCGAGAATGGCGTAGTCGGGAAGTTTGGGGGTTTGGTTGGCGTTGCTTCCGAATTCGCGGAAGGTGAACCCACTGTTTAATATAATATACTTATTTTCATTAAGCGGATTGGGGTAGATGAGAACCGGCACATTTTTATCGGCCGGGAAAGTCCTGTTGCCTGACTGGATGTCTTTGGGCGTCCATTGAATCGGCAAATTTTTGGATACTTTGGCAATGATGCTGTTGTTCGAAGGGGTTCCCCACAAAACCAGGTGGTATTTCTCGATTTCCGAAGCGGTGACGTCAGTGTCGTTTTTAATGCGAACATCACCTCTGAATTGCGACCGCCATTGTTCTATCGCGCGCTTCTCTTCACGCGAGGTCCACTCGGCGATAGCTTTGTCAGGCTCCATGCCAGTTGCGTGGACGAACATGAAGGGTTCGTAGAAAGCGTCGTCAATCGGTCCCTGGAGGCCATGTTTCTTGGCCAGAGCCTTTGGCTGTGTATCCACCGCCTCCCATTTCTGGTTATTTAGACGCAAAGAGATTGCCGAATTTTTGGCAGAAGCAGTGATGACTTTCCCATTGATTTTAAGCGATACTGGTTTATTGGGTTCGAGATCAGGAAAGGCTTTAGGAAACCTCAAACTAAGAGCCGTTATGTTGGTAAGAGTGATTTCGATTTTGTTCTTTTCGGTTACTTTGGCAATAATTCGGGCTTCCTTCCAATGTTCCTGCAATTGATCGATAGTCAGCCATTTCATGGTGTTGTAGCGTAAGGTCCATGTTTGGAAGCGAACTTCTTTAGGGAATGGATCCATTCCCTCGTTGGCGATGGCATCGAACTCTTCTGCCAATTGCTTCTTTGCGTTCGGCTCGTATTTGTGGGCGGTGGCGGGACCGATTATATGCCTGAGGGGCAGGCCTTCCTTTTTCATGGCGGTTGCCATCGTGTCAGCTGCGGCCTTTTGCGGATCAATCTCTCCGCTGTAAGCGATCACTTTAGTGTTGAACAGGTTTAGGGCATAGTCGGTGGAGTTGTATAGATGCCAGAGTTGTTGTTCGTAAACTGGGATCGTATCCACCTTGAGCTTTAGGTAGACAGGTGTTTCAACGAAGCCAGCGCCTGGAGCCACTCCGGCCCAAAGCCCGGCAAAGTGAGAACCGATATGCCAGGAAGTTGCCCCGCCCATGGAGAAGCCACGAATGGAGATTTTGTTCTCGTCGATAGGATAATGCTTTTTCACTTCCTCTAATGCTTCGAATAAATCGGTTTCGCCTGCGAATTTACTGGCATTGCTGTAACGGCCATAGAGATGGAGCACTATTGTGCCAACTGGGGTGAACTCTCCCATTCGCTTTTCGCGCTCGTCCATGAAGGAAATTTCAGTGAGGGTGTCGCTGCGGCCGTGAAACCAGCAATCGAGCCGCAACGGTTTTTGGGGGTCTTTTTGAAATTCCAGAGGAACTATCAATCCGAAGGGTTGAACGGAGCCATCTACTTTGGATAAATAGCCCCGGACAACCGCGCCGGTTTTGGTGATCCAATCGGGGGTTTTGCTTTCAAGCATCGCCAATCGGTTCGCGCCAGTTTTTAAGAAACGATGAGCGGTATTGATTTCGTTGGATTTATAGAATTCGTTATTATTCAGGGCGTAACGAACGGCCTTGGCGTAAATCTCGATGTCGGGAAGAAGGGCGGTTTCGTGTTCGGCCAAATTTTTGCACGAGCTTTCGATTTTTTTACCCAGGGATTCCAATTCATCGTGCAAGGAGGCTTTTGCTTCGTCAGGAACAACGATGCCTGGAGGCGGGAGTGTTCCTTTGACAATTGCCGGGGTGTTTTGGGCCAGCAGTGTAAACTTGGCTCCTACCAGAGCTAACGAAATGATGAGGAATGCAAGTTTTCTCATGGACGTGTTGCATCTACTTTCCAAGTTTCATTGAAGAATCCAGCATCGAGAACATCGCCGGGCAGTTGAGCGGTTACCGGTTTTGAAACGTCGATGATGGCGAAGTCGGGAAGCTTGGGGGTCTGACGGGCGTTGTTTAGATAGTCGTATTCGCGGAAGGTGAAGCCACTATTCAAAACGACATATCGAGCAGGATTCAGCGGATTGGGATAGATCATGACTGGAGAACTGCTCCCCGCCGGGAAAGACTTGCCGCCGAAACCGATTTTATCGGTCGTCCAACTCAGAGGAAGTGACGATGCCATCTTCTTCAGCATCGCATTGCTTTGAGGATCGCCCCAGAGGACCAGATTTGAGTTTTTGATTATGTCATCGGTAACCTCTGTGTCTTTGACGACCTGGGCATCACCACGGAAGTGGCGGCGCCAATGTTCGATGGCGTGGGTCTGTTCTTTTTCGACCCATTTACCGGTCATCTCGTTCATTGGAGTGCCGGTGGGAACGACCATGACGAAACTATCCATGAAGGCATCATCAATAGGACCCTGAAGTCCGTGTTTTTTTGTGAGGCCAGTTGCAGCGGCGGTTCCGTTTTGCCATTCGGATCCTTCTTTGTGGAAGGCGAACGTCCAGGATTTGTCGGAGTCGACCCGAGATCCATGAAGTGATTTACCGTCGACGATCACTTTGGGAATCAGAGTGGCATCCAGGGGGCAATGTCCTGGAGGCATTTGAAGGGTGATGGCGTTCACGTTTTTGGTGGTGACCTCGATGGTTGAAGGACTTGTAATTTTGGCATCGACCAAGGCGCGCTCCCAGTGCTTTTCCATCGCATCGACCTGGACCCATAGCATTTGATTGTAGCGAAGCGTCCAGGTAGTGAACTTCACTTCATTGGGAACGGGGTTGCGACCTTTTGCGGCAATGATATCGAGGCGGCGGATGATTTCTTTCTTGGCATTGGCTTCGTAAGAATGGCCAGTTTTGGGGCCGCGAATGTGTGTCAAGGCGAGGCCTTCCTTATCCATGAAAGTCTGCATGATCAAAGCAGCCTGGGCCTGACCGTCAATTTCGCCGCTGTAGGCGATGGTAGGGCAATTGAACAAATTGAGGGCGTAATCAGTGGCGTCGTATAAATGCCAGAGCTTTTGTTCGTACCAGGGTGGCTTGACGGAGATTCTGAGGAATTCCTGGGATTCAGAGAAGCCAGCGCCGGGAGCGGCAGCGACCCAAAGGCCTGCGTGATGGGCTGCCATGTGCCATGCGGCAGCGCCCCCTAAAGAAAATCCCCGGGCAAGGATTCTATTTTCGTCGATGGGATAATACTTTTTGACGTGCTCCATGGCCTCAAAGGTGTCGGTCTCGCCAGCGAACTTGTCTCCGTTGCAATAGCGGCCATAGAGATGAAGAACGATGGAATCGGCAGGAGTGAACTCCCCGTAACTGCGCATGCGGTCCATCAGGAAGCTTAATTCGGTAAGTGTTTCACCGCGTCCATGGAACCAGAGATCAAGTCGATGTGCGGCTCCGTTGGGAACAAATGAAGGGGGTACGACAAGCCCATAGGGTTGATAAGATTTGTCGATTTTAGATTGGTAACCTCTAACCACCAAACCGGTTTGACTCAGCCATGGCGCTTTGCCCTGCTCGAGTTGCTCGGCACGGTCCATTCCGACTTTCAATAAGCTGGCAGCCCCAGTTATTTCGTTTGCCTTGAAAAACTCGTTGTATTCCAAGGGATACCGGACGGCGGTGTAAAAGATTTCAACGTCTGGGAGTAGCGCGAGTTGATTCCCTTTCAATTTGGATTTCAGGGCGTCGATCCTGGAGCGCAGACTTTTGAGGCCGTCCTGGAGTTCTTGTTTTTGAGTATCCGAAACGGCAATGCCGAGGGGCGGTTGGCGTTTTACATTTTCAAAGACGGGTTCGGGTGAGAGCTGGCCAAATACGGGAAGAGAAATAGCTAGAGAGAGCACGGCCATGAGGAGGCGTCGATTCATGCCATCGGTTTGGCCCATTGAGAGAACTTAGGCAAGGAATATCCGCAATGGGGATGGAATGATTAAGATGAGGCGCTGATGGTTTGGGATGCCCAGGTCGGGCCGGCACAACGAGGGCCTTCTTCGGTCCAAAGGAGAAGGTCGATACACATGCGTCGGCCGGTCATGGCGTGATCCCAGGCGTGATAGACAAGATAGTCCCTGCCGTCGGGTCCGACTGCGATGGAATGATGACCCGGACCGATTACCTTTTCAGCCAGCGTCTTCAAAACGCGAGCGCCGGTTTCGTTTCCGGAATCAGCGTAAGGGCCCATGACCGAGGAACCCACGGCGTAGTCGACGCCGTAACTTTCGTTCTCGTAACAGCCGCCGCTATAGAAACAGAAATACTCGCCTTCATGTTTTCGGACGAAGGGACCTTCAAGGGTGTGCCAATCCAGGATCTTACCGTACATTTCGCGCTGAGCCTTGAAGAGGGTCCAATTGTTACGAGCTCGCACAACCACTTTCTCCTCGCCAGCCAAAATGGTCATGTTCAATAAACGATCGACGACCAAAGCTGTGCCGGCGAACAAGCCGTTTTCCTGGTCCAGAAAGTCGCGGGCATAAAAGAGATACCATTGTCCATCATCGTCACGGAAAGGATGGGCATCGATCGCGAAAGGAACGTCGTCCGAGTGAGGCATGAGAAGCCCGACGTCCTCAAAAGGACCTTCAGGAGAAGAGCTGACGGCGACCCGCAGTTTGTGATTCAGGCCTTCAGTACTGACGCTGTAATAGAGATAGAATTTGCCGTTATCAAAGGCCACTTCGGGAGCCCAGAAATCACCGCCGACGGCAAAATCAGGAACACGCAAAGCGCCACCGATGGATTCCCAGTTTACGAAATCGTGGGAGCGGAGCAGCGGGAAAGCCCTGAGTTCTGCGAGCTTTGAATCAGAACGGTCAGGGACGGGACCCGTTCCGACGGCGTAATAAATGCCTTCATGCTGCCAGACGAAAGGATCAGCGAAATACCCTGAGTAAACTGGATTGGTATAAGTTAGGTCAGCCATAAGATTCCCAATAATACCATCGCCTTCCTGCGACATTTCGCAACTTATAAAGGGTGAATTGAAAGGATCAGGCACCTCACGCGAGATGGACCTGCTCTCATATTTGTTATTATTTGTTAATTACTCACTTGATGCTGCCGCTTTGGGCGGAGACGGCGGCCTGAATTGCGTGGGACGCCGTCTCGATTTCTTTTGAGCTGTTGTGAGTTCTTAAACTATGACTTGGCGAGGCCGTGGGTGAAGTCCCAGCCTGGGCGATATTGTTTGTGGACCAGTGACGCGGTTTCGGGAGCGTTGGTTGATTTCAGGTTTTTGGCATCCCACTCGATCTTCTTGCCGGAACGAACGGCGAGATTTCCAAGAAGAACCATTTCGGTGAATGGACCGGCATAATCGGGGAAATTGGAACCGGCGGGTTCGCCGCCCTTGCAGGCGAGTATCCATTCTTTGTAATGGCCTGGAGAACGAGGAAGAGTTTTGGGAGGAGTTGGGAAATCTTTGGGTCCGCTAATGAAACGGGGCCGCTCTCCGTATGTTTCGGTAAATATCTTGCCACGCTGACCAATGTAAAGAGTTCCGTTGTCAGGAATCTTTTTCTCATCCGTTTCTTCCATTAAATCGAGGGAAGGTTTCTTTTTCCCATCATGCCAGACCAGCTTTACTGCGGGCATTTTTCCACGAGCGGGGAAATGATAAGTAATGATCGACCAGTTGGGGGCTGCTTCTTCAGATGCCCCACTAGATTGAGCCTCGACGCTGACTGGATTGGTTAACTTCAGCGCAGTGTAACTGACGTCCATGATGTGGCAGGCCATGTCACCAAGAGCGCCGCAACCGAAATCCCACCATCCGCGCCAGGCGAAGGGATGATACGCTTTGTTGTAGGGACGCATTGGGGCGGGCCCGAGAAAGAGATCCCAATCGAGAGTATCTGGAACTGGCTGAGCAGCGGGACGGGATTGCATGCCCTGGGGCCAAATCGGGCGATCAGTCCAGCAATGAACCTCATGCACATCACCAATGGCACCGGCGTTAAACAATTCACTGAAAGCGCGAATGCCTTCCCCGGAATGCCCCTGGTTGCCCATCAAGGTGGCAACCTTAGCCTTGCGGGCAGCTTTAGCGATGGCACGAGCTTCACCGATCGTGTGTGTCAGCGGTTTTTGACAGTAAACATGTTTACCCAATAAAATCGCCATCATGGAGGCGGGGAAATGATGATGGTCAGGAGTGCTGACGGTGACGCCATCGATTTCTTTCATTTCCTCCAGCATCTTGCGGTAATCGCGGTATAATTTGGCGCGAGGATATTTAGCGGCGGCTTTGCGAAGAGATCCTTCATCGACATCGCAAAGAGCGACGATATTTTCAGAGGCGACGCCATCGGTATCGCTGGCGCCTTTGCCATTGGTTCCGATGATGCCAATATTCAGTTTCTCATTGGGGGATTTGTAGTTGGATTTTCGGCCCATGGAACTGCAGGCGGGGAGGAGCAAGCCGCCGGCCGCAAAGGTTCCAAGTTGAATAAAAAGCCGCCGTGAAACACGACTTTCCTGAGAATTGTTGATTGGCATAAAATAGGGCTACGCCCTTTGACCATCACTGGGCAAGCAAAAACGGATAGGACTATGGCTGATTCGAGATCGGACGATAACAAGGGGTTCATTTCAATTGCCTGGTTTTGCGGGTTGCTTTGAATTCTGGAAGGGCGAAAACTTTGCCATCTCCAACAAGATAAACCGAGTCGCCGGGAACCAAATCGACTGGGTGCAGGCCGGTGAAACCACCGAAAGCGGGGAGGATTGCGCCGTATTTACCGAAAACAAAACAGGGTAATCTTATTCCGCGACCATAGCGTTCCTGGAGCGCGAAACCGGGATGAATATGGCCAGCCAGAACGTAGTGGCCGACATGGCGGCGGGGAGAATGACACCCCGCAAAAGGGTCGAGGAGAAACGGCTCGTGCTGGATTTGGAAATTCCAGCAAGCGGGGGGCGGGGAAGATTTCTTGTCGTGATTGCCTGGGACAAGAATTTTGGAAACCTTGGAATGACGCCCGCACCAGGTTTCGATCTGAGACATAATTGGTTCGCTGCAGCCGGAGGCGGCATGGAAAAAATCACCCAGGATAATAAGGGTATTAATGGAATAAAGCTCCATTAACCGATCCAATCGTTTCAAATCATCGGAAGTGCAACCCTCGGGCATGGGAATCCCGGCGGCGCGGAAAGCAGCGCTTTTGCCGAAATGAAGGTCAGCGACAAACAAAGTGCGCCGGCGCGGCCATAAGAGAGCGCGTTCGGGAAGCAAGGTTAGATTTTCACCGGCACAGACTATATCCATGACGTCTAGTTTTCTTTTCTGGCGTCAGCTTCGAGCTGAAGCGCCATGCGTTTGATGCGTTCGTTATAACTTTCGGAATTCACCTGGGCTTGAACAAAAGAGGCCCATAAGGGAAAAGAGAGGGGGGTCAGCCGGGAGATTTCTTTGACGACAATCTTGCTATAAGCAAGCTCGGAGAGACTTTGTTTGAGACGGCTGATATCGAGTTGGCGATCCATAACTTCGAGTCGAGCCTGACTGAGGAGGAGATTATCTGGATCATACTTTGTGAAAACTTCAAAAATCAAACCACTTGAGGCCTGGAGCTGTTTGACAGTTTTGTTTGATCCCGGGAATCCCTGAAAAATAAGCCCGGCAATGCGGGCAATTTCGCGAAATTGCCGGCGAGCGAGCTCGGCTGAATTGAGGCAGGCGAGCAAATCATCGAGTAAATTTTCGGGTGAAAGAAGCTGGCACCACTGGCCAGGGGTTACAGGAGCGTGAGAGGTGGCCAGCAAACCAAAACCATAATCGTTGACGGTGGTGCTAATGGACCTTGGAGCGAGGCGTGAAACTCGAAAGGCGAGCAAGGCAGAAAGACCTTCGTGAACGAGGCGCCCAGCGAAAGGGAAAATAAAATAATGCCCACCATCATGCATTTCGATTTTTTCGATGAGAAGTTCATCGGGTTCAGGAATGTGGGACCAGGTTTTTTGAATCTCCAGAACGGGGCGAACGGTTTCCATTTCAATTCCGTTAAACTGGCCTCGATTGACTTCGGAGAATTTACGACGGACACCTGCTGCGAGTTGAGAAGAAAGGGGCATTCTGCCGCCCATCCACTGTGGAATCGCGCCGGAAACCTTTGCGGATTTTCGGACATAAGCGGTGAGATCGCGAATGCGAACCAGCTCGAGGTTGTAACCGGCAAAAGAAAAGGATTGGCCGGGTTTGACTCGAGCGAGGAAGGATTCCTCGACGGAACCGATAGACTTGCCACCGACATAGCGAACAAGAAGAGAACTGTCTGAAGTAATGGTTCCTATGGACATACGATGAAGCTGGGCGAGCGATTCATCGCGTATTTTCCATCCCTCCTTTCCATGCACGACACGATTGTATTGAGGATACGCTTTCAGAGCTTTGCCGCCATTGCTGACGAAACCGAGACACCACTCCCATTCCAGAGGAGTGAGGTTCCGAAAAGCGTAAGCAGATTTTACTTCATGGTAGAGACTTTCGGAATCGAAAGCGATGCCCGCAGAAATGGTGACGATGTGTTGAACGAGGACATCGAGTGGGTTTTCGAGGGGTTCGCGAGCTTCAAGAGTCCGGGCCTCAATGGCTTCCTTGACTGCGGCGAATTCGACCAACTCGAGAGCGTGGGCGGGAATGCAGACGATGCGACTGGTGGCGCCGGGGCGATGACCGCTTCTGCCAGCGCGCTGGAGCATGCGGGCGACGCCTTTCGGGGCGCCGATCTGGATGACCTGTTCCACTGGAGAAAAGTCGACGCCCAAGTCAAGACTTGCAGTGCAAACAACACAACGGAAGCCGCCAGTTCTGAGTTTTTCTTCGACTTCCTCGCGAACGTGGCGATCTATGGAGCCATGGTGAATGCCAATGAGATCCTTCCATTCCGGTTTCGCCTTGATGAGTTCCTGGAACCAGATCTCGGTTTGGGATCGGGTATTGGTAAAGACGAGAGTAGTGCGAGCGTTGTTAAGCTTTTCCAGAACGTCAGGCAAGAGTTGGAGACCGAGGTGGCCTGCCCAGGGAAATTTTTCAACGGTAAGAGGCAAGACCGTTTCGACCTCGACCTTCTTTTGCAAATCACCCGAGACTAACTTTCCATTTGGCGAGTGAGAACCAAGAGGAACCTCCATGGCCTGATCCAAATTGCCGAGAGTTGCTGAAAGCGCCCAGGTGCGAACAGTGGGAAACCAATGTCGCAGGCGAGCCAGACAAAGTTCCGCCTGCACACCCCGTTTCGTCCCCAACAAGTCATGCCACTCATCCATCACGACCAATTCCAGCCCGTTCATCAGGTCGTGGGCTTCGGGATAACTGAGCATGACAGAAAGAGATTCCGGGGTGGTGATGAGAGCGGTGGGTAGTTGACTGCGTTGTTTTCGTTTTTCCTGGCTGGAGGTGTCACCGGTGCGGATGCCCACTGTCCATGGAATACCGAGATCAGCGATGGGGCGTTTCAAAGTCTCCAGAGTATCGTTGGCAAGGGCTCGGAGCGGAGTGATCCACAAAACTTTGAAGGGCTGGATAGACTTCGGAATTTTCCTGCGGCGTCCCAGCCAATCCTCCAAAGGGCCGCCCCAAACAGAATAGGTTTTGCCCGTGCCGGTGGGAGAATGG
>JAQGOY010000026.1 GCA_028293375.1 Verrucomicrobiales bacterium | reverse complement strand
TTGAGTAATCCTTGTTCCATCTCGAAAAATCGAGTCTTAGAGGCGCATCAAACTGCAATGGCTGTGTTTGGAGGATTTGTTCTATCGCATTGCTATACCCATCCTTGTCCGGATCGGCCGCCGGGTTGTTTCCAATAGACCCCAAATTTGTCAGTTCCCATTCGTCATCCAGTCCATTTCCGTCTGCATCGGTAATTGCCACTCCTTCAAGTTTCAACTCCACTTCGGAAACCGTTCCGGTCCCGCCTGGCATTTCATCGGTCACAGCGACCGTCCAGACCCCCGCGCTGCTTTCGAAGAAATGGTGCGTGCTGTAGTAGGTCCAGTCTTCAAGGGGATCCGGGTTGAAGCTCAACCGTTGAAGCACTGAACATGTTCCCTGCGGTGATGTGAGGGTGATGCGCAGTTGGGAATTGGTGTGATGGTCCGACTTAATCCGCACCGACACATGTTCACAAATCAGGGTGTTGGTGACTTGGATGGAAGTCACCGCTGAGTTGATTTGCAACTGCACGCTGGCAGTTCCGTTTGTGGCGAGAAATTGTTGCAGACCCTCGCCATCCTGCTGGGAAATAAATACGGATGGAATGGCAGTATGCTCCGTCTGACCCATGTTGACGCGGTCAGTTCCTCCACTGCTGTTATAGACGATGACCAGGGAAGCCCCGGCACTCGCCGCATTATCGATTTTTTCTTTGAAGGAAATATCCCCTCTTTGAATCAAGGCAGCTTTCCCTGCAACAGAGTTTGTAATAATCGCCCCTCTGCCGATGTCCACCAATGGTAAAATCATGGAGGATTTATCGATGGGGATTCCCAGGGACGGAGTGGCTCCGAGGTTCGATATGGCCTCGGGACCGCCTATCAGTCTTACACGAAGTCCATCATCAGGAATCGGGCTGGAGACGTTCGTGGTGAAAACCAGATTGGTTGCGGCTGGGCGATTTACCCACTTCTTCGCCAACCTGACGGCAACACCCGCGTCCGGGACACCGTACCCCACGTTGTGACTCACTCGCAATCCGGCAGCATTGGTGCTCATATCCGAGTCGCGTAGGTCCACATGGCGCGCAGAAAGGAGGATGATTTGCTGCACATCCCGATAAGTGAGATTGGTGTTTGCGGATAGAACCAGCGCCGCTATTCCGGCTACTATGGGAGAAGAGCCGGAGGTACCCACAAACCCACTTCCTTCAAAGGCATAATTGGCGAAATCATTTGTGTAATTGGCGAAATTGTACCCTTCAGTTCCCTGACGATCTGTGGTGAAAAGCGTGGCCGAGGCTGTATCCCCGCCGGGCCCTGCCACGAGAATGCACGCTCCGGGGCTGCTATAACTTGCAAATTCACCGCTTTCCTTCACCGCACCCACTGCAATAACGTAGGGATTGGAGGGGCTTTCATCAAAATTCGCGTCTCCACCGTTCAACCGACCATTTCCTGCTGCTCTGACAATGACCACTCCCTTTCCGCCTCGCCCGAGAGTGACCGCATTTTCGATTCCCATTTTCTCCAGGCTGCTCGAAGGGGCCAACGACACACTCGCTTCTCCCCAGGAATGATTTTGCACACCGACAATGTCCGAGTGGAATTGATAAAGATTGAAAAGATCATCATCGTTCATGACGAACGATCCGAAATCGAAAATTTTCCAATTGGCGATTTTTGCATGCGGAGCGACGCCGGTGATCCCTACATTGTTGTCCCCCTCAGCGGCAATCAACCCCGCAACGGCCGTCCCATGCCGGTCAAAAGAGCTGCTCGGGCCTGCGTCTGTCGTTTTATCTGCATAATTGAAATGAGGACTGTCAGTAGCCGCAGTGACCAACTCCGGATGGGTGATTTCCACCCCATCATCTGCGATTCCCACTATGACTCCCTCTCCTTTGGAAACAGCCCAGGCAGACCGTGCGTCAATATCGGTCCCACGAGGAGTCCCATTGGTGTCGCGGTCTTCGAGATGCCACTGAAATTGGAAGTAAGGGTCCTTGGGAGCTGGAGCGTAACTCGAAAACAAGATTTTTTGGCGTCGGGTTATCGGGTGTGCCGACTTGACATACGGGAGTTGGGCAAGTTGGGCACAAACGCGGATCGCTGTCATTGCGTCAGGAGCGTTTAAAAGGGTGGAAGTTCCATTCAGCCTTTTAGCTTCTGGAAGCCCGCTTTTGTTTACGGCAATAGCGAGGTCCTGCTTTTCTCTAACTTGTAAAAACAGCTTGCTGTAAAATTCGATGACATTTGTAGATCCTTTTCGATGTCCGCGAACTATGGCGGTTTCGCTCTTGACCTTCGGGTTGGAATCAGTGATTTCGTAAGTGACCTCCCGGGCTTCTTTAAGGTGGAACTCTGAACCAAAACTGTAAACTGTACAGAAACTTACTGATAATGCGTAAAAAAATGGGAGCCAGGCCTTCATTGGATTACTGATTATAACCAGAATTCGGATTTACGCCAGTTTTAGGACGATAATTTTTTAATGGTATTTCCGGATGATTACCTCGTTACCAATGCAAGAGCGTTGCGCGCCCAGACTGAACCGAATGTTTAATTGCTTCATGCACGAAAGAGTGCGCCTCCCGGATAGCTGTTTTAATTTCAGGTTTCGTTGCCATCTTAGCGCAAATGGCTGAAGCATAAGTACATCCAGTCCCATGCGTCTGCACATTCTTGATTCGCGGGGAAGACAGAATGTCCTCTGTTTGGCCATCCCAGTAAATATCGATGACCTCTGTTGACGAAGCAGAGTGTCCTCCTTTCAACAGAACAAAACATCCGAATTTGTCATGCAGTTCCCTAACCGCGCTTTTGATCCGTTCTCGGCTACTTAGCTGTTTTTTTAACAAATATTCGGCCTCAGGAAGATTGGGGGTAAGAAGAGAGCAGTGTGGCACGATCTCTTGCACAAGACAGTCAATGGCTTTTGTGCTTAATAACGCTCTCCCGCTGGTGGAAATCATCACCGGATCAAGAACGACAAATGCTTCTTTTTTGCGCGCCAGGTAAAGACTGACTTCGTGAATAACTGGAACTGAATAGAGCATGCCTATCTTGACGCATTCCGGAGCGAAGTAACTTTCAACTGCCTCCAATTGCTGCCTGACCATGGTTGGAGGTATTTCTCTTACACCTGCGACTTTGTCAGGATTCTGTGCCGTGATGCAGGTTATTACTGTCAAACCATGGACCCCGAGCGACTGAAATGTCTTTAAATCAGCTTGAATACCTGCTCCGCCTCCCGAATCGGAACCCGCTATGGTGAGGGCGCAGGGAATGGTTGGAAAACCAGGTGGATTCATTGGAAAATAGACCCTTCCGGCCTTTCCACCAGATGAAGCAGGTTTCCCTCCGGATCCTTGAAGAATACCACGCGTCCTCCACCACCTGCCTCTTTGATTGGCTCCCGGAATTCCACCCCTTTTAAGACCAATTCTTTCATCGCCGGCTCGATTGCGTCTACACGCAGGGCCAGGTGCCGAAATCCAGCAAGCGAGTTGTTCCCTGTTTGCTCCAGCGAGGAGCCACATAGATAAATTTCAATAATTGTGCCCGCCACTTCAACGAAAAAAGCGGGGTTCTCACCGGGCCCTTTGAGTTTTACTTTTCCTTCCAGTTTCGACACGTACCAGCGAGCAAGGTTTTCGGGGCTGATTGACGGCAGGCCGATATGTTCCAATTGCCATTTCATTGAATTATCAAATCATATCTGGAATTGGTTCGCAGGTAAAAAGTCGTTGCTGTTCGAGTTGACTGCTTAATCTTTGTCGCCCTTGTGCCGACTACAAGTCAATGGGTTGGCTTGACGCTCTTAAGTCGCTCCGTTAGGTTGCGCTAACTTATAAACGGATTATGGATAATTTTCTGATTCCTCATGTTATCGAACAAACCGGTCGCGGCGAGCGTGGATATGACATTTACTCGCGTCTTCTCGTCGACCGCATCATCTTCCTCGGAACTCCCATCGATGACATGGTTGCCAACGTCATAATCGCCCAGCTCCTTTTTCTGCAAATGAGCGATCCGAAAAAGGACATTCATTTGTACATTAACTCTCCCGGCGGAAGCGTCACTGCGGGCCTGGCCATCTATGATACGATGCAGTTTTTGACCTGTGATGTGAACACTTACTGCATCGGTCAGGCTGCCAGCATGGGCGCTGTTTTGTTGTGTGCTGGCGCGAAAGGCAAACGTTTCGCATTGCCGAATGCGAATATCATGATCCACCAGGTTCTTGGCGGGGCTGAAGGCCAGGCCAGCGATGTCGAAATTCGCGTGCGATACATGTTGAGACTTAAGCAGCGTTTGAATACAATCATTTCGAAACATTCGGGGCAAAGCTACGAAGTAGTCGAGAAAGCCTGCGACCGTGATAATTTTATGTCCGCTGACGAAGCCAAGACGTTTGGTCTCGTGGACGAAGTTGTCGCTTCTCGCAAGGAAGTAACTGGATTGCCTGAGAAAACGTCTGTTCCGAGCTAAAAATGGCCAGGCCAACAAATATAACGCTGTGCAGCTTCTGCGGGAAATCCCACGCGGAAGTCAAAAAGCTCATTGCCGGGCCTGGCGTTTATATCTGTGACAACTGCGTCAATCTTTGCAAAAGCGTCCTCGATAAAGAGCTTTCTGTTGAAACCAAGAAGTCGCTTCCTCGATTTAACGTCCCCAAGCCTTTGGAGATAAAAAGGGCTCTGGATACCGAATGCATCGGCCAGGACCATGCCAAGAAAACCTTGGCCGTGGCTGTCCACAATCACTACAAACGGATTCTCCAGGAACCGACCTTTCCCCAGGGGAGAGACGATGACGATTTGACTTCCGCAAGGCATGCTGAAGTGGAGTTGGAAAAAAGTAATATTCTCCTTGTTGGCCCGACCGGCTCTGGAAAAACCTTGCTCGCCAGGACTCTGGCCAAGACGCTCGATGTTCCCTTCGCCATTGCTGATGCAACCACACTGACCGAGGCTGGGTATGTGGGAGAAGACGTGGAGAATATCATCCTTCGCCTCCTGCAAAATTCGGAATACGATGTCAAACGCGCCCAGATGGGGATCGTTTACATCGATGAAATTGATAAAATAGCTCGAAAAACCGAGAATGTCTCCATTACTCGCGATGTTTCTGGAGAAGGTGTTCAGCAGGCACTGCTCAAAATTCTCGAAGGAACCATCTGCAATGTTCCTCCCCAGGGCGGTCGAAAACATCCCCAGCAGGAATACATTCGTGTAGATACCAGCGGGATCTTGTTTATTTGCGGAGGCGCTTTTGTCGGACTTGAGAAGATCATCCAGCGCCGCCTGGGCAATCGGGTCATGGGTTTCGGAGCCGTCGAACAATCGAAAAAAGTCGCGAGCGTTAATCGCGACAAAGTTCTTCAATTCGTCGAGCCCGAAGACTTGATTACTTTTGGCTTTATCCCTGAGTTTATCGGCCGTTTGCCCATGTGCACAGTCCTGGAGGAATTGACCCAGGATCAGTTGGTTTCGATTCTGACCGAGCCCAAGAACGCCCTTGTGAAACAATATTCCAAGCTTCTCTCTTTTGATGGAGTGGAACTGGAATTCACTCCAGATGCTCTCACCGAATTGGCAGGACAGGCTTTAAAGAAAGGGACTGGCGCCAGGGCGTTGCGCAGTCTCATCGAGCGACTCATGCTCGAAGTCATGTTCGATATACCCAGCAGCGAGGATTATGCCGGTATTAAGGTCACCCGTGCTGTCGTCACTGGGGAGATCAAGCCCATCATTCGTCGCAAAGCAGGTCAGGCGGCGGCGTAATTTTTGACACTCTCCCGGTTTCCCGGTGACAGTGTCATTTTTTCCTTCAACTTCTCCCGCATTTACAACTATCATAATACACAATAAAAAACATGTTCCAGGCTGAAAATTTCATTGCTTCCACCGTGCGCTCTATTCCTCGCTCGGGCATTCGTGATTTCTTTGACATCGTCCAGGGAATGAAGGACGTCATCTCCCTGGGGGTCGGCGAACCTGACTTTGTGACTCCCTGGCACATTCGTGAAGCCGCTATTTACGCCCTGGAACGCGGGCGCACGAGTTACACCTCAAACCTTGGCCTGCTCAAGCTCAGGGAGGCTATCAGCGTCAGTCTTGCCCGTCATTTCAAGGTCGTTTACGACCCACAAAAAGAAATAATCATCGCCGTGGGCGTGAGCGAGGCCATGGATATTGCCTTTCGAGCATTGATTAATCCCGGGGACGAAATCATTTACCACGAACCATGTTATGTCAGCTACGCCCCTGGCATCAGCATGGCTCATGGCGTGCCTGTTGCCGTTTCATGCACCGCCCAAAATCAATTTTCTGTCACAGCCGCTGCCATCGAAAAAGTGATTACCACCCGAAGCAAGGTCCTCGTCCTGAACTTCCCCACAAATCCCACTGGTGGCACCATGAAAAGGGATGAATTGCTGAAAATTGCCGAGCTGGCAATTCGTCACAATCTTATGATCATCACCGACGAAATTTATGCCGAGCTCACTTTTGAAGGTGAACACATTAGCATTGCTTCGCTTCCTGGGATGAAGGAACGCACCATTTTCCTTCATGGATTTTCGAAGGCTTACGCCATGACCGGGTTCAGGATCGGATACGCCTGCGGACCGCATGACATCATCGAGGCGATGATGAAAATCCACCAGTACTCGATGCTCTGCGCCAGTATCATCAGCCAGGAAGCTGCGCTTGAAGCCATCCAAAACGGCTACGAAGATACTTTGGCCATGTGCGAGCAATACAAATTGCGGCGTAATTTTATCGTAAAATCCTTGAATGAAATGGGATTGACCTGCCACTTGCCACGAGGTTCGTTTTACGCCTTTCCTTCCATTACTTCTACTGGCCTTACCTCGCGGCAGTTTGCGTTAAAACTCCTGGAAGAGGAAAAGGTAGCCTGTGTCCCCGGCAGTGCTTTTGGGGCCAGTGGTGAAGGCTTTCTCCGCTGTTGCTTTGCGACTTCGCTCCAACAAATCCAGGTTGCCATGGACAGAATGTCCAAATTCGTTCAACGCCAGAAAAAGGGCTGATCCCATCGAAAGGTTCCTTTGAACATCCATCACCTCGAACTCTTTTATTATGTTGCGAAGTTTAAGGGAATTAGCGAGGCGGTGCGTCAAATGCCTTATGGGATCCAACAACCAGCCATCAGCGCTCAGATTCTTTCCCTGGAAGAGCATCTCGGATCTACTCTCTTCCAACGGCGTCCCTTTGAATTGACTGAAGCGGGGGAAAAATTATTCCGTTTCGTCCTCCCATTTTTTGAAAACCTCGAGGTAATGGAACAGGAAATTTCGAGGGGTCCTTCTCAGCTCTTGAGAATTGGTGCATCCGATGTTGTCCTGAACAAGTATTTGCCGAAAGTCCTGAAAAAGGTTCGTTCAAGTTTTCCGTCGCTCAAAATCTCCCTCAGGGCTGCTTTTCAGCCCCAATTGGAAGAATGGCTTCAAAAAAACGAAATCGATGTCGCCGTTACCGTTCTCAATCGAAAACCAGTCGCTGGAATTCATTGCCTGAAACTGCTGGACATTCCTGTCGTCCTTGTTGTTTCCAGGGACTCCCAAATCAAAGATGCGACCCAAATCTGGAAAAGTGATCGGATCAGCTATCCCTTGATCTGTCTTCCGCCCAATGAACCGGTAACGCAAAACTTTCAAGCTGGCCTTCTCAAAGCACGGGTGGTTTGGTCCACAAGCATTGAGGTGAGTTCCATCGACCTTATTCAAACTTACGTTGCTGAAGGCTACGGCATCGGTGTCACAGTCCAGGTTCCAGGACTGAAATTCCCGCCTGGCATCGTTCCTCTGCCACTGGCGGGTGTCGAGCCCCTCACCATTGGATTGATGTGGCGGCAAAACACGCCTTTGGTCGACTCCTTTTTAGAGGAATCTCGAAAGACTGCGGAAGCCCTTGCGCACCCTTAAATGCGGCTTGTGATCGCGTTTCCCATTTCGATGGTCCCCACTTTGCGAGCGGTGGTATCCAGTGAGTTAAAGATGTCGCCTGTCCTCAAGCCGGCTTCGATCGTTTTCGCCACTGCTTTATCAATCGCCTCGGCAGCGCTGGTCAAGCCGAAGCTGTATCGTAACATCAGCGCTACCGACAATATTTGTGCAATCGGATTAGCCAGGTCTTTTCCTGCGATATCGGGTGCCGTTCCTCCTGCGGGCTCGTAGAAGCCAAAGGTTTGTTCCGAAGATGTTTTTCCCAGGCTCGCGCTGGGCAACATTCCTAGCGATCCTGCCAATGCCGCCGCTTCATCACTTAAAATATCACCGAACATGTTCTCGCAGAGCATGACATCAAATTGCGTTGGTCGAAGCATCAACTGCATCGACCCATTGTCGACAAACATATGCTCCAGCGAAACATCCGGGTAATCTTTGCCAACGCGACTCACGACTTCTCTCCAAAGTATTCCGTTTTCCAGGACATTCGCTTTGTCGATGCTGGTCACTTTTTTGCGCCTTAACCGGGCTGCCTTGAAAGCCACGTGAGCTATCCGCTCAATTTCCGGGCTGGTGTAAACCATCGTGTCCAATGCTCGTTGGAAAGTGAGTCCGTTTTCTGTTACTTCTTCGATTTTTTTAGGTTGCCCGAAATATAAACCTCCGGTCAGTTCGCGAATTACGAGTATATCGATTCCATCTCCTTGACGCTCCGGGCGCAGCGGGCAGGAATATGCCAGCGCTTTGGGGAGTTGCACCGGCCTCAAGTTGGCAAACAATCCGAACTCTTTGCGGATTCGCAGCAGGGCAGCGCGTTCCGGCCTTTGTTCTTTCGGGATGGTTGGGTCACGATCCGGGAGGCCCACGGACCCAAACAGAATGGAATCGGATTGTTTACAGAGTTCGAGCGTCGCGTCCGGCAATGCTTTCCCCGAAGCATCGATTCCCGCCCAACCCACGGGCGCTTCAGTGATTTGCACCTGCAGGCTAAACTTTTTCTCTACTGCGCGCAGAACCTTGATGGCCTCACGCATCACTTCCGGACCTATTCCATCACCCGCCAACGCAGCAATCTTCAGAACTTGTGAACTCATAAAGGTGGGCAGACTAAACAGAAGTTATCTCCTCCGCAACATCGGAACCTTCCATTCTTGTATCATCACCGCTTTTCTTGGGTTTGACACATACTGCTTCGGGTTGCACTATGTGCGGGATCCAATTCGTCTTTAATCGAAGCAAAGGTTAGTCATGAACTCAAAGCTCATTCCCCCCGCGTCCACATCACCCAATCGCCGTTCTTTCATTAAAAAAGTGTCGGCTGCAGCCCTCGCTGTTTCGTTTGTTCCCTATATCAAGGCGCAAGACAAAGCCGGAACAAAAAATCCGATACTCGGATCTGGTGAGCATACTTACGAATGCATTCACGACTGGGGCGAACTGCCCTCCGCTTATAAGTACGGAAATACTCATGGCGTTTGCGAGGATGCTCAGGGTAGAATTTATATTAAGCACACCGTGGGAAAGGGCTCCGAAAAGGATGACGCCATCATCGTTTTTGATGATAAAGGAAAATTTGTGAAGTCATGGGGCGCTGAATTCAAAGGAGGAGCACATGGCCTTCATTTAAGCAAAGAAGACAACAAGGAATTTCTTTATTTGTGCGACACCTCGCGCAAGTTAGCCGTAAAAACGACTCTGGATGGGGAAGTGATCTGGTCCCTCGGAGTCCCGGATGTTTCGGGTCTTTATAACAGCTCAAAAGAATATACTCCCACCAACATCGCGGTTGCGCCCAATGGTGATTTTTACGTCGCCGATGGCTACGGCAAGAGCTGGATTCATCAATATAATAAAAAGGCAGAATACATCCGTTCTTTCGGTGGCAACGGTAAAGACCGCGGACAGACAAGTTGTCCTCACGGCCTCATGGTCGATACTCGGGAATCAAAGCCCACTCTTGTTGTTGCTGACCGCTCGAATCATCGCCTCCAGTACTTCTCCATGGAGGGTCATCCCATTAAACTGGTAACCGATGAACTTCGAGCACCTTGTCATTTTCATACGCGTGGCGATGTGCTTTTGATCCCCGACCTCGATTCCCGCGTTACTTTGTTCGATAAGCAAAACAAGCTGATTACCCATTTGGGAGAAGGTGACGTTGCCCATTATCGGGAAATTCGAAGCAAACCACGTGAAGCTTTCACGGCCGGTCAATTCGTGGCTCCCCACAGCGCATATTTCGATCATTCCGGCAATATATTCGTAGTGGAATGGGTCGAAGTCGGACGTGTCACTAAACTGCGCAAAATCGCCTGATCCCATGAACACAATTGTTCCTTTAATTAGTTCCGGCGTCGCCGGGCCCCTCGGAGTGCTCCACCTGCCTCGACTCTGGCTGAAATCTTCATTGGAGGCATGTGGAAAACTAGCTCCAGGCTACCCCGGTTGCGGTAAAGGCTATGATTCCATGGTTCTCGGCGCTATTGGCCTGGACCAGGCCGTTTTCCAGGCTTTCATCAAATCGAAGAAACCAACGTATCCTGAATTGGAAGAGTGGATAAAAAAACAGCCCGGCGCGAAACTGGATAAGTCCACCATCGATACTCTGAACTCCTCCATTCGTGGTTACATTCACACTGATGATGTTCGGAAAACCGTTCTTTCGGCCAATTCAATGCAGGACGATGGTTCCATTCGGGATGCCATTAATCTGAACAATCTCGATGACTGGAAAGAATTCCATTCTGCAGTCTTAAAATAGCGAAGAATTAGTTAGTCGATGCTGCCGGTTTTAGAGATCGGCAGTATTGAGTAAGTTGCACAGTTAAATCATATCTCATTAAAGGTGTAATTAGATAGATTCCATTAAACCGTTGCAGGACGGCGTCACAAAGTCTGCGGGCAACTTCAAGTCCTGCTTCATTTCCTTCAGTCCCCTCCAGGCCTTTCATTCGTTCGCGAATAAAATCGGGAATCACGATTCCCGGAACCTCATGGTGAAGGAATTCTGTGTTTCGTCCGTTCAGGAGAGGCATCACCCCCATGAGTATCGGAATATTCAGGTGTTTGGTCTTTTCAAAAGTGATTTCAACCAGGGATGGATCAAAAATTGGCTGGGTCATGACAAATTGAGCGCCCGCTTTGATTTTGTCTTCCAGTTTCCTCACCTGAGAGTCCAGGTTGCGTGCATTTGGATTCAGTGCGCATCCAATAGTAAAATTGGTTTTTCCCTTCAAATCTCGACCATTGGCAGCCACACCTTCGTTCAGTCTCTTGATCGTTTTGATCAGTCCAACCGAATTCAAATCATAAACGCTGGTCGCCCCTGGATGGTCTCCCACTTTGGCCGGGTCTCCAGTTAATGCCAACACGTGGTCAATTCCCAAACTGCCCAATCCCATCAGCTCTGATTGAAGCCCCAACAGGTTTTTGTCCCGACAGGCGAGGTGCAGGATGCATTCGGCTCCGGAATATCTTCGAATCAACTCTGCCGCCGCTAAATTGGAAACTCGCAGAATAGCCAGGGAGTTATCTGCCAGCGTTATAAAGTCGTTTCCTGCCTCTTTTAGCGCCGCAGATCCTTCCAGCATTTTATCCAGGCTCAACGTTTTCGGGGGATCAAGTTCAGTAACAATCACTAATTTTTCTTTCCACAACTCCGTCAGTGACTTTACGCACTCATTCCGATTCTCACGCGGATACGACTCGTGAACCAATACCCGGACACTGGCTTTCTTGGTTCTCACCGGTTCCAGGTGTCGAATCACCTGTGCTATCGCATGGATGGTTTCTGGCGTTGTTCCGCAGCACCCACCTAATAACCGTGCTCCTTGTTTTACCAGGCGAGGCGTCATCTCGGCGAAATACCGGGGGATCGGATGGAATATGTATCGTCCGTCCAGAAATTCAGGCCGGCCTGCGTTTGGATAAACTGAAATGATATGCCCTTCTTTCAATTCCAGTTCTTGAAGAATAGTTTCTGCCGTTGTCGGTCCAAAATGACAGTTTAAACCCGTCACCGAGGCGCCTGCTTCTCTCAATAGGTCAAATGCGGCGTTTATGCGCAGTCCATCCACTGTGTGCCCGTCATCACTGAAACTCAGGGACCCAATAATGGGAAGTGCTGTAAGGGAACGTGCCAACTTGATGACGTTCGATAATTCATGAGCCTTATTGAACGTTTCAAAAAACAGGGCGTCCGGATTTTCGCTCAACAGCGCTTCCAGATGTTCCAGGTAGATGGCCTTTTTCGTTACCGGGGAGAGTTGTTCGTTTCCGACAGGACCTACAGAAGCAGCCACATACCCTCGACCCCGGCTTGCTTCTCTCGCCAATCTGACCGCCTTTTTATTGATTTCCTCAACAGAATTCTGGAGGTTGAATTTATCGAGTTTGTGGCGATTAGCCCCAAAGCTGTTAGTCTCAATTATCTCTGCTCCCGCCTCCAGATAATCGATGTGAAGTCGCGAAATCAGCTCCGGGGCTGAGAGATTCAGAGCCTCATAGCACCCATTGACCGGCTGCCCACGCTGATATAACAAGGTACCAATTGCTCCATCTCCCATCACGAGGGATGATTGAAGTCGGTCGATCAATTTGATCATATAAACATATCTTGATATGTTGATGGATCATATTCAACCTATTTCTGTTTGGCAATCGGGTCTTAGCTGACTTTTAAAACTTGTATCCGTAGGTGAGGGACAAAAGGTGGACGTGCATGTTGTAATGCCCATTGTAAGCGGCCACCTGGTTATTCGAGATCGCCCTTGGCTCATATAGTATGGCTCCATAACCAAATTCCAAACCGTGTTTCACTCCTTTGTAGCCTATTCCGGCTGTCAGAGCATGTTGCCGGGAGTCAGGGATGGTGGGAGAGAAAGTATTATCGGGTACGGGCGTTTGGTAATATTGGTAGCCTGCACGAAAAACCCACTTATCTGCAAATTTCCAGTCTCCTCCGACCCCGACCGTAAACGTATCTTTCCATTTTTGAGCGATATATTTGTTTCCAAACAAAATTGGCTCGGATGTCCTGAGCGGCAAAACATCGAAGGTTGAAAATTGAATATATTCCACGTCGGTCTCCAGGCGAACATGGTGGGGAAGTTCGATGCCATACCCCAACGCTACGATGGTGGGGAACGTAATATGGCTTCCGAAAGTTCCCTGCTGAGCCACCGCTCCAGGTATTACTACTGGGAGGTAGGAGTAACGGTAGTCTCCATCGTAACTGACTGACACCGGGGATCGAAAAGTCGCAGCAATGCGTTGTTTCTCCGTAATTTGGAAAGTGACGCCCGCATTCGCCCCGATTCCAGTTCCCGAGCTGTTAAAGGCCAGATCCCCATCATTAAAAACAGGAGCGATGCCGCTGAATGGAATAAAAGTTTTTAATTCCAATTCCGAATAGAAAACGTCCAATCCTACTCCTACCGTGATTTTCTCGTTCAAACGAGTTGAAATAGTGGGATTGAAATTGATCACTTTTAACTCCGCAAAATGAGGCGCGGTGTATTTAAACGCCGAGGTCTCTCCCCATTCCGTAGATAAACCGTACGGCGCTGAAACTCCAAGTCCGGCAGTAAATTTATCGTTTAGCTTGTAGGAGAAAAAGAAATGAGGAAGCAGCTTCCAGGGATGACCCGTGTGGCCGGTTGCCCCTGTGGAGTTTTCGTAGCTCGCCTCGTAATAAACTGCAGTCGGCGAGATATCGAATTCCGAATTCGCCAAATCCATTAGGTTGGCCGGGTTTTGGGCGATGGCGGTGGCGTCGTCTATTTGTGCTATTCGTCCGCCCGCCCTCCCCAGGCTGAAAGCGCCAGTCGTTGGGTTGCGAAATCCTTCAGAAAAACCGCTCTGAATGGTCAATCCCGAAACGAAAATGGCTAAAGCTATACCACGAGTTGGGGTGTTGATCGGGTTCATGTGATTACTTTGGCCAAAAAAATTGTAAGAAAACAAGAACCGATCTTTAGGAAATCTTCTTTACATAATTATCTAGGACTTAGGCTGTTCTCTAGTCTAGGCTACCGTCTAAATGATAATTGGTTAAGCAGTACTCCGATCATGGACAACAAAGTCATAACGGGAATCGGCGGGGAACGAGACAGCTTAATCATTTGTCGAAACAGCCAGGGTCTGGAGGTTCGCGCTACA
>JAQGOY010000017.1 GCA_028293375.1 Verrucomicrobiales bacterium | reverse complement strand
TTGGGCAGCAGGGATACCAGACAGCCTGCATAGGCAAATGGCATTTGGGAATGGATTGGGCATTGAATCCTGGAGCACAACCATTCAATGACAGTATTGAGAAGGGAGAGGAAGGATGGCGGGTCGACTATACGAAACCGATTGCCAACGGGCCGAATAGCATTGGGTTTGAATATTTTTTCGGAATTGCTGCTTCACTCGATATGGCGCCGTATTCATTTATTGAGAACGACCGCATTACCGAAATCCCGACTGAAGACAGAGCATTCCCGATGATGTGGGGGCGCACGAACAGTATGACGCGACGAGGTCCGGCCGCGAAAGGATTTGAAGCCGAAAATGTATTGCCAGTGCTCACCCAAAAGGCGATTGACTACCTTCGCCAACGGGCCACAGCCGCAAAGCAAGGAAAGCCATTTTTTCTTTATCTGGCATTCAATGCACCCCACACACCGATCGCCCCGACCAAAGAATGGCAGGGAAAAAGCGGGCTCAATCCGTATGCCGACTTCGTCATGGAAACAGACGCTTGCGCTGGGAAAGTATTGGAAACGCTGGAGGAGCTCGGTCTGGCGCGCGACACACTGGTGATGTTCGCGAGCGATAATGGTTGTTCACCGGAAGCAAAGTTCAATGAGCTTTTAGAACAGGGACACAATCCGAGCGGCCTTTCGCGGGGGATGAAAGCCGATATTTTCGATGGTGGGCATCATGTCCCGTTTCTTGTGCGGTGGCCGGGACACGTGAAGAAAGGAACGACAAGCAGTCAACTGGTCTGCCTGAACGATATATTCGCCACCTGCGCAGAAATTCTTGGACACACGTTACCGGAAAATGCGGCGGAAGACAGCGTTAGCCTTTTACCTGCACTCGAAAAGGGGGAGAAAAAACCGCTGCGTGAAGCGTTAGTGCATCATTCCATCAACGGATCATTTGCCATTCGACAGGGCAATTGGAAACTCGAGCTTTGCGCGGACTCAGGAGGATGGAGCACGCCGGTTCCCGGGAGTGCAATGGCAAAAACATTGCCACCGGTGCAACTGTATGATTTGGCGCGGGACATTGGTGAGACGAATAATGTCTACCTGGAACACCCGGATGTTGTAGCGCGGCTGAGGACGCTGTTGGTAAGCTATGCGGTCAACGGGCGCAGCACTCCCGGAGCCCCACAAACAAACACCAGTCCTGTCATTATTCCCCAACAATCCACAGCTCGTAGAGAGTCAAAAAAGGCTCCCAATGTTTTGTTTGTGATCGCGGATCAATGGCGAGCGCAGGCATTCGGGTTTGCAGGCGATCCCAATGTGAGAACGCCGAACCTGGACCGGTTCGAGCGTCAGGCGGTTAATTTTACCCAGGCTGTTGCGGGCATGCCGGTTTGTTCACCCACTCGCGCGTCTTTACTCACTGGCCAGCGACCGCAAACGCACGGGGTTTTTATCAATGACGTTCCCTTGAGCAGCGAGGCGATGACATTACCCAAAATCCTGAAAGCAGCCGGCTATGACACGGGATGCATAGGCAAATGGCACGTCGACGGCCACGGGAGTCGATCTGCATTTATTCCACCTGAGCGACGGCAGGGTTTTGAATATTGGAAAGTTCTGGAATGCACTCATGCCTACAGCAACTCCTTTTATTATGCGGACGGCCCGGAAAAATTGAAATGGTCTGGGTACGACGCAATAGCCCAGACTCGAGACGCCCAGGCCTATTTGCGTGAGCGATCAAAAGCAAATAAACCGTTCCTGCTCTGGCTGGCGTGGGGACCACCACATAATCCGTATGAAACTGCGCCTGCGAGATATCGATCCCTGTATGAAGCAGATAAGATGCGATTGCAGCCAAATGTCCCGGAGAAAGCGAGGGAACAGGCTCGCAAAGAATTAGCAGGTTATTACGCGCATTGCACGGCGCTGGACGATTGCTTTGCGGATCTTTTACGGACTTTGGAGGAGACCGGACTGGCGACAAATACCATTGTGGTTTTCACCTCGGATCACGGAGACATGCTTTGGTCACACGACGAGCAGCGTAAACAGAGGCCATGGGAAGAATCGGCGCGAGTGCCTCTGTTAATCAGACTGCCTGAGTCACTTCACATCCTGCCACGGCGCATTGCTGCAACTATCAACAGCGAAGACATGATGCCCACGTTGCTAAGGCTTTGCGGAGAAACGATTCCCAAATCCGTGGAGGGTTTCGACTTCAGCGATTCGATGCGCGGAGAAAAGGACCCTTCCGGCGGGGCGACAGTGATACGCTGCATATCGCCGTTTGGAGAATTCACGCGAAAAAGAGGAGGACGCGAATACAGGGAATTGCGAACGGAGCAATACACTTACGTGCGGTCACTCGATGGACCCTGGCTGCTTTACGACAATGTTACAGATCCCTACCAGCTCACAAATCTAGTGGGAAAAACCGAAAGCCACGGCTTGCAGGAGAGACTCGAATCGCTGCTACAAAAAAAGTTAATAGAGCAGCGTGACGAGTTTCGCCCAGGTCCGGAATACATCAAGAAATGGGGTTACAAAGTGGACTCCGACGAAACGGCAGTTTTTTCGCCTTAGTTTCGTTTCTCAAGGACAACACGAACTTTCTATTTTTCTTTTGGAAGGGAGTCCCAGCGGAGAGTGATAACGACTTCTTTGCCTTTGCCAGAGAAGAAAGCAGCTTGCTCCGCGAAATCATCATAACAAAATCCATAGGCTTTGTGTCCGAGGCTGTGCTCGTGAAAAAACTTTGCATACCAGTTGCAGGGTTGAGCCTGGTAGAATTTTTCAGTATTGCGCCAATCAGCAGGGTCGGCCAGGACATGTCGATTAATGGCCGCGCAGAAGGGCGCGTTGGTGGCAAGTACGCCCGTCCCCAAGAAAGCGTCCTGGGTGGAAGGTTTTCGGGAACAGGAGATTGGCCTTCCTTCGCCGACAGGAGTGAAAGTTAAAGCATTGTTGACGACTTTTCCGATCCATTTACCGCTGGGTGTTTTTCTTTCCTGCGCGTACATGGTCCAGACTTCATCGATGTAAGAATCGAAATAATGAGCATTGGCGCCGTTGACTCCAAAGGTGGCGCGGCAGGGAGAAAGAACCCACCAGTCGCCTTTCGCGCAGCCTTTGAAAGGTTCGGGCGCTTGAGTGCGAAATTGCTCAAAAAGACTGCGGCGAGATTCGGTAATACCGACTTTTTTATCACCCATCTCAATCGTGATGGGAATGCAAAAGGCATCAACCTGGGTGGTATTGCCATGCCAGGTTTCACTGTTTTCGGAAGCGTATTCGATAAAATCCCAATGGGAATTTCGATCATCAAAATTTTGAGGCGCTGTCCCAAGCCGAAAATAGAGACGTCCATTCCCATGCGGGCAGGGAACGGTGGGATCTTTGGCGAATGAATGCCATTCACGACCGTTGTCCAAGCTCCAAAAACATTCCGAGTCGCTGAATTTATCTGTCTTGTTGACGAGTCGGTAAAGGGGACCGTGGTCTTTGTCGGGTTGAACGGTTTCTGGCGCCGCTTGAATGGCCAGGTTCACGGCAAATAGACTGATGCGAATGAAAGTGACTGAGCGGGATGGAAGTTTCATCGTGAAATTTACAGAGCTTAGGTTACCCAGTCGGGTTTAGGGATCAAGACGTCTTCTGAGAAGCCAGTTTTCGACTCGACGCGGTGCTGGCAGGTGGCCCGTTTTAAAATCAATCGTTTCAACTCCTTGACGGTGTAAACAGGCAAGGCTCAAGCTTTACAGATGATTCCTGCAAAACTATCTCGGCGCTCCTTCCTGAGAGCCACTGGCCTTGGCCTGGCCTGCGGATACTTTCCGTTCATTTTAAGTGAGGCGCGGGGAGCTGCGCCGAAGGCGGCGCTCATGGCCTATGTGGGGACCTTTAGCTCACCCCTTCGGAACATGTTGTCCACGCAAGTGGATCTGCCTCCCGGTAATGGGCGCGGCATCCATTTGTTTCAGGTGGACCGCTCGACGGGAACATTGGTGCCCACGGAGATATTCGATCATCCCTCCAGCCCAGACTGCCTGGCTATCAATGCTGCGGGGACTCACCTCTATTCAACCAACGAGACAGACAAAGGGGAGGATGGCAAGTCGGGGTCGATTGGCGCTTATGCGATCAACAGGAACACTGGTTCGCTCACATTAGTTAATACTGTCAGTTCAGGAGGGGCTGGCCCCACTTACCTGAGTGTTCATCCATCTGGTCGATTCTTGTTGGTGGCGAATTATTTCGGGGGTTCAGTCGCCGTCATCCCGATTTTGCCAGATGGCACCATAGGTCGGGCTGTTGAGATCAAAAAGGATGCCGGGACGATGGGGCCCAAAAGGGCCACCCATGCGCCGGCAGGGAGTTTCGCAGTGAGTGGCCATGACATTCCTCACGCGCACATGATCAAGGCCGATCCTGCGGGTCGATTTGTGATTTCAACCGATTTAGGACAGGACCAAATCCTGGTGTGGCAGTTTGACCAGCGCACGGGTTTGCTTTCGCCAAACAGTCCAGCTTCGGTTTCCTTACCGCCGGGCGATGGGCCGCGACATTTCTACTTTCATCCCAACGGAAAATGGTTTTATGCATTGCAGGAAGAGGGCTCCAATATTGTTTTGTTTGATTACGATGCAAAGGAGGGAAAATTAAGTGCGCGACAAACGATCTCGACCCTGCCACCGGGCTTCGCGGGAAGCAGCTTTACCTCTGAGATCATGGTTTCTCCCAATGGCAAATTTGTTTATGCGGCCAACCGGTTGCACGATTCGATCGCCTGGTTTTCCATCGGGAAAACGGGAATGCTAACATTTGTTGGGGAAGAATGGACGCGTGGGGATTACCCACGGAGTTTCAACTTCGATCCCAGCGGCAATTTCCTGTATTCCTGCAACCAACGAGGCGACGCGGTGACGATGTTTCGCGTAAATCGAAAATCTGGTGCTCTCGCTTTTACCGGGCACTATGCGGCTGTGGGTAATCCTTCGTGCATTGCCTTCCTTGACCTTGCAATTCCGAGCATGTCCGCTCCATGATGGAAAGGGATTCCCGATCGAAACCTTCTCAAACAAAAGGCACTGGATATGAATCACCTTCCCGCACGCTTTCTCATTCCATTGACGATCATTTGGCTGACGACGTGGTTGCCAGTGGCAACTGCCGCCGAACAGGCGAAACCAAATGTCCTGTTCATTGCGGTGGATGATCTCAAACCGCTGCTGGGTTGTTACGGCGACACAGTGATCAACTCCCCGAACATTGACCGACTTGCGGCACGTGGAGTGGTTTTTGACCGGGCGTATTGCAACCAGGCGGTGTGCGCTCCATCGCGCAATTCACTTCTCACAGGGGTGAGGTCGACGACTCTTGGAATTTATGATCTCGGGACAAATTTCCGACTCGCCTCCCCTAATGCGGTAACGATTCCTCAATACTTCATGCAAAACGGATACCGAACCGAAGCACTCGGAAAGATTTTTCACGTGGGCCACGGCAATCATGAGGATCCGGCTTCATGGAGTGTTCCGATTTTCAAGGAGAAAACGGTTGCCTATGCGAGTCCAGAGAACCAGGGAAAGCTGACTCGTGAAGAAGCGCTATTCGGCAACCAGCCAGGTGTTCAAAATTTGCCACGCGGAGCGGCCTGGGAATCCGCAGATGTGGCCGACAATGCGTATCCGGATGGAAGGATAGCGGACGAAACAATACTGCGTTTGCGAAGCGCCAAGGCGAAAACCAATGAACCGTTTTTTATGGCAGTCGGGTTCCTTAAACCCCATTTACCGTTCTGCGCGCCGAAAAAATACTGGGATCTGTATGATCGAGAGAAATTCACGGTGCCAGCGTTGAAAAGCCCGCCGGTAGGGGCTCCTAAATACGCGCCAAGTAACTGGGGAGAACTACGCCAATACAGCGATATACCAGAGACGGGGCTTTTAACAGACGACCAGGCACGCACCATGATTCATGGTTACCATGCGGCGGTGAGTTATGTGGACGCGCAGCTCGGGCGGGTGCTTGATGAACTGGATCGGCTCGGACTTGCCTCCAATACCATCATAGTGTTGTGGGGAGATCATGGCTGGCATTTGGGAGATCACGGATGGTGGAGCAAGCATGACAACTATGAGCAGACCACGCGCATTCCTTTTATTGTGGTGGCTCCCGGTGTAACCAAGGGAGGCAAGCGCGCCAGTAATGCTTTGGTAGAAACGGTGGACATCTACCCTACCCTCGCGGAACTCGCTGGTTTGCCAATCCCGAAAACACCGCAAGGACTGGACGGGAAAAGTTTCGTGCCGGTGCTTCGCAATCCCGAGCTCGCCAACAAAGAATTTCTCTATCACGCCTTTCCACGTGGAGAACGCATTGGCCGGGCATTGCGCACGACTCGCTACCGGCTGGTAGAATGGAAAATCCCAGGTTCCGCCGCGACCACTGCAGACCTCGAACTCTACGATTACGAGACCGACCCGTTGGAAACAAGGAACATGGCAAACGAAAAGCCCGAAGTGGTTTCATCCATGCGCGCCATGCTGGCGAAGTTGCCGGAAGCGAAACCACAAATCTCGATATCCAAGCCAATGGGGGAACAGGAAAAACGGGATCGGTCGGCGCTCTTCCAAAAGAAAGATACGAATCACGACGGCAAGTTGTCGCGAGAAGAGTTTCTGGCCAACCAACCTGATCCTGAACAGGCACCGAAGCGGTTCGATAGATTTGACACCAATAAGGACGGCGAATTAAGCCGCGAAGAATTCATCTATATGGGACAAGCACCGCAGTAGCGGAGGCAGATATCCAGTGGAAGTATTGACGGCAAACCTCAATCAAGGGTTTGACGATAGCGCTTGATGCCAATAGTGAGCATGACGAGCGCAAAAAGAGCGATGGGCCACAGGTCGGGGATGATTTCATGCAGGCCATTTCCTTTAAGAAGAATGCCGCGAACGATGCGCAGAAAATGAGTCAGAGGAAGAAATTCGCCAACGGTTTGAGCCCATGAGGGCATGCCTCGAAAAGGGAACATGAAACCGGACAAAAGGATCGAAGGAAGAAAAACGAAGAAGGTCATTTGCATGGCCTGAAGCTGGTTTTTCGCGACGGTCGAGAAAGTAATGCCCATGGCGAGATTGGCAGCAATGAAGACGAGGGCAACGGCAAGAAGAAGAGGAATACTTCCGTGCATGGGCACGTGGAAAATAAAACGCGCCGCGCCCAGGATCACACCGACCTGCACGTAGCCGATGAGAATGTAGGGAGCTATTTTTCCAATGAGGACTTCACTGGGACGGGTGGGCATGGAGAGTAAATTTTCCATGGTGCCACGCTCTTTTTCACGAGTGATAGCGAGGCCTGTGATCATGATCATAGTCATGGTCAGAATTACGCCCATCAAACCCGGGACGATGTTAAACTGAGTATTACTTTCAGGATTATATTGAGCATGAACACGAAGATCGATAGGGCCAGGGGTTCTGCCGAGGTATTCAAGAGGCCCCTTAAAATCGTTGCGGAAGGCGCTATCCAGTTGGGCGTTGAGCGAGCCAAGGGCAAGGCCGGTTGCCGAAGGGTCTGTGGCATCGGCCTCAATAAGGACGGCGGGACGATCGCCGCGAAGAAGATCGCGAGTAAAATTTTGAGGGATGTTGATGAGGAATTGAACTTCGCCTCGCGCCAACAATTCGCGTCCCTCTTGAACCGACTTTACCTCCCGCACAAATTTATAGTAAGTGGTATTCTTCATGGCTTGCAGGAAAGTGCGAACCTGAGGACCCGAATCAGCGAACAAAACAGCTGCCGGGAGATGACGCGGATCGGAATTGATGGCAAAACCAAAGAGCACAAGCTGGAGCAACGGGATACCAAGCATCATGGCGAAGGTGAGCCTGTCGCGACGCATCTGGGTGAATTCCTTGGCAATGATTCCGCGGAGCCGTTCGAAAGAAAAATGGGAGGACCTGGTCACGGCTTAAAGTTGTCCTTCGATGAATCCATTAAATGAATAAAGACATCCTCAAGGCCGGAAGGAATTTGAGACCAGGTGAAGGGAGGATGGCGATGGGGCGCTATAGCGTTTTCCAAAGCTGGCTGGTCATCGCCGCTGACATGGAGCGCGGCACCGAAAGCGACGGCCTGCGGGATGCCAGGCTGACCGCGCAATTGGGCGGCAAGCTTGATCAAGTCGGGACCAGTTACTGCCCAGGTGGTCAGCCCGACGTGGTTAATAACATCTGCGACAGTCCCGTGAGCGAGTAGTTTACCATAGGCTATGTAGGCGAGACGATGGCACCGCTCGGCCTCGTCCATGTAGTGAGTGGTGATAAGAAAGGTAAGCCCTTCATCGGCCAGCTGGTGGATATGTTCCCAGAAATCACGTCGAGCTTTAGGGTCAACCCCGGCGGTAGGTTCATCGAGCAAAAGCAGTTTCGGTTGGTGAAGAAGGCAAGCGGCCAAAGCGAGGCGTTGTTTCCAACCGCCGGAGAGCTGGCCGGCAAGTTGCCGTTCACGCCCGGCGAGGCCGAGTCGTTCGATGCTGTTTCGCACAACATCTTTGCGCTGTTTGACGCCGTACATGCGCGCGACGAAATCCAGATTTTCCTGGATGCTCAGATCTTCCCAGAAACTGAATTTCTGAGTCATGTAACCGACGTGTCTTTTTATTTCCTCGCTCTGGGTGATGACATCCAATTGAAGGCAGGTTCCGCTGCCGGCATCGGGCCGCAACAGCCCGCACAACATACGAATGAAGGTTGTTTTACCGCTGCCGTTGGGACCAAGAAAACCGTAAATTTCACCTGCTTTTACCTGGAGAGAGATGTCGTCAACGACTGCCCGGCCGCCAAAGCGCTTGGTCATTCCACGAACATCAATAGCCAGATCGTCGCTCATGAACCCTCTCAAAATTGAACATCCACCGGCTGGCCGGGATGAAGGCTGGCGGCGACAAGCGGATCAAATTTCAATTCCACCATGAAGACGAGTTTGCCGCAGGTTTGCTGGCTATAAATGACTGGTGGAGTGTATTCAGCCTGAGGTGAAATGAAACGCACCGTGCCCGTTATGGGACTGCCTGCGCCGTCCACGAATACACGAGCAGAATCTCCCAAATGAATTCCGCCGAGGCGATTCTCAGGGACAAATGCCCTCACCTTGATATTGCCAGGAGGAAGAAGGGAAACCACGGGCCGCCCGGCCGGGACCCATTCGCCCTGCTGGTAGATGGTATCAAAAACCAACGCAGATTGTGGAGCCAATTGATGTTTCTGGGAAAGATCCCATTCCGCTTTGGACAAGGCTGCAGCAAGCGCTCGAACATTGGCTTCGGCGGCAGTCACGCGGTCGCTACGAGCACCCAGTTGGGCCGTTTTAAGCTCGGCTTCAGACCGGGAGAGGCGCTGTCGATCCTGATCTCGGGCAGCTCTGGCCCTGTCCAAGTCCTGAACTGTCGAGGTCCGGGCGGCCTCGAGCTCCGACTGCCTTGTAAATTCCTTTTCGCTAAGTACAAGTGCTGCCCCAGCTTGTTTGACCTGCGCTTCCAGTGATTCCATTTCGGAGGATCGCATTCCCTTTTTTGAATCTGCCGCTTTGGCTTCAGCCTCTTCAAGTCGACGAGCCGCCTGATCCCTGCCCGCAATCTCGGCAACGCTGTCCAGGGCAAAAAGGTTGTCATGAACATTTACCTGAGCTCCGCGCTGCACGGAAAGAGATTCCAAAGTGCCGGCCAATGGCGAGGCAACGTAGACGTATTCGCCTTCGACGTAGCCCTGAAGAAGATCATCTGACTTGCGCTTGCATCCCGCGAGGGAAAGCACCAAAACCAGCGCCAGAAAATAATTCAAAGCCTTCATTCTGAAACTTTCCAAGTAGCCATTAGGACTATCCTGTTTAAACGATAGCAGAGGATGAAGAAGAAGTCCTCGAAAACAATAAGGAAGGTGAAGCGCATTCACCTTCGAAAAAACCCGTTTTAGAAAATCGGAAGCCTATTTTGGCAACTGCCAGTTCTCATCGAACAGGCCACCCGTTACCAGGTCCGGCACAGGAGCCGCTGGGTTTACTTTGACAATGGCATAGTCACCCCAGAGAGGAGTGCCATAGTCGCCGTTATATCCACGATCTTCGATGGTCAGGCCGGTATTGAGGACGACGTATTTGGTTGGATTGAGCGGGTTCGGATAAATCATGGCAGGAAAGTTTTCGCTCGCTGGGTAAGACTGACCGCCAAGGGTGACGGTTTGCTTCGTCCACTTGAATGGGAGCTTGCCATTTATTTTATCGATCCACTTATTGCTGCCTGGATCGCCGAATAAAATGATATGGTATTTGGCGAAGTCTTCTTTGGTGACATCTTTATCATCTTTCACAAATGGGTGGCCTCGAAAGAATTTTCCCCACAACCGATCAAACCTGGCCATGGAGCGGAGAGCCTGTTGATTCACTTCTTCATTCCATGGTTTTCCGGTGGGTCGAACGAGGAGGAAAGGATCAATAAATGCATCATCGATGGGGCCCTGCAAGGCATGCGTCTTGTGAATACCTTTGTCCGGACCGTTTTTGACCACCTTCCAATTAGAACCGCTGCGGGCCAGGGTGATTTCCGATGCTGGCTTCACCTTCAGGTTCTGGCCATCGATTTTAATTTCCGTGGCGTGTTCTGTTTCACGCAAAACAAGGCGAGCGAGGTTTTTGGTTTTGATGTCATAGCTCGTGCCGCCAGGATCGCGCTGTGCATCGACTTCAGCACGTTCATAATGTTTTTCAAGTTCGTCCAGGGAAACCCAGTAGTCTTTGTTGTAGCGAGTGGTGTAGGTCAGGAAACGAATATGGTCCGGTGAGATTTGGCCTTTGTCGCCATATTCCTTGAGGAATGCGTCGAGCCGCTGACGAACCAAGAGACTGGTGCCATGACCGGTGTCCTTCGAAACCATCCAGAGCCCGGGCGCGCCTTTGGAATGAAGAAAATCCGGCTCGCCCTCGGATGGAAATCCTTCTTTTTCGAGCTGGGCACGGGCGCGGAGGGAAGATTCCAGCTGGCCCGGATCGTTTTCACCGTCATGGCCTGCAAGGGGAAGGTTATAAATATTGAGCGCCCATTCGGAAATATTTTCCCAGATGCGCAGGGTCGCCAATTGATAGGAAGTAAGACCTGGTTTCTGAGCGGTCCTGGAAATAGTGCCTGCGCCAATTTCAGCGGCGACGAAACTATCGGGATGATGCAGCGAAATGTGCCAAGCTCCCTCGCCACCCTGGGAGAATCCACGAAGAACGATGCGCTTATCATCAATGTTGAAACGCTTTTTGACGGCGGCAATGGATTCGAAAACATCCATTTCACCAGCCCAATGCCAACCGGCGCCATTGATACGACCGAAGCAATCGAGTTTTATTTCGCCCTGGTCGCTGTTGGTGCTGGGGCGTCGGGGAGGTGTGAGGAATCCGTGGATGAACTCCGTTTCGGTGGTGTTGTTTTGACGGCCGTGGAGCCAGACGTAAAGGCGGGCGGGTTTGCCAGGGTCGTAATTCTGGGGGAGGGTCACTCCATAGGGAAGCACAGCGCCATCAATTTCCGAGCGATAGGCATGAATTTGTTTCTTTCCTTCATTCCATTTGGGTTGATTGGACTGGAGTTGTTGAGCCCGTTCGATGCCCTGGTCCAGGGTCGAAAAGGCGTTACTAATCGCACCCTGATTGGCGAACATGTCGGGATACTCCAAAAGCATGCGACCTGCGCGCGCGTAAACCTCGACATCCGTCACTAATTCAGGTTTGGCCTGCTTCGCTTTGAGCTCTTTGACAAGGGCCTCAATCTGAGCAGTCTTTTCCTGGATCCTGGCAAGTTCGTCAGGTTTGGCTTGAATAGGCGGTGGTGTCGGAGCATTCCGAACCGGAGTAGCGCCGCGTGTTGGAGTTGCGGGAGGCGTGGTGGGCTGCGCGAGTGCAGGTTGGAGGGTCAAAGCCAAGGCGAGAGTGGAAATGGGAAGAAATCGCTTCATCGAGTTCATGGGAGTCGTGTCGAAACGCTACTGCGATGCAGGTGTAAGTGTCAATCACGGTGGACCGCGCCAAATGGGATGGAGGTCTGGACCTTTATTGTAGAATGTCCTGGCGAATTCTACGACGTTACTTTTCGCTGTATCAACCAGTGATGACCGAAGGGATCAATCAGTGTGCCTTGCCGGTATCCATAATCGTAGTCTTGCATGTGACTCAACTCCTGCGCACCTGCGTCGATTGCCCTTCTGGCGAGCGAATCGGGATCTGCCACGAAAAGACCTATCACGGATGTGATCCCCTTCAGGGTTTCCGGGCTTAGTTCACCGGTGCGAGGAACCTCCTCGTGCATGTGAAACAAAGCGCCGTCGAGCTCCATTTCGGCCACATGAACACTACCGTCGTCGTTGCTCCATCGACGCAATTCCACCGCGCCAAAGGCTTTTTGATAAAACGTTATTCCGGCCAAAACATTGCGTAGCGTCAAATGAGGAGCGAAAAATGTTGGAGTGGCGTTGGTAGAAAAGGTGGCCATGAGAACTGTCTACACTCGATGCATGCCATAATCAATTTCATCTTAGCTGCCTAATGAGATGAAGAGGCTCTTGAATGGGAATGAGTGTGCAAGGAGATTTCACTGCGGCGAAGCGGCCCCTGAGGAAATCGGAATCGGTTTAAGGGCGGGTGGTTGAAACCACGGGTCGCTGAGACGAAAAAAGGAAAGATTGGGATTATTCTGGTGATTCCACCCTATGGCGCTGGTGGCAGGGGCGTGAATCGGACTTCATCTGCGGCGAGAAATTCTCCGGAGCGTGGTCCGCTGAAACGAATGTAGGCGATTTCGGAAGCTTTTACTGTCAGCTCGAAAAAAGGGACTGGATCCTCCGGCCTGGCTCGTCCTGGAACGCTCCCAACAGATGCTTTATCGACGAGAGTTCCGTGCTTATCAAACGCTTCCAACAGAGCGGGGCAACCGGTGGAACCCCACAGAACAAGAGTTACGGAAGAAGCACCATTTGGGAAAGTAGCTTGAACGGGGATTTGTTCAATGGCCATGGCGCAGAGGATGCCTTTGTGATTGGTGGCCAGGTGAGGAAAAAACATGACGCGGCCAACCGCTTTGCTTTTTTCTGGCGGATGGGCGAGTTTAAAGATCACGCCGTTCTCAACCCAATTTGTTACAGGCTTGCCGATTTCCGCGCGCTCAAAATCAATTACTGTTTGTGACGCGAAAGCGGACATGAAGCTTGTGGCCAAGGCAAGGCAAAGAGGAAAAGTGCGATTCATACTTCCAAACCTCGCATTGTTCCTGTTGCGGAAGCGAAGCGGCTTTCCTCGATTCCCAGCCGTTGCAGCATGGAGACGAATAAATTGGGCAATGGATAATTTTGTTTTGAATCAAATTCCAGGTGCTGGCCATGACGGAATCCACCGCCCGCGAAAATTGTTGGCATGTTAGAAGTAGAATGTGCATTGGCGTCACCGAGGTTGGAGCCGTAAAGGACCATGGTTCGATCCAGCAGGGTGTCGTCGCCTTCGCGAACGGCCTTCAGGTCGTCAAATAGTCCGGCGAGCAGTTTCATATGCCACTCGTCCACCACCTTCAACTGGGCGAGTTTATCCGCCGATTTGCCATGATGAGAAAGGTTATGGTAGCTGTCAGTGATTTTCTCACCGTCAATTTGCAAGACAGGGGTGCCGACGCTATTGAGCATAAGAGTGATGGCGCGCGTAGAGTCGGTCTCAAAGGCGAGTTTGGCCAGGTCATACATTAATTTCACTTTGGCCATGTATTGTGCGGGATTGGTGGGGTCAACCGGTTCAGTGACCTTAACTACTGGCTTCGGTTTATTTTCCCACCCGCGGGAGGCCTGGAGGCGACCTTCCAGATCTCGAACACTGGTGAAATACTGGTCGAGGCGGTTCCGATCGCTGGCGCCAACTTTCCGCTGCAAATCCTTCGCTTGATCGGCGACGGCGTCGAGAATGCTTCGGCCAGCGTCGAGATCGCGAATTTGGGCATTAATCTCTTCAGGAGTGCCCTGCAGAAATAATTGTTTAAAAACAGTGGAAGCGCTTTGTTCTGGCGGAATGGCCACGCCGGTGCCAGTCCATGACAAACTGCGACCGCCGTTGACGGCAAGTGTAATGGAAGGAAAACGAGTGAACGTTCCAATTTGCTCCGCGATATGCTGGTCGAGGGAAATGGTGTTGCGAAAGGAACTGCTTGCGGGATGGGGAGCGGCGGTTAGGAAGCTAATATCCGAAGGATGTCCACCATCCACGTTCGGATGAGACACACCACTAAAAACGGTAAAATCGTTTCGATGTTTCTGCAGCAATTGGAGGTAAGGAGAGGGAGTGTAATCGCGGCCATTCCCTTTAGGGAAAAAATGTTCAGGCAGCAGGCCCAAGTTGTTGCAAATACCAAACATACGTCGCGGGGTTGGACCGGACTGATTATTTGAAACCGGCCCGGCTGCGCCCGAGAAGGGAACAAACATGGATTCGAGAAACGGCAACGAAAGAGCAATGCCTGTGCCTCGGAGAAAACGGCGGCGTGATAATGGTTTCATTAGAATCGATTGGTTACTTCATTTGAAATAAATCACTTTGAACAATGCCATGAAGGATGGTGCGCAGACCGTATTGATGAGAACTTGAGCCTTGAACGATTTTTTCAACTTGCTCGCGGTCAGTGAAGCGAAGCGGAGCTCCCGTCGCATATATGGTTAATTGTCGGACCATATTACGCGCGAGAGGAATTTCGTCCTGCAGCAGTAAACGCTTGAAATCACGAATGTCGCTAAACTTCCGCCCATCGGGCAATTCACCGGCGGCATCGACAGGCAGGCCGTAATAAAAAGCGAAGGCCTGGCCATTCAAGCCGAAGCCTTTCTCGGGAGCGACACCATCTTTCACCGCCCGATATCGATCGCGCCACCCGCCCATGACATCGAAACTTTCCAGGGCAAAACCGGGCGGGTCCATTTTACTGTGACAGACAGCGCAACTCGCATTATTTCGATGCTTTTCAAGTTGCTGACGAAGAGTGACAGCACCGCGAATGTCAGGTTCGACAGACGCGACGGGTGGAGGAGGAGGAATCTGGTGGCCCATGATTCGCTCGGTGATCCAATAGCCCCGCAAGACAGGAGAAGTCGTGGTGCCGTTTGCGGTGACCTTCAGAATGCTTGCCTGCGTCAACAAACCACCACGGACCGAACCACCTGGGATTGTGACCTTGCGCATGAATCCACCTTTGACGCCAGAAATGCCATAGTGATTGGCCAAGTGTTCATTGAGAAATGTGAAATCCGAATCAATGATATTCCTCACGGGAAGATCTGAATGAAGCATTTCATTAAAAAAGAGTTGAGTCTCTTCAATCGAGGCCAATTTCAGTGGATCGTCCAATTCGTAGTCATTATAGAGTGTGGTGGATGGCGAGGTGTCATCAATTTTTCGCAAATCGAGCCAATAATCCGTAAATGCTTCAATGAAACGTTTGGATTTGAGATCGTTGAGAAGCCGATCGGTTTGAACACGCAAAACTTCCGGTTTGTGTAACTCGCCGCGAGAAGCAAGGGCGCGCAGGGTTTCGTCCGGCTCTGAGTTCCATAGAAAGAATGAGAGCCGCGAGGCCAGAGCGTAATCGTCCAGGCGCCCAGGCTTTTCATCGGTGAAAATGAATCCGGGTGATGAAAGGACTGCGGTGTAAGTGGAAAGCATCGACTTGCCAAAACCAAAGCCCTTGTTGAATTGATCGTTGAAAAGATCCAAAAATCTTCGGACATGCGCTTCTTCGACAGGGCGACGATAGACCCGTCTCATGAACGAACGCAACAAGCGCTCCGCGTCCTTTAACGGCTCTTCAGAAAGGATTTCGACAGGGACTGGTTTCGTGCGAGGAGCGAACCTGCCGCCGCGGCCACCGCGTGCCAGGGGCTGCCCTGCTGGAATACTAACATCCAACATGACGCCAGTCGCTCCTGCCTCAAGTCGTTTCAAAGGCAGGTCTGAAAAGAGCAACTTGTAGCCTTGGGCACCGGATGGGTCGTAAAGAGGGCCTTCGACTTCCATCCATTGAATTGCGTAGCCTGGCAAGCCATCCTTTTGAGCGAGGGGATTTACATACTGCTCATCAGTCCCGTTGACCCGAGTTCGAAACAGACGCAAGTCATCCGTCTGGACGACTTCGTTGGCGTTGAGGACGACTTCAATTTCGTGAGTGGAGGGTTGGGGGCTAAAATCGAATTGGCCGAGCGGTCGGCTTTGGCCCGAGCTCTGGGCGTATACACCCATGGGTTCATCCTGACGTCCGGGCCACACTTCATCTGCATTCGGACGATGCCAAAGTGGTAGATGATAGACTGGAGCTTTTTCTGCTCCCTGGCCTTCATAAAACCACCGACCAATACCACCTCCACTGACCCAGATAGAATAACCGCTAAAGCGCAACCGATATTTCCCGGATACCGGGGCACGAAATTGACCCCAACTGTAGGACCCAGCATCGCTAAAAATGCTGCATACATGGCCAACCGCCTCGCGGTCCCGCGTGGACGGGTCTGAAACCGGCAAGCGGCCTGCCCGGACATCCGGCTGCGCGTGGGAATCCAAAACAGGGAATGAATGCCGGTCAGGTAGGGTCCCGTTCTCAGTGGGCCTAAAATTCCCAACGAGGCTCGGTTCACTGCGAGCATAGTAACGATTCGTGATGGTTGGAGGGTGTTCGAGTTGAACACTCATTGCCTGGCGCATCGCATAATCGGAAACGCTCATGTAACGAGATATCTGCACGTGCGAAACGTCCAAAGCTTCTCCACTCTTGTTGAACCGATATGCTTCGCCGTCGTCCGGCAATTTATTCCTGAGCTGGGCCCAGGGAATATGGAAAAGATCCTCCAGGACGTTGGCATATTCGTAACGATTAAGCCGGCGCTGCATCGCGCGACCGTCACGGGAAATAATTGATGTTTCGGACGCCTTGAGAGTGGAGGTGAGAGTCTTGACAAAAGTGTCCAAGGCGAGGGGATCAGGCCGACTCTTTTTTTTGGGCGGCATTTCACCCGCTTCCACGCGGTCATGCACCTTGACCCAGATACCAATATTTGCCTTGTCCTCCGGCTCGTACGCCAAAGCGGTCAAATCCAAGCCAGCTTTTTTAACCTCGCCGTCATGACATTCCGCACAATGGTTCTGAATAAAAGTTCTGGACTCAAGAGGCATGGAATCAGCCCCAAAGGTTTTCAATAAGGCACCGAACAGAATTACTGGAGCAATATATCGACGCAATCCACGCACCTTCATTTTCCTTTATCAAGTGTTGGGCTGAGTAGCGGAAGCATGGTCTCTGCATAGCGCTTTCCCAACTCGCGGTACCCGGCTGGGGTAAAATGCAAATGATCACCCCGACCCTCGCAGCCCTGTGAGGAAACGACATGAGCTGTTGGAATGGTTTTCGGCAACTCGTCGATGATTTTATTCATGCTCGCGCAGGCACCCTTTTGATCGGCGTTAACAAGCTCGCCTGCAAGCAACGGTGTTTCCTCAGCTTTAAGATTGAGATCTTTTAACAGATTATCATAAATCGATTTGACCTTATTTGGCCATTCCCTGTCGTTCACATTGGACTCGCCCTGATGCAACAGGATGCCTTTGATGACGCCATCCTTCTGTGCCAGCTTTGCTGCATCCACGAGGTACTGATAAGGACTTCCGCGGTAGGTTTCGATAATCTTTTTCATCCACGGGGCCGCATTCGAGGCATAGGACTGGTAATTGTCTTTGTCGAAGAGCTCGATTTTGCAACCGGCAACCGCCACGTTAATCACACCGACGTGGATCGATGGTGGAAGGTTTGAAACCAGGGTGCGCCCAAAATAATCCGCCGGCGATATGCCCGAATTGGGACGACACAGCGGGGGAATGGCGGGATACCAATTGCCTTTCGACCTGCTTTGATTGGGAAAATCCACGGCCGCCCAAACCTCAAAGCGGTCCTGAACGAGTTGTTTGTCTTGAGGCTCGATTCCTGGAAAGCCCTCCATGTTGGATTGACCAAAGCATAAGAAGATGAATTTGTTCGTATTCTGCGAAAAAACATTCGAGGTCAGAAACATTAGGCTCAAGGAAAAGAGAATTTGAAGTTTCATGGCGAAAAGTTTGATTGTTTCAAGTCCTGAACAGAGAGTCAGTGTGGTGATTGACTCATTTTTCATAATCCCTATTTAGTGAGACGCGCTATTTCGCGACTGATTCACTTTTCGCTTCACCTATAACAGCCTTAAAAGCCGGTTTGGGTTGGTCATTGGCGTCAAAGAGCAGCGGCTTCCCAGCGGCGCGCCACGAAAGCGCGTCGTTGAGTCCCCAGAAAGTAACCAACTTCACGGCAGAGTGTTTCAAAAAAGCGCGAAAAATTCCTGCATAAGCATCGGCAAGCTTCTGATCTGCGTCAGCGACCAAGCCACCTTGAGTGGCATTTGCATTGGCAGAGATATCAGCTCCGAATCCGCGTTGACCGCCCCGCGAGCCGTTTACATCGAACTCGGTGATGTGAATCGGTAAGCCAAGCGTCTCGATTTCCTTTAAGGCCTGGTCCATCGTTTCAAAAGTAATGGAGGTGTTAACGTGCGTCTGCGATCCGATGGCATGAACAGGAACTTTCTGGGCTTGGAGAGATTTTATTAAATGAATGAGTTTGGCCCGTTTAACCGGATTCTCCAGGCCATAATCATTGTAGCGAAGAATGGCGTCGGGATCCGCCTCGTGCGCATATTCGAAGGCCTTTGAAATGAACAACTCCAGGTTGCGCCGACCTGGAGTCCCTGTCACAAGGCTACGATTGACTGCCGCACCCACCTGAAAATGATCCTTAAACGCCTCCTTCAGGGTGGGAACCTGGCCCCACCCTGCACCGGCAAATGCATGCAGCAACGCACTTACTAAAACTATAATTCGGCTATTCAAAGGTCTGGGTGCTTTTGGGTGGGACTGTAATCCCATCCTTCGGGGGCGTAGTTAGAGTATAAAGAAATGCCAGAATATCAGCGAGATCTTGTTCCTTGAGCAATAAACCAAGGGGCGGCATCGGAGAGATGGTCAAATCTTCAAAACCTTTTGCAAGTTTGGCATTCGGATCCATGAGACTCTCGGTGATGTAGGCCTTGTCAGCGCGGACAGCGATACCATCGAGGATAGGACCAACTGCGCCGCCTTTTCCATGGACAGTGTGACAGGAGGCACAGGCAGCAGTGGGGCTATTAAAGAAAAGTTCCTCACCACGTTTTGGATCTCCGGCAGCTACCTTCACCTCATTTTCACCAACACCTGAAACTTTATGAATGCGGCCAAGCAAAGTCAGTGCATCATTCAAATAGGTGTCGTTCGTATTCACAGCAGACCGGGGTAACTGGGCCACCACGGTTTTGATTTCCGGGAGTGTTGGAAATTCAGCCAATTTCACAAAGGCCGCCTCGCGGGTGATCAAATCGGGGTCCTGAATCACCGCGCTGCTGAAGAAGAGTTCACGGCCAGCGTCAGTTGCCGGGAGGGCACGAACAGCATTGCGGCGCAAGGCTGCATCTTTGTCGATGAGAGCCCGCTGGTGGGTCGATTTGTCCAGCGCGCCCAGACCCTCTAGCGCCCAGAGCGCATGAATGGCGCCCTTACCGCCTCCACCCGAAAATAAACGTTTTTTAAGTGCTGGGACCGACTCCATCATTTTGTTGTCCACCAGCAGGCTCTGAGCCCTTAAGCTCCAAAACTGGTTGCCGCTATCGAGTGCTTTCACCAGTTCCGCGCTTTTCGCCCCGGCGAGACTTTTGATCAAGCTGCGCGGGCCATCTTTCCAAACGACCCTGTAAATTCGACCATGAGATGTATCTCGAACATCATTCGGAGTTTTGTACGCTCCACCCGGGCCAGTGGAAGCTTCCACTCCGGCTGACCGAACATTTGGGGTGGGGTTGTGTTGGATGATGAAACTGTAAAAATCAATAACCCAAACGGCCCCGTCCGGGCCAACGTCAGCAAAAATCGGTGACATCCATTCATCACTGCTGGCAAGGAGATTGAAGCCATCGCGGGCCTTGTAACCTCCGCCGTCAGGCTGAATATCCATGATTCCGATAATTTTTGCGGTTGGCTCGGTTACCAGAGCCTTGCCTTGAAGCCGTGCGGGCAAGGCATCACTCACCATGAAAGCGTGTCCGGCTGCGGCAGTATAACCGCCAAAATTATCCACCATGCGAACGTTGGGAGTGTTGGGGTGCATTCGCATACCTGGCGCCATGGAAAGAGCGGAAGAGATTCTACGAATTTGGTTGGTAGCTGGCGCTGCATTGGGATCGGGCCGACCTCCCCGTGGGGGGGCGGGTTGGGTGGGATTCAGGATGGTCGCAGGCAAATAACCATAAAAAGTAGGATTGCCATTCGCGGTCGATCCAAAAATATCTCCAGATGCGTTCTGGCCGACCCCCCAGGTGTTGTTATTAAACTGATAGAGGAATTCCAGCGCTGATCCATCGGCCTTAAAGCGGTAAACTCCCTGGGCGAATTGAAGCGGTTTGTCGCCCACAGTTCCTCGGAAACCGGAATAACCTACGGCACCATAAAGCCAGTTATCAAATCCACGACCCAGGTTGCCCTGCATCGCATGGGTGTCGCTAGTTCCCCAACCTGGAAGCAATGGCTCCCGGATGTCCGCCTTGTCGTCTCCGTTCGTGTCTTTGAGAAACAACATGTGACGAGCCTCGGAGACAATGATCCCGCCATTCACGAAGACAAGAGAAGTTGCCAGATTAAGTTTATCGGCAAAAATGGTGAACTTGTCTGCTTTACCATCGCCGTCTGTGTCTTCGCAAATTTTGATGTCAGCAAGTCCGGGCTGACCTTCATTGACAATGCCGTGTGGATAGTCACGGGCTTCGACCACCCAGGCGCGTCCCCGGTCATCCCAGGCCACGTAGATTGGCTTGACTACATCCGGCTCGGAAGCGAAAAGCTGAAGATCAAAATCAGCGGGAACCTGCGTGTATTTAATGCTGTCCTTTGGTTCGAGAGGAAGCTGTAGCTGAACCGCTTCCGGCCGACGTTCGTAATTCGGCACTTCACCCGCTTGCCGTTTCAACGGGGGCCGTGAAGCAAGAAACGATTCCCAGGAGGATTTTGATTTCTTACTTACGCCACCGAGCACAGCCTCCCGCAAATCTGAATCCGGTCGGCGAACACCGTCCGCATATTTTATGAGTGCGTTGCCCGCACTCATAAAATCGTTAAGCATTTTCTTCTGCGCGTCGCCGATTTCGGCATCAGGCACCGCCTGCACCACTGCGTCATAATGTTTTAAATAATTCCCGGTGATATTAGTAAAATCGGAACGGTGATCGAAGTAGATGGCTTCGACAGCGAGGGTTTGACCGGGAAGATATACATAATTAGTGCGAGACCCACCTCCGCCTCCACCCCCACCACCGCCGCGTCCGCTGGGCTTATCGTCCGCAGCCTTTTCGAGGTAAAGCACGTGAAGCGGCTGCTCGACTTCCGCTGCCAGGGCCTGGACAGTGACCAGACCCGCAGTGATAAGCATGAAAATATGTGTTTTGTTCGTCATAGTGAAATATCGCGGCAAGTGTATGGTTTTATAATTTTAGTATCTAATAAATGAATCAAGGCTTCGAGGCAGAAGTCTTCTCGCCGGCTGCCGCCGCCCATCGTATGCCGTTTTCGATGAGAGCTATGAATTGGGGATTGCCCCATGTGCGCTGGTCATGACCCCAGGCTGTATAAAATACCCGCCCTTTTCCTGATTCGCGAACCCAGGTGTATGGTTCATTACCGTGCTCGGCTGGCCGTTCGGCAAGGACGATTCGATTCGTATTATGCTTCGAATGGACATAACTCTCGTCCCAGCTTTCAATGGCAGTGAGTCCCTTCATCACGGAATGCTCGGTGTTTACAATGATTTCCTTAAAAACACCTGTCCCATGCGTTTTGAACTGAGCGCCTACAAGTTCAATGTATTTCGGCGAATTCAAAAAGCAGAAGCTGGCGCAATGAATGGGAACGAGGCCATGACCACTTTCCACATAATCCAGCAAAGCCTTCTCTTGATCCGGGGAGATTCGGGTATGATTAGCGTAGATCACCAGGGCAGCGTAGCGAGCCAGATTAGTCGAATTTAACGAGTCCAACTGGTCTGTGTAGGTCATTTCGATTCCGCGGGCAGCCAGCACAGGTTGCATTTGCGAGAATCGGTTTGTCGGGTGATGCCCCGCGTTGTCTCCAAGGAAAAGAACAGAGAGCGGCACGGCAGAACTTGCGAACGAAGAAAGGCCGAACATCATTGTGGCTGCGAGCAGGCGGAGGATCAATTTCATGTTGGTATTATTGACTTAGTGACTAAACCTGGCGTTCCCTGTTCGGGTCTTGATGCCTATTGTTTGAAAAGGAGTTGGGAAAAATTATACAAGCCCTTTTTCCAATGCTGGAAGTCGTGTGCGTGTTCATCCACATGCCAGGTGTGAGGAACATTCTTCTCCTTCAAGTAAGCGTGCACGCCCTGGCTGATGCGAATGAGTCCATCCTTATTGCCACATGAAATGTAAAGAAGCCGCAATTCCTTGACCGCCTTTTCAGGGTTTGGCACCAACTGTTCGGGAGGCTTTGTGTTGGGAGCAGACGAAAACCCTCCGACCCATGCAAACGTGTCGAGATTTCCCAGGCCAATGTTTAGGGACTGTCCGCCCCCCATCGAAAGTCCTGCCAGTGCGCGGCTCTCACGATCCGCCTTCACAGAATAATTCGCTTGAATAAACGGGATGATATCTTTGATCAAGTCGTCTTCGAAAGGCTTTCCCCAACCTCCAAAATCAGCGCTACGACCACCAGTCCCGCCCGCTGCATTGCCCCCCGCCGCATTACCATTGGGAAACACGACGATCATTGGCCCAATCTTCTTTGCCGCCAGGAGATGGTCCAGAATCACGTCAGCCACCCCACCCTTCGCCCACTCCTCTTTTTCATTGCCGCCGATCCCATGGAGCAAATAAAGGACGGGATATTTTTTGGCGCTGGAGTAACCGGGCGGAGTGTAAACCTGCATCCAACGCTTTACACCGACAGTTTTGGAGTCGTAATCGACACGCTCAAGTTTGCCATGCTCAATTCCCTCGCGTTTTTGGTCGTATCCATCTGGAGGGTTAGGAAAGGCTGCTTTGTCATCTGCCTTCAATTCAATTGGGCCGCCAAAGCCGCCCCGTCCGGCTGGTGCCCGCTGGCCCACCGCAGGGGCTGCGGGTTGAGCCATTGCCTCGCGTTTGGCGGTGGCTTCGGACTTGCCAAAGTCGCCGACTTGTCGCGAAAATTTGATTTCGTTTCCCGAAACCTTACCGGTGTAGGTGATGCGCAAGTCATTCCCCTGCGCGTTTATAAGTTCGACGAAACTTAAAGTGTCACCATCGACTTTTCCTTCTTTCAATTCTGCCTCTCGTTTTTGATCAGTCATTTCCACATTCGCTTTGCCGGAGACGGTTGAGCCGTCCTGCTTGAAGGTGAAAGTGTATTTTTGTATACCGCGCTGGGTCTCGAAGTCGGCTTTCCAGTTGCCAGTGAGATCGGCGGCTATCGCCGAAAGCGAGAAGACCGTGAAGGTCAGTAGTGTCATTAAATTTTTCATAATGGAAATGTAAAAACTCTTTAATTCTTGAATACCAGGGGCGCGAATTCGTGCAAGCTGCGGCGCCAGGATTGCCACTCATGCGCGGTATCTGGAGACACGTAAAACTGGGAGTTGATGCCCGCAGCCTTCAATGCTTCAACATTAGCTTTTGGGTCGCCTCCACGGGTATTATTACCAAGTTC
>JAQGOY010000009.1 GCA_028293375.1 Verrucomicrobiales bacterium | reverse complement strand
GCTCTTCACCGGCAAAACGATCTTTCGCGTAACCCAGACCGGCAGATCCTAGAAGCCCAGCTGACATCATTCCGCAACCACCCATGATGGAAATGGCAATCGCGCCGGTGCGTGGGAAGCGGTCACTGGCCACTGCCAACATTGTTGGCCAGAAGAAGGTTTTGCCCAGCGCATAAACAGCGAGGGCGAGCAAGGCGCCAGTGAAGGAGACAATTCCGCTGACCATGTTGAGACCGATACAGGCAAGAATGGCGCAGATAACCAGAAGGCCAACCGGTGAAATTTTCAAAGATTTCTCAATGAAGTGCGCGCAGAAACGCAGAGCGAACATGAACAGCGACGTGAAGACGAACAACTTTTTGCCCTCGCTCACCGTAAGAATATTACCAGTAATGTTCTGGATCCAGCCGTCAGTACCTAGCTCGACCGCACCTACAAGAACGTGAGTAATAAGCAAAACGAAGAGTAAGAAGGCGCCAATTGAGAATTTAGTGACCACCGCGACTACCAGGAGAATGACGCCTCCCATCGCATAAGAGACCAAAGGGGAAAGATGCAGGGCATTTTGGAAAAACAACACCAGGAGATAACAAGCCACTGCACCCCCAAGGATGCCGACATCCTTCAACATTTCGCCCAGGCTCAAGCCCTTCGCAGATGCTTCTGATTTTGGGAAGCTTTGACCGAAAAACATGATGCCGTAGAAAACGGTGGGAACCAGGAACAATGCCAACTGTGCTTTCCAGCTCCAGTGCATTCCATCACCTAATATCCAGCCAGCCAATCCCCCAAGCACCAACCCCGCTGGCCATGAGGCATGCAGGATGTTCAGGTAATGTGTTCGGTTATTCGGAAACAATGTCGCCACCAGCGGGTTGGCAACTGCTTCCAGCGTTCCATTGGCAAGCGCAAAAATAAACGTGCCCCAGTAAAGCCAGTTATACGCAACCTCCTGCGCTTGTCCCTTAACAGCGGCAAAAGTGACGAATGCCGATAAAACGTGGAACAGGAATGCAGCCACTACCAGTTTTCCGTAGCCGATTTTATCCACGATCACTCCGCCGATGATAATTCCGAAGCAAAAGCCGGTGAATCCTGCTCCACCGATTGCGCCTAGTTGCGCTCCAGTGAAGCCGAAATCAGCTGCCCAGTTGGCGAGAATGCCTCCTCGTATCCCAAAGCCGATGCCGGCTGCGAGAATGGCGGCAAAGCCAGCCCAAAGCAGCTTTTTCGCGTTAGGTGCGATACCTGTGTCTGTTCCGTTACTCATATGTTGTGTTTTAGGGGTTGGTTAAATGGTGAAGGCGGGCAGCTTGACTATCGCTCCGCCTTTCAGGGCTGATTCATGCGAACAAAGTCCTACGCAAGTCCAGTTGGAGGACTGCCGGGCATTTGGGAATGGATCACGTCCGCCCACGAGCGCCATCAGGAACTCATTGGCCAGATGCGGGTGTGAACCTCCGTGACCTGCACCCTGGACGAAACTAAGGTGCGTTTTCTTGCCGAGGTCATATACGCCTTTGGTGGTGAAGGGACGGATCTGTTTCGGCAAATACTTGGCGTAGTCTGGTGATTTAACCAGCTTCGGGATTTTATGCTCCGGCAGTTTGGCCCGATGCAGGACCAGCGGTTCATGCTCCACCAGCGGCCATTCCACTGAAGCTTTCGAACCGTAGACATCGATGCTTTCTCGATATTGCCGGGCGACGTCGAAAAGCGAGCGATATACTCGTGCGCACAGATCCGAGTCTTTGAATTTAATGTGCGTTGTTTCCACCGCGAAAGGTGAATTGTATTTCTCCACCAATTCTTTGCGAATGGTTCCCGAACCGAAACAGGAGACGTAATCCGCCGTGGCGTTGGTCAATGCGCAAACAGGACCCACGCAATGCGTCGCGTACCACATGGGCGGCAAACCAGGCCAATAATTTGGCCATCCATCCATATCCTGTTGGTGACTCGCCTGTAGAAACTGGATTTTGCCAAGATCACCCTTTTCGTAGAGCTCCTTGATGAACAAAAACTCGCGCGCATAGACCACGGTTTCCATCATCATGTATTTCAAACCGGTCTTCTTGACCAGTTCGACGATTTTTTTGCAGTCCGCAATGCTGGTCGCCATGGGCACGGTGCACGCCACATGTTTACCTGCTTTTAATGCGGCAATGGATTGCCAGCCATGGTCGGGAATCGGGGAATTGATATGAACCGCGTCTACTTTCGGATCCTTCAGCAATTCATTAAAGTCGGTATAGCGTTTCTCAATGCCAAAGGCATCCCCAATGGAATCCAGCTTTTCCCGGGTTCTCTGGCAAATGGCATACATGTTTGCGTTGGGGTGACGCTGGTAAATGGGAATAAACTCTGCCCCGAATCCTAAACCAACAATTGCGATATTGATTTTTTTGTCGCTCATGACTGTTTCCCGCCCGCTGAATACGCACAAGGTGCGCATAAAAGATTCATCAGGCAATGCGCTGAATGACACCTTTTTGCATTTGAACTGTCAAGGTAAACGTTCGATTTACTGGGGATTTGAGCCCCTTGCCCGACCTCGCCGCTCATTCGTTTTTGCCTGGTTTTTCATTTGCGCCCCTGGCTTAGGAGAAACCCGAGCAGGTTATTGAAATCAGGAACCGTGATGACTTCGTAAAAGTTCTCGGGCATCAGCGAATTGTGTGATTCGATGCGCTCTTTGATGTCCTTTTTGGGCACCGTGAGTTCTTTTCCCGTGCCGTCCACAAATATCAGAGTTGCACCCTTTTCGCCCCGGAAGAGTCCCGAAAACGATTGATCATCTTTCAAGGTAACGTTGCTGTAATAAAAGGCCGCATCGACGTTTCGGTTCGGATCCAGAATATCTTCGCACAAGCGTTCCGCTCCGCGGTTACCCACGCCGTCCAGTTGCGGCCCCACCACCGCTCCTTTGCCGCCCAGCTGATGACACACCGCACAGTTCTTCATGAAAACGTCCATCCCGAGCGCAGGATCAGGCTTGGAAGCACGGAAAGCTACCAGTCGATGATCAATAATTCTTTGCCGTTCGGCATCGAGACCGGTTAACCCCTTGGTCAGTGTTGTCCACTGGCTTTTCAGGTTTTCATTCTTAAGATTAAGGATTCGATCCTTCACCTGCCTGTCCAGCAACAACTGGGAAGAAGCATGCCCCTGGCCCACGGCGCTCATTAATTCTTCTGCCCCCGCTGTTGTCCCCGCCATGATTTGGGCAAAGCGAACCTGACCGCGGTGCGGCGCCGTTTTGGACGTTTCGATCACCAGTTGCAGCGCAGGGCGTGATTGACCTCCTGCGATGGTTTCCAGCAAACGATCCCGCAATAGCGAAGGCGTGTTGTCGTTCTTCACTAAAGGCACGGAGATTGTCATCGTCATTTCAGGGTCAAGCGCGAAAAGAGTCTTGGCCAGTGCTATCCGTACTTCGACATCCCCTTCTTTATCCACGAGCATGCGGGTAAACTCCTGGTTCAAGCTGGAGATCCGAAAATTCTCGCATAATTCGGCCGCTGCCTTAATCCACCGGGTGACCTGGCTCGGTCCCAGGACAGGGAGTGCCGGCACGCCTTCACTAAATCTTCCCGCAGCCAGCCACGCGTAGGCGGCTCCCTCATCCTGGTCCACGAGTTCAATGTGCCCCATGACCCCGCGGGCTTTCGCCGGAATGTCCCAGGTAATCTTCTGCGCGGTGTCGTTGCGGGGGGGAGGGGACTGCACAATCGTTTCACCGGTGTCTTCCCGAATCAGACGGGCATAATTATTATTATGTGGTTTTCCAGGAGGCTGACCGTCATGCCCGGCCATGTAAAACGTGATGGTTTCCGGCAAAGCGAAAGCAGGGGAGCGAAGTGTCCCGGTCAACGCTTCTCCTCCAGGCGGCAGGCTGCTGAGAAACAGCGAGGTTTTATCCCCGTCTGCCGACGTCCTGCTTTGGGTGAACCACGGAGAATGTTGATCTTTTTTTCCTTCGATTGGGAAATTGCGCCATCCGTGCGCTCCGTTCGTTGCCGAGGTGAGCAGTGCCCTGGCCTCTGCCCCGCCCCATCCTATTACCGTCGGGCTTGGCTTCGCCCCGCGCTGGGCCAGACCTTCCTGCACCGAGGTAAGCAGTGTAAGCTGTAATTCCAGGTCAGCCCCAAATGTCTTCTGCGCAAACGCAGCGAGTTTATCCAGTTCTGTTTCCGGCGCAAACCGCGCGGCGTGCCGTAAATACTCCATCATGCGATCTTTCGGTTCCTTCACCGTGAGGATATGGTTGACCAGAAATTTTCCGCTTTCCTCAGTTTGTACTCCGAGGGAAACATCGGCCAACGCTTTTCGGTCCTCCTCGGTCATCACAACCTTTATCAAGCCTTCGTAGCTTTTTGGAATGCTCAGTTGATCCCGCAAACTAACCCGGGTCACATAGAGTAAATGTGTGTCTTCTGCTACGATAGAGTGGCGTAGATCCAGCAATGGCCGAATGTTCTCATCTCCCGGATGACTTGCCAGGGCTTGTGCTGCCGATCTTTTGACTTCGGCGTTCGCATCTTTCAAAGCTTGAACCACGGACTTTCGCAACTCAGGAGTCCAGTCCGTTGTCTCGGCCAACGCCCGCATGGAATGGTTTCTTAAGTTCGCGTCCGGAGAACTGCTTGCCACCGACCAAAGCGCTGGCGTCAACCCATCCAGTCGCTTCAGCGCCCATAACAAGTGAATCTGCTGGGTGGGATTCTTGCTGGATTTTAGAACGGATCGCATCTCTGGAATGGCGGACTTGCCCACTCGGTCTATGAGCTGATTCATCGCCAGCAATCGGCGCGTTAGACTCGAATCATCCAATCGTCGAATCAACTCGTGACCAGCCAATTTGGTGAAATCTTCGAAAGCATTCGTTCGCGAGGTGCCGGTGTAAATCACCCGCCAGATGCGACCTCGCTCTCGGTCGCGGCCGGGGTGGTCCAGAGGCACTTCGTAGTGACCAATGATCCGGTTGTAAAAGTCTGCAATGTACAGAGCTCCATCCGGTCCCAGTTGTATATCGCACGGCCGAAACCATGGATCGTCGGAGCTAAGAAAATCCGGCGCCTCTTTCGCTCTCCACGTCGAGCCCGACTCCACCATCGTGTCGCGATTGATTTTGCAGGTCATCACGTTGCCGATGAAAAAGTTGTTTCGGTATTCCTCGGGATATTGATTATCCTCGTAAACTACGATTCCACCAATCGCCGTGGAACCGTGCGAGTGAGTCATCATCTCCGGCGCAAATCCAAGCCCATCGTTCGGCTTTCCGAAACTGGGGTAGTAACCTTCGTGTAATAATTGGTAGATGGGGTGGCTGTGGCAATCCGCAGAATAGAGGTTTCCCCAGTCGTCCCAGGCCAGTCCGAACGGGTTCACTTGCCCGTGGGTATTGTATTCCACATGACTGCCATCCACTCGCATTCGATAGGAGTTTCCCGAATTCATGGTAATCGAGCTCCCATCTTTTCCGGTGAGCGTGGTGTTGTTGTTAAACCCGTGGCAGGCGTAAAGCCACCCGTCAAAACCTCGCCTGAAAGCGCTTGTCATTCCATGCGTGTCTCGATCGTAGCCAATCGGCCCGTAAAGTTTTTCCACCTTGTCCGCTTTCCCGTCCCCATCTGTATCCTGATAATAAGAAATATTAGGAATGCTATAGGCGATCACTCCGTTCCCGTAGGGATGCAGGCCTATCGGAATATTCAACCCCTCCGCGAAAATCTGGATCGATTGCGCTTTTCCTCCGGCAGAAAAATTCGAAAGCACTTTGATTGCATCGCGCCCTTTGGCCTCTTTTGGAGCGGGAAACGGGTATTCGCGTGACTCTGTTATCCATAATCGTCCTTTCGCATCGAAAGCCATGTTCATTGGTTTGGCGATATCCGGATCGGAAGCGACAAGTTGGATTTCAAATCCTGGAGGCAAATGAAATGCCTTTTTTTCCTGTTCTGGGCTCAGTGCGTCCGTTTTACGGATGATATCCTCAAATGGATCTGCCGCGCAGAGGAGGGTGGCAGAAAAAGCAGAAATGGATACGAAAGCGCAACGGACCAGAAAAAAGCGTGGCAATGTCATAGGTAACGGGAATTGGAGTCATTAAAGCGAAGCCCTATTCAGTTGAGCGAGAAGAATGTTCACGCCCATGAAACAAAAAAAACCGGGCTAAGCAATCAGGGGGTGATTGAGAAGCCCGGGGAATGTTCGAATCAGTACAATTAGTAGGATTACGGGGACTGCGATTGAGGACCTGTACACTTCCTCAACCAAAACAAAAGCTGGGTAATAAAGAACAATTTCAAAGCAACCCCAGCACGACGAACCGTGAATCCGTGCCTATACAACCACCCTTCCCTCACGGAGTCAAGCGTCGCTTTAAAGTTTTGTCACAATTTCTCCTCCGGACGCCCAAAGCACCAGAGCCAAAAAGCCCTAACAGCTCCCATGCTCTTAACTTGTTGACAAATATACCCAGATATATATCAATGTGATATCACTTTGATATAAGTTTATGAAACATTCTCAAGAAATCGACATTCGTCCCATCAACGGCTGGTTCATGCTTGCCGTGAATCTCCTCCTGGTTGCCGGAGGCTTAATCATCATCTTTTATTCTGTCTCCCACCAACCGACCCCCGTTGAGATTATTGGAGGGATAATCCTGGAACTCTTGGGAATTTTTTCTTTGATTGGTCACTTTGCCGTCCAGCCCAACGAGGCGAAGGTGCTTTTACTGCTCGGTAAGTACAAAGGCACTGCGCGCACGGGTGGCTTTTATTGGACTCATCCTTTTTACACCAAAAACATGATGTCTCTACGAGCCCGCACTCTGATCACCGAGAAAATGAAGGTTAATGACCTTCAAGGCAATCCCATCGAGATCGCCGCCGTGGTTGTTTGGAGGGTGCTGGACACTGCGCAGGCCAGCTTTGATGTCGAAAATTATCTTGGCTATGTCGGCATGCAAAGTGAGTCCGCGCTCCGACATCTGGCCAATTCCTATGCCTACGATAACGGCGAGGCTAACGAGATCACTCTCCGCAGTGGCACCGAAAGCGTCGCTGCTGCCCTGAAAAAGGAGTTGGAAGAGCGTCTCTCCAAGGCGGGGGTAGGGGTGGTGGAGGCCAGAATTGCTCATCTCGCTTATGCCCCGGAAATAGCCCAGGCCATGTTGCGTCGCCAGCAGGCCGAAGCTGTGATTGCCGCTCGTCAAAAAATCGTCCACGGTGCCGTCAGCATGGTCGATATGGCGCTCAAAGAACTCACAGCAAAACAGGTGGTCAACCTGGATGATGAGCGCAAGGCGGCCATGGTCAGTAACTTGTTGGTGGTTCTCTGTGGCGAAGCCGAAGTGACACCCGTCGTGAATACCGGTACCTTGTACAATTAACTGAACTTCTAGAAGTGGAACGAAAGTCTTTCTTATTACGAATCGATCCTGCGCTCTGGGCTGAATTGGAAGCGTGGTCGCAGGGTGAACTTCGCAGCGTCAACGGCCAAATCGAATTCATATTGAGGGACGCTGTGCAAAAGCGGAGGGGTCAAAAACTGCCAGCCAGCAATGAAACTTCCGATCCTCAAGGAAAACGTGAATAAATTTCAGCAGCTCAATGCAGATTTAGGTTTGTTTCCTCCCAGCGGAAAATGCAACATCATCTTTTGCAACGACCCCTTGATGTGGCAACAAACTCCGAGCGTGATACCTCTCCGAAGGTTATAGTACCTGTTTCCCTGGCCTGGCACCAGAAGTTGGCTGGTCTGCTCATTTATCTAGTGCTACGCCTCGTTGGCTTGACCTGCCGCATTCGATTCCAGGACAACTCCCAGCTGCCTAAAGACTTTAAAGGCCCCGTCATCTTCGCCATTTGGCATAACCGCCTCGCCCTCACACCCTTTATCTGGCACCGGTACTGCCGCAAAAACTTTCACCAGGACACGATTTCCTCGTTTGTCAGCGCCAGTAAAGACGGCGGGATACTCGTGGAGGTGCTTCGTCGATTCCAGATGCAATCCGTGAGAGGCTCATCCAGCCGTCGCGGTCGCCAGGCTCTCCTCGAAGCAGCCCGCGCTATTGAGAAAGGCAGCCACATGGCTATCACACCCGACGGTCCTCGCGGCCCCAGATACCTTGTTCAGCACGGTGTGATTTCACTCGCCTCCGTTACCGGTAGTCCGATTATTCCTGTCAGGCTCCATCTTCCAGGAAAAATTTCCCTCAAAAGCTGGGATCGCTTTCAAATCCCTTTACCCTTAAGTAATTGCCGGTGTGAAATACTTCCCGGCTTTTTTGTCGGTAAAGACATCAGTGATGAGGAAAGGGATTCTCTCGTAAAAAATCTTCAGGATCAACTGGGGACAGATTGAAGCCTGAACTGGGGTTCGATAAATGCTGTATGTTCCGATGGGTAATCGGCGCGGCATCTACCGACGAGTAAGTGTCAACCGGTTGTTGGGTGCCACTTACCCTGCCGCGCAATTGGAAATGTAATGCCGCTGAATATTAATAGTATGGCCGCGCAGATCCTTCGAATCACCATTATCGGAGACAGTCCTGATTTAACGGTAGTTCAGCATCACCTCTTCCCCACCGGAGCGGTTGTTGGAAGACTCAAATTTTCTGAAGCGTTTAACCTCGCCGAAATCGACTGTAACTCAGAAATTGTCATCCTAGAGTGTCAGGCGGAAGCTGCCAAATACCTGGGAAGGTTGAAATCCAATCCCTTAAATGGCTCCTTCAGCACCGTCGGATTGGTTTCCATGGAGATCGAACCGGGAAAGGAATGGAACCAAACCGTTCCAAACGAAATCCCGGATTATTTTATCAAGTGGCCATCGACTCTTACAGAGTTCCAAAACAGCACAAAGTTACTCGTTGAACTTCACGCATTAAAATATCGACTGCAGGCGAGCCAGAACCACCTTAAAAAAGCTCAAAGACAGGCGCATCTCGGAAGTTGGGAATTGGACCTGACGACGAAGACAGGGGTTTGGTCCGACGAGATGTTTAGACTGTTCAATTTCGATCCCGTTGCTGGCGCACCGACTTTCGAGGAGTTCCTCGCTGTGGTTCATCCAGAAGACCGAGCCCTGGTAGTCGCGTCACACACCAGCGCCATTGCCAGTGGTCTGCCCTTTGCCCTCGAGTATCGCATCCAGACAGGCACAAAAATGAGATGGCTCCAGGCAAGGGGGCAGACAGTGCGCGATGAAAAAGGGACGGCTCTCCAATTGCACGGCACTTCGCTGGACATTACGGATCGCAAGCTGGCGGAACAGGCTCACCAGGAAAGCGAACGGCTGCTTCGTGAGACTTCGGATAAATTGTCAAGAGTTCTTAATTCATCACTGGATGCAATTTGCACTTTCGATAAGGAGGGCCGTTTTCTTCAGGTCAGCGCGGCCTGCAAAAAAATCTGGGGTTATGACCCTCACGAACTG
>JAQGOY010000004.1 GCA_028293375.1 Verrucomicrobiales bacterium | reverse complement strand
GAACTTTAGTAGGAAAACCCATAAGTGACTATATCTAGTCCTATAACTAGATTCTAAATCAAGATAAATCGTTAACAATCGACATTATTTTATCTAGTTGGAGCCAAACTCGAGGAATCCCGTTGGGATTCCAGTTTTGGTGCTTGGCTTGGTTGGGAGAAATTCCTTGAGTTTTGAAGTTGCGATGTTTCGATCATTTCAAGGCGGAAATTCAATTCCGCCCTACCTTTTTTTACGATGCCGCAGGTTGGCTTTGTTTGTTTGCTAGCGCGGTTTTTGCGGGTTTCATCCAGTTTGGTTGCTTTGCTGCGTTTCGGGCTAAATAGCAGTTAAGGCGTGTGGCATGTTTCGGTCATTTCAAGTCGGAAGTTCAATTCCATCTGGAATACGCACCTGCCCGTAGCGACAGATGAACTCGCTTTGCCTCGCAATTGCGGTACGAATCGTCAGAATCGGGTGACTCGCCTTGAATATGAATCGCCGAATATTTTTTCAAACTGCTGCTGCGTTTGCCATGTTGTTGTTTCTGTCAGCGAGGGCAGCGGACTGGCCGCAGTGGCGCGGACCGAACCGCGACAACGCCTGGAACGAAACCGGCATTCTGCGAAAATTTCCGGACAAAGGATTGAAGTTTCGCTGGCGAACACCGGTGGGGCCAGGTTGGTCGAGTCCGGTGGTGGTCCAAGGCCGTGTTTACCTGACCGATATGCGGTTGGATCAGCCCAAGGCCTGGGAACGCATCCTGTGCTTTAAGGAATCGACCGGCAAGCTGCTCTGGAGTCGTGAGTATGAATTGGTTTACCCGGACTTTGCGTTCAACCCCGAGCAAGGCGGCGGTCCGGCTGCGACACTGATCGTCGAGGCCGGAAAAGTTTACTGGCAGGGCCGAAGCGGTCAGGTGGATTGTCTGGACGCGCGGAGCGGCGAAGTCATTTGGGAAATCCATTTGGACACGAAATACACAGTCGGGATACTGAGTGTCCGTGGGTCACCCTTGATTGAAGGGAATCTTTTGATCCTGATCGCCGGCGCCAGTCCGGGTGGCTGTGTCATCGCGCTCGACAAGGGGACGGGGAAAGAGGTTTGGAAGGCTTTGGATGATCCCAAGTCCAGCAGTTCACCATTGATCGTCGTGGCCGGCGGCAAACGGCAGTTGATTGTCTGGACTGGCTCGTCCGTGACTTCCTTGAACCCCGCTACGGGCGAAACTTACTGGCGAGAAATGATGGCGACGAGCGGCAACGATTCGATTCCCACTCCGGTTATTCAGAAGAACCGGCTGCTGGTTTCTGGTTTGATGTTTGAATTAAACGCCGACACGCCCACCGCCAAGATGCTGTGGCCGGATTCGATGGCTCCCTCCAAAAGACTCTTGAGCAACACTTCAAGTCCCCTTTTGCAGGGCGACTATGTGTACTCGGCGAAATCCAGCGGCGAGTTCGTCTGCCTGGAGGCTGGCACCGGCAAGCAGGTTTGGGGGACGACGAACGTGACGGCCCTGAAATTCGGCGCCAGCATCCACCTGACGCCCAATGGTGATGTCACGTTTCTTTTTACGGACGAGGGGAACTTGATTATGGCGCGACTCGCGCCCGATGGTTACCACGAACTGAGCCGTGTGCACTTGCTCAAACCAACCTCCTATTTAATGAATCTAAGGCTCGCGTGGGTGCCGCCGATTTATGTGAATCGCTGCGTGTTTGCCCGCAACGACGAGGAGCTGATTTGCGCCTCGTTGGCGGCGAAACGCTGAGCGCCACACAAATGTCGAATGACACGGAAAGGTTTCGCTCAACCGCCGGGCTTTGGGCCTTTAATCCTGTTGGGATTTCAGTTTGGGGGCTTCTCTTGGTTACGGCGAGGTTCTTGGGTTGTTGGTGTTGCAACGTTTTGGGCATTTCAAGGCGGAAGTTCAATTCCGCCCTACCTTTTTTACGATTCCGCAGGTTTGCGATGGTTGTTTTCGAGATTCGTCGTTTTACTTTTATAATTGGTTTTTGTGACTTGCTTGAACCAGACGTCGTTTGACTGGATAATGGGTGCCAGGATTGGTGCTTCGCTCGACCGTTGCTGGGCTTTGGGGTCGCGCACCTTTGGTGCTTTGGGTTAGGCTCGTCTGCGCGAGCGAGGAAAAGGAGCATGACTTTCGGACTCATCAAGTTCATTGGCCATATGCCGCCCGTTTCTCAGGGGCTTTTCTCTCCTTACGTCGTATCCTACAAATGTTTACGATGGCCGCTGGTTGGTTCTGTTTGTTTTCGGATATGGCGGTTGGTGTTCGAAAATATGTCTGAAAATGATCGGAGCAGGGGGTCAAATCTTTATCGACGATGGGTGGCATTAAAGTCAGGATATGGCGTGGATGTGCTTGATGGGAAACGGAGGGCTGAACGGGTGCATGAGTGAATTTAATTATCCTGCGATCGATTTTTGAGATCACTCGCGAGAAAAAATTGTGAAATGGAGGGAAGGTGGTTTGTTTATTTTTTTGGAATTTCACTGTTTGCCCGCAGGGTTGCACTTGTTTACTCTGGCGAGACCGCTTTTTGGTCCCTCATGGAAATTATAGATAAAGGAAATGGAAACCTGTGAAACTTAAATTCAGTATTTTCGCGCTGGCATTTTGTTGCCTCCTGGTGGTGCTTTATTCGATCAAAAATCCAATAGGCCAGGTTTTTAGTGGGCAGGCCTATGTACGACAGAACGCGGGAGACCTGGATGGAGCAATCAAAAATTATAGCCGGGCGATCCGTTTGGAGAAAAAACAGGCGAATGCTTATTACAACCGCGGGCTGGCCAAAAGCGCGAAGGGAGATAGCAAGGGAGCCATAGAGGATTATTCCCGAGCGGTGGAGCTTGACCCGGGTTTGAGCATGGCATATCGGGCCCGAGGAATGGAAAGGTTGAAGAAAGATCCGGAGGAGGCGATCAAGGATTTTAGCATGGCCATACTTCGCGATCCTAGCGCGGAAAACTATTATTGCCGCGGGTATGCCAAAAGCGAACAGAGCAAATGGGAGGAGGCGTCGGCGGATTTCGACCTCGCATTGAAAGCGGACCCGCGATATGTGACGGCATATTTGGGCCGAGCATCGATCAAAACGTTCAAAGGGGACATCCAGGGAGCGAAAGCAGATTATGGCCGGGCTTTGGAGATTGACCCACAGAACGCAACGGCTCGTTATGCGCGCGCGATGGCTTCCTCGACGAACCTAACGGAAGTCGTGAGTGAACTGGACCAGGCTATTCGTAATGACCCCACCCTGGCCGAAGCTTATTACGCGCGGGGAAATATCAAAACCAGGCAGCATAAGTGGGAGGAAGCGCTTACTGATTACAATCGGGCTCTGGAGTTGAAACCCAGGATGATCGAAGCACTGATGCAACGGGGGGCCGTGAAACACCGCAAGGGGCAGACGCTGGCGGCAATCCAGGACTATGACAAGGCGGTGGAAATCAACCCCAATGTAAATCAAATCTATCTGGCCAGGGGACAGTCCCATTCCGCCCTGCAAGAGTGGGCTGCGGCGCTGAAGGACTATAGAAAGTACTGTGAAAAGGGCACAACCACGAATGTGGATTATGCAGCCATAAACATCTGGATCTGCCGGGCCCGGCAGAACGAGGGAGCAGCGGCTACGGCAGAATTGACGGCTTATTTCACGGGGCATCCGGGGACATGGGCGGCCAAAGTGGCCAAGCATTTGGAGGGAAATTTGACGAGGGAAGAATTAATCAAGGAAGCACAAGCAACATCGGATGATACGATAAAGCAGCAACAATTATGCGAGGCCTACTATTATACGGGCGTGAAAAAACTGATTGCAGGGGAAAAGGAATCGGCGCGGGAGGATTTTAAACGATGCATCGACACCGAGGTGGAGGATTTTGTGGAGTATGATTACGCACGGGAAGAGCTGAGGAGGATGGCGAAACCCTGAAGTCTGCAATAAAGAGGGAGTAAAATCATCCATGAATAAATGGGCCAAGATCACGCTGTTCACGGCATGTGCATGTTTTGGGATTTATCTCGCCATGTCGTTTGTGGCGGGGGTTTTTTACGGGTTGGGGTCAGCGAAACTGAAGAGAGGGGATGCAAAAGGAGCACTGGAAAACTTTGACCAGGCAATCAAGCTCAACAAGGGCACGTACTATTTTTACTATTCGCGTGGGATGGGGAGAGTTACAATCGGAGATACCAATGGGGCAATATCGGATTTCAGCAGAGCAATCAAGCTCAAGCCAGATTACACCGAGGCTTACTACCAACGCGCCCGTTTGAAAAACCGCATGGGAGACCAGAAAAGCTCCCTGACAGACCTTAATGAAATCATTCGGCTCAACCCACGTTCCACTAATGCTTATTTTTTTAGGGCTTATCTGATGAGTGCGTCCGGCAACAGAACCAATGCCGTGGCGGATTATACGCGAGTGCTGGAATTAGACCCGACGATGGTCACGGCCTATGTAAACCGGGGCTCAATCAAAAAAAGCAGCGGAGATTTGGAAGGGGCGATTCAAGATTTCGACAAGGCCATTCAATTGGACCAGAGCTCAGCAAAGGCTTACGCACTCCGAGGGACGATAAAATTATCAAAAGAGGATGATAAAGGCGCCTTGATTGACCTGAACGCCGCTGTGGTGCTAGGCCCGGATGTGAAATCAACATGGATGAACCGGGGCATTGTGAAAGGGCATTTGAAGGATTACGCGGGGGCAATCGATGATTACAGCGAGGCAATCAAGCTGGATCCAAAATATTCGATTGCATACAGAAATCGTGCGAGCATGGAATACGGAACTCGTGAGTATAAAGCAGCGGAAGCAGATTTG
>JAQGOY010000273.1 GCA_028293375.1 Verrucomicrobiales bacterium | reverse complement strand
CTGAGTCTTCCTCCTGAAATCCCTTACTTTACTCACAGGAGACAACCTGATTGTTGCGGGATTTATCCTACATTATTGTCAGTTTGTTGTTTGGGGGGATAGACCCGACCGCCCTGGATGATTGGTTGCATCGAGGGCGGTTTTAATTTCAGAATTTGATCGCGGTTCCTCCTGCGGTCACTCGGGGCGGGCGCATGGCACTTTCAGCTATGTTTGCGCGCCCTTTTTCCCCCGGGTCAGAATTTTTCGTTCCAATCCCGAAGTCCATAACACCTTGAAAAGAGCTCTTCCACGCGAGAATATAGGGAGGCATCAAGCTGGCGCATTTTGTCAGCATCCCATCGGTCTCTGATAGCCAACCGAATAGCCTCGGCGGGAGCTTCGAAGTTCACAATGAAATCAAGATGCACCCGGCCCTGGCGGTAATCCGGTTGTTTCGAGGGAGCGGCCAGATAAAGCGGTATGGTGGCGAGGTCAAATTGATAAAGCATCGTGCCGTGGAAGAGCACGGCCTTTTTTTTCCGCCGCTGGGCATTGCCGGAAAACTTCACCGCTCCCAGGCAAAGATCGGTATATCCTCGAACCTCCACGTTTGAACTGCTGAGTGAGCCGAGGGCCTCCTTCATTCGCCCCATGATGAATTTATTGGTGGAAACGATGCCTTCACACTCTGGAAAGCGATCAATTGGCAAAACGATGGAATAATTGAGACACCCGGGTCCCTGTAGGACAGCCCCCCCGCCACTGCATCGACGAAGAATAGGAACGGCATCCGCTTTACATCTCTCCGGACGGGTTTCCAGGTGGAGATGGTTTCCATAGCCAAGGACCACAAAGAAAGAGGAAGATTCCCAAAACCGAAGGGCTCCGTCCAATTCTCCTGCGTCGGCCTGGTCCAGGAGGGCTTCGTCCAAAGCGAGGTTCATGGCAGGGCTGGAAAAACTGAGATCGAGGTATTCCATTTGTAAGAGACTAATTCTAGGTTAGTTTGAAGTGCGATTCCAAGCGTCGAATCCGGGCTGAGAGGGAGGGTTGTGAGAGTAAAAAAGTTGCAGAAATTAGTTGGCGTTCAAGGTTTCCCGCTTTACAAATTTACCTTTGCTCGCCTGAGAACGGCGTGCGGTTTACCCGATATTGAACGTGAAATTTAGAAATAGAGAGCTTACGCCAGTCATCGACAGCGAGAAAGAGGGAATAAACACCCCTTATATCAACACTATACCTGCGGACGAAGAACCGATTTACCCCGGGGATAGGGATATTGAACGACGGATCAAGAGCCTGGCCCGTTGGAACGCGATGGCCATGGTTGTGAATGCCAATCGTAACGATAGCGGGGTGGGAGGCCATATTTCCAGTTATGCCTCGATGGCAACACTTTACGAGGTGGGGTACAACCATTTTTTCCGAGGTGGAGACGGTGACCGGCTGGCTGATCTGATCTATTTTCAGGGTCATACCACCCCGGGAAATTATGCGCGTGCGTTCCTTGAAGGCAGGCTGACCGAAAAACATCTCAAGAATTTCCGACAAGAGCTCTCCGAAGGAGGTGGACTTTGCTCTTACCCGCATCCTTACCTGATGCCAGAATTTTGGCAGTTTCCAACGGTCTCGATGGGTCTGGGACCGATCATGTCCATTTACCAGGCTCGATTCCTTCGATACATGAAGGCGCGCAAGCTACTGCCGGAGGGGGAAGGTCCCCGAGTATGGGCTTACGTGGGAGATGGGGAATCTGACGAACCCGAATCGCTGGGAGCGTTGGCCATGGCGGGTCGCGAAGGTCTGGACAACCTGACCTGGATCGTAAATTGCAATCTTCAACGATTGGATGGACCGGTTCGGGGAAACGGAAAAATCATCCAGGAATTAGAAGGGGTATTTCGCGGTGCGGGATGGAATGTGATCAAGTTGATTTGGGGTTCAGACTGGGATGAATTGCTGGCTGCGGACGACACCGGTTTGTTGATCCAAAGAATGACCGAAGCAGTCGACGGTGATTACCAAAAATACACGGTGGAACCGGGGAGCTATATACGACGGCACTTTTTTGGAAAGTACCCCGAGTTATTGCGCCTGGTGGATCATTTGAGCGATGACCAGCTCCGCAAGCTCAGGAGGGGTGGCCACGACCCTAAGAAAGTCTACGCTGCGTATAAGCAGGCCACGACCCATAAGGGACAGCCGACCGTCATCCTGGCGAAAACAGTAAAGGGTTACGGGTTGGGCGAAGCCGGCGAAGGCCGCAATATTTCGCATCAGCAGAAGAAGATGAACGAAAAAGAGCTGAGAGAGTTCCGAGCTCGATTCGACATTCCAATTACGGATGAAGAAATTGCCGACCTGCCATTTTACCGTCCAGGACCCGAATGCAAGGAGACGAAATATATCCTGGAGCGCAGGAAAAAACTGGGCGGATTCGTTCCAAAGAGAAAACCGACGAAAGAAAGACTGGCTACTCCGCCTCTCGAATTTTTTGCATCCTCGCTTAAGGCTTCGGTGACAGCAGCCGGGGGCTCCACTACAAAAGGTTTTGTTCAGATTTTGCGCGGACTTATGCGCGATAAGACACTGGGCAAACTTGTAGTGCCGATTATTCCCGATGAAGCTCGAACGTTTGGCATGGACACGATGTTCAGCGAGTTTGGAATCTACTCGTCCAAAGGCCAGTTGTATGAGCCAGTGGATAACAATACGAATGCCTTCTACCATGAAGCGAAAGATGGCCAGATCCTGGAAGAAGGTATTTCTGAAGCGGGATCGATTTCATCATTTATTGCCGCAGGAACCGCCTATGCGAACCTGCAAGTCAACACGATCCCGTTTTACATCTATTATTCGATGTTCGGGTTCCAGAGGGTTGGAGATCAAATCTGGCTGGCTGGCGATATCCGTTGCAAAGGATTTCTTCTGGGAGCGACTGCTGGACGGACGACATTGAACGGAGAAGGTTTGCAGCACCAGGACGCGCATAGTTTGTTGATGGCGTCGACAGTGCCAACCCTGCTCGCTTACGACCCGGCATTTGATTACGAGACTGCGGTCATTGTCACGGACGGACTGCGAAGGATGTATGCAGAAGGAGAAGAAATCTTCTATTACTTAAATTTGTATAACGAAGATTATCAGATGCCTGCGATGCCGGAAAACTGCCGCGAAGGCATCCTGAAAGGCCTCTACAAGTTCAAGAAGGGTCCAGACGAAAAGAAACTGAAAGCGCAGATTTTCGGAAGCGGCTCCATCATCAAGTCAGCCCTTCGGGCACAGGAAATCCTGGCGGATCGTTATGGTGTTTCGGCAGATGTCTGGAGCGCGACGAGTTACAAGTCGCTACGAAACGACGCCTTGCTGACGGAGCGCTGGAACATGCTCCATCCCCTGGAAGAGTCCAGGAAATGCTACCTGGAGAAAACCCTGGCTGCGGAAAAAGGGCCGTTTATCGCGGTTTCTGACGGCTTAAAAATTGTGGCTGACCAGGTCGCCCCGTGGGTTCCGGGCGGTCTAACCACACTTGGCACGGATGGATTTGGACGTAGCGATACGCGCCCGAACCTGCGACGATTCTTCGAGATCGATGCGGAATGCACGGTGATTGCCACCTTATGGGCTCTGGCCAAAAAAGGGCAAATCGAGAAGAAAGTGGTGGCGGCGGCCATCAAAGATCTTAATGTTAACCCAGAAAAAGTGTTTCCTTTCATTATTACATAGGGCTTCAGAATTATGGATGTAAAACTTCCTCCACTTGGCGAAGGAGCTGACTCCGGTGTTGTTGTCAGCATTTTGGTAAAAGAAGGCGATACAGTTAAAAAAGGACAGACAATCCTTGAGCTGGAAAGCGGAAAAGCGGTGGCGCCAATCCCTTCCTCGGCTTCAGGTAAAGTAACCAAAATCCTGGTCAAGGAAGGCGCCAAAATTTCCGTCGGCGCGCTTTTGATCTCGGTCGAAGTCGCAGCCGGCGAAGACAAAGCCGCGCCTGCCACGAAACCAACAGCAGCAACGCCTAAAAAAGCGACGCTACGCAAACAGGTTGAGGAAGCACCAGCGGATGAGGAAGAAGAATCAGAGGAGGCAGAATCGGACAGTCAGTTTCCACCGCCAGCGAGCCCATCCCTGAGAAGATTGGCCGTGGATCTTGGAATTAATTTAAAGAAAATTCGTGGAAGCGAAAATGGCGGCCGCATCGTCCTGGCCGACCTGAAAACTTACATCCAAAAATTAGAAAAACTGGCTCGTCAGCCAAAAACGCAGGCCAACGCCCAGACTGGCCCGGTCGCTTCGAAACCTGCGGCACCGCAGGTTGATTTTGCAAAATATGGCCCCGTCACTCGCAAGCCGATGAGCGGGCTTCGCAAAGTGATCAGCCAGCGGATGACTGAGAACTGGAATGCAATTCCTCACGTGACCCAATTTGAAGAAGTGGACATCACGCATTTAATGGAATTGCGAAAGAAATTCACGGAGGCCTACGAGAAGGCTGGAGCGCGATTGACTCTCACTTCCTTTGCCCTCAAGGCTGTTGCCTCTGCCCTGAAGAAACACCCGTCGTTCAATGCCAGCCTGGATGAATCGACGGAAGAAATCGTGTTTAAAGATTATGTTCACATTGGTTTGGCAGTGGACACCGACCAGGGACTGATTGTTCCGGTGATTCGCGACGTGGATAAGAAAAACCTGGTTCAAATATCGAAGGATGTTGCCGAACTTGCGAACAAGACGCGGGATCGCAAAGTCTCCATGGAAGAGTTGCAGGGCGGTTCGTTTACCATATCCAACCAGGGGGGAATCGGGGGCAATCATTTTACACCCATCATAAACCGGCCGGAAGTGGCAATTTTAGGCATCGGCAAAGGATCGCTGAAACCCATTGTCACGAAGGAGATGAAAATTGAGGCGCGTTTGATGTTGCCGATAGCCCTTTCCTACGATCATCGAGTTATTGATGGAGGGAGCGCTGTTCGATTTATCCTGGATGTGATTCAGGGATTCGAGGGCTTAAGCGAGTCGGACGTTAAAATTTAATTATTTAAATCATGGAGCCAATCAAAGCAGAAATCGTCGTTCTAGGGGCCGGGCCTGGCGGATATGCAGCCGCATTTTACGCCGCAGACATGGGAAAAAAGGTTCTACTGGTGGAGCAGGATACCCGCCTAGGCGGGGTTTGCCTGAATCGGGGTTGTATCCCCTCCAAGGCTTTGCTCAACTCTACCAGCATGATCCCGGCTGCCCGGGAATCGATCCATCGGGGCATCGTATTTGAGAAGCCCACAGTGGACCTGAACAAGCTGCGTGGATGGAAAGACAACATCATTGAACAGTTGTCGAAAGGAGTTGCCGGAATTGCGCAACGCCGCGGAGTGCAGGTGCTGAAAGGCCGCGGACATTTTGAGAATTCCCAAAGCCTTCGTGTGGAAACCGCAGAAGGCCAACAGTTCATTACTTTTGAAAAGCTGATTCTCGCTGTGGGCTCGAAGCCCGCACTTCCCAAGCTGTTTGACCTTGGAAACCCACGGGTCATGACCTCCACCGAAGCGCTGCAAATCGAAGAGGTCCCGGAGGATCTTTTGGTGGTGGGCGGCGGATACATCGGAATGGAGCTTGGAACAGTTTACGCGAACCTCGGAAGCAAGGTGGTAGTCCTTGAGGCTCTCGATACCATCCTGGCTGGGGCAGATCCTGATTTGATTCGACCGGTGGTCAAGCTGGCCGAGAAAAACTTCAAGGAAATCCGCTACAAAAACAAGGTCACGAAGATGGCGACCAAGGGCAAAAAAATCTCGGTGACAACCGAGGCGGACGGCAAGGAAAAGGAAGAATTGTTTGACCGCGTTCTAGTCTCGGTGGGCCGAGTCGCCAATAAAGAGGACCTGGGGCTGGAAAACACCAAAATTGAGCTGGACGAACGAGGGTTTGTTAAAGTTAACGAAAAACAGGAAACCACAGATCCTAACATTCTTGCGATTGGCGACATTGTCGGCGGGGTGATGCTGGCGCATAAAGCTTCCAAAGAAGCGCGAATTGCGGTTGAAGGCCTGATGGGAGAGCCCGTTTCCAACGCTAACGTCATTATTCCCGCCGTGGTGTTCACTGATCCTGAAGTGGCCTGGTGTGGCTTAACTGAAACGCAAGCAAAGGCCCAGGGCATTGAGGTGAAAGTCGCGAAATTCCCATGGGGGGCGTCTGGACGAGCATTGACTTATGATCGCACGGACGGCATGACGAAATTGATCCTGGAACCAGATACCGATCGAATCTTAGGCGTGGGAATTGTGGGGCACGGGGCAGGCGAGTTGATTGCAGAAGGAGTGCTCGCAGTGGAAATGGGAGCGAATGCCCGCGACCTTGCAGAAACGGTGCATCCTCACCCGACGTTGTCGGAGACACTGATGGAGAGCGCGGAATTATTTTACGGTCACTCCACTCATGCTTATATTCGAAAGGCACAACCCGAAGCTTGACGAGGATTTTTCACGACGCAGCCCCACATCAAACGTGGGGCTTTTTCGTTGGTGCGAATCCCCATGAGGAATGGGGAAGAACCGCGCGCAAACTGGCGGTAAACCTCCCCGATTGAGAGACTTCCTTTTAGACCGGAGAGTTTCTCAACGGAAAAGGAAGCGGACAGCAGACGCCAAGGAGGTCATATGAAGAAGAACTCAAGAACCAAACAGAATAAACTCTCCGTAAAACTGGAATGCTCTCAATGGCAATCAGAGAGCTTTGGTTTACCCATTCTTCGCAGTGCCGCTTCCCGAACCCGGACTCAAAAGATAATTCTTCGAAAATTTACAGGTTCAAGGGTGAGCGTAATCACCTCCCTATAAGGCTTTTGTTTCTCATTTTTGCGCATTTCGCATGTCCTACAGGACACCCTTAGTCCATAGAGTAGACACACTTAGGTGAATTAGCTTCTTTAAGCTACGATTTTTGCCCATATACACCACTTGGCACCCTCACTGCTATGTTCCTCATCAACTAACTTAGGTTTGATGCGGGAAAAACCTATATCGGTGTAGGGCGATTACACACACCGGTAGGAACAACGAAACATGGGCAGTAATCAAACGAGTCGGAGTCCGACCACACCACTACTCGTTAGATGTTGATGTACAAAACTGAGCCGCTCTATACCGCTGCTGGAAAGCATGCCTGCCGTGCTTTCAAATTAGCATTAATCTGCATTTTTGCTTTAGGATTTTTAGGAAATTTTAAAGCACTTGCTGCGACAACGCTGGAAATCAGCGATGCCAACCCGATGGCAATGCCCGAGGTGGGAAGCTACAAGCTGCGGATTTTGTCCCTACCCTGTTGGAACTGACTTTGGTGACCACCAAGGACCCGGATCCGGCTCTTTTGACTCAATGGAGTTTTGTCTCCCCTTCGGGTGTTCTTTCCGCCCCTGCTCCATCCCAGTTCGTGGTGACT
>JAQGOY010000272.1 GCA_028293375.1 Verrucomicrobiales bacterium | reverse complement strand
GCAGAGCAGGCATGCCGACCTGGATGCTCTTGATATTTGGCAATGCGGCCACTAATTCGTGTTTCCTTTGCGGATTTCATCCCAGGCGAAAGCGAGGCGGTCGGCGGCTTCATCAATTCTTTTGCCTGTGGGTTTTCCTCCGCCGTGACCTGCATCAGTATCAATACGAATGAGCATTGGGTTCGCGCCAGAATTTGCTTTTTGCAGAGCGGCGGCGAATTTAAAACTGTGAGCAGGCACGACGCGGTCATCATGATCGCCGGTGGTGATGAGGGTGGAGGGATAATTTACTCCCGGCTTCAAGCGATGATATGGGGAATAGGCGTAAAGGGCCTTGAACTCATCGAGCTGGTCCGGGTTGCCATAATCGGACATCCAGCCCCAGCCGATAGTGAACTTATTAAATCGCAACATGTCCATGACTCCGACAGCGGGGAGGGCGACACGGAAGAGGTCAGGGCGTTGGGTTTCGCATGCGCCGACGAGCAAGCCTCCATTGCTGCCGCCCGAAATGGCAAGAGTGGACGGCGAGGTGTATTGGTTTTGAATCAGCCATTCGGCGGCTGCGATAAAATCATCAAAAACATTTTGTTTGCTTAATTTCATGCCGGCCCGGTGCCATTCTTCCCCGTATTCGCCGCCTCCCCGGAGGTTAGGTTGCGCGTACATTCCGCCCTGTTCGACCCAGACCAGGTTGGCAACGCTGAAAGCGGGTGTAAGGCTGATATTAAACCCACCGTAACCGTAAAGGAGCGTGGGAGTGGTTTTACGTTTTGCAGCGCCTGCTTTTGTCACCAGGAACATGGGGATTTTCGTTCCATCCCTGCTTTGAAAGAAGACTTGTTCGGTGACGAAGGATTTTTTGTCGAATGGCAATTTCGCTTCCTTATAAACGGAGCTTTTGGCGGTTTTCAGATCGAGATGGTAGATGACCCCGGGGTCCGTAAAACTGGTAAACGAATAAAAGGTTTCGGTATCTTTCCTGCGTCCTTCAAATCCTCCGGCGGAGCCGATTCCCGGCAATTCGATATTACGAATGAATTTGCCGTCAAGGCCATGAACGTGGACTTCGCTGTGGGCGTCCTTCATGAAGGTCAACAAGAATTGATTATTTACGAGACTGACGCCGCGCAACGTATTCCCGGATTGGGAAATGATTTCTTTCCAATCTTTCCTTGCGGGCTTCGTGGTGTCGATGGCGATTACCCGACCGCGTGGGGCGCCCAGATCCGTCCGAAACCAAAATAGGGGGCCATCATTGTCGATGAAGGCATAGGAAGCATCAAAATCCGTGAGCAGCTCCACCACTTCCATGTTGTTTTTTTCGAGGCTTTTATAGAAGAACCGATTTTTAGTTTCGGTCCCCTGGCTAACATGTATGACCAGGTATTTTCCGTCATCGGTCACGGTTCCTTCAAAGGCCCAGTCTTTGTGATCAGGACGTTCGTATACCAGTTTGTCCTCGGCTTGCAGCGTTCCCCTGGCGTGATAATACAGTTTTTGAAAATAGAGGGCCCCTTTGAAACGGTCTGCCTTGTTCTTAGGTTCATCGTACCGGCTGTAAAAGAAACCTTTGCCATCCTTTGTCCAGGAAGCGCCGGAAAATCGGCTCCACTCAATTAGATCTTCCAGATCCTTTCCAGTTGCCACGTTTCGTATTTTCCATTCCAGGAGATCGGACCCGGCGCGAGAAATGGCATAGGCCATCCACGCGGCATCCTCGGTAAAAGAATAGCTGGCGAGGGCTATCGTCCCATTGGTGGAAAGTAAATTTGGGTCAAGAAGAACACGGGGCGTCTCGGAAAGATTTTTAGCAACGTAAAGGACGCTTTGATTTTGCAAGCCATCGTTCCTGGTGAGAAAATATTTGTCTCCGTGTTTAACCGGGACGCCATATTTCTCGTAATTCCATAATTCCCTGATCCTGTCCCTGAATTTCTGGCGATCCGGTATTTTTTCGAGGTAATCGAAAGAGATTTTGTTTTGAGCCTTAACCCAGGCGGCAGTTTCCGGTGAGAGATCGTCTTCGAGCCAACGATATGGATCAGGCACTGAAACCCCATGATACTGATCAACCTGATCCACCGTCCTTGTAGGGGGATAGAGGAGCGGGGCCGCATGGAGATGCGGGGTTAAAATAAAAGAGAGGGCCAGGAAACTTTTCAAGAATCGCAAAGGCATGGCGAAAGCTACCATGCCCGGGGCCCCTTTCGGAATAGAAATCGAGTCCTTGTTGCGGAGTTGCTACTGGGCCTTTTTTACAGATCCGAAAACTTTTTGAAGGAGCTCGGAGGTCCTGGCGGCGGGATTTTCGCGAATGAGTTTTTCCTGTTCCGCGATTTTAAGGAACAGGCCATCGATGGTTTTATGGGTGACGTAATCGTCCACATCCAGGTTGCCGGTGACTCCAAGAATCGAGCCAAAGCGACCCAATCCTGAGGGAGCAATTTTTGTGGTCATGGCTTTATAAGCGCCCGTAACACCGGTGCTTTCAGTGGCTTTGACAATGATGGGTTTGAACTTCGCATACAAGTTGGTGGAAGAGGTGCGTTTGAAATATTCGGTGGCGGCAGTATTGGTGGAAGTTAATAAGCTGCTTGCGTCAGCAAAAGTCATCTGCCTGACCGAGTCGGCCAGGACCGTAGCGGCCTCTGGCACAGCCTGTTCAGCAGCCCGGTTCATGGTCACGACAAAATCGTCCGCTAATTTCGTCTGGCCGACCGCTCGCAAGCCCTTTTCGATGGTGAGCAGACTTTCCGGGAGAGGAATTTTCACGTTCGCATCGGCGAGAAAGCCATCGTTTTTGCCGAGGTTGGTAACGGCATTTTGGACACCCTTTGCCAGGGCTTCTTTCAAGGCGGCGACGATTTGGGTATCAGACAAACCGGAGATATTGGTGACGCCGGGCGTTGAGGTGAGAATGTCCTTAGCTTTACCCAATTTATCAAGCCAGTCAGCCCCCATGAGTGTTTGAAGAGATAACAAAAGGAATAAGGCAAGAGTCGGCGCACGCATATTCATGGTTTCACCCTACCGCTGGGTTTTAGGAAAGCAATGAGGCACTGGATGAGGAGGGCATGCTACATTCCGAAAGTCAGAATGGATTCATTCCTTTACGACAAAATGAAAAGGTGTTGGAGGCCGGAATCTCTATAACTTCTGCCATTCCATCGCGGTCTTGTAAGAAACTTTTTTCATGAAGACAAAACTGGTGATAGTAACGGCAACCAGCGATTGAAAAAGAGCTGCCACCAGATAAGTGCTAACCGACTCTGTCTGAATTGCATAGGAGATAGCTGTCAAACTGATGAGGGTGGGATAGGAAAGCAACGGTTGAAACAAGCTTACGCGGGTCATATAGCCGTACATCAGGCCGACGATGGCCCCAACAATGCCCACTCCGACCATTCCATAGTTGGCGTAACTTTCGTTTAAGAGGCCCCAGCCGAAGGTGGTGGATGAAGTTCCCTCCCTTGTTTGTTTTTCGTAATAAACGTTGAGGATAGTATCTGCCTCATGTGTGCTGATTTTTGCAGAATTTAAAAAACGAGGCATGAAAACCTGAGGAAGCAATCGATAAGTTTCACCGTCCAAATATGGAAACCTGGAAGGTGTTAAATCGCGCACCATGAGCAACATATCCAACAAGCTGGAGCGCTCATAAATGGACGCGGTTTCTTTACTCTCTTTCGAGGTCATGGCAACCATTGAAGCAGAGAACCACTCGACATAAATTGCCGGGTAATCCCAGGGAAACACTTGAAATCCCTGGCTGCCTTCCGGCCAGTATTTGATTCTCATTTCAAACTTGCCGAAATGCAAAATACTGCTGCTAACAAGCATGACGCCAAGCAGGCCCCAGGGGACAGCATTCTTGCCAAGGGCATATCCGATACTCGTCATCAAAAGAGCGGATATGGCGCCCACGAGAAAGAAATTTACCGCGCTGCTAACGACGTAAAGGATTAACAGAAGAACGAAGGCAGTCTTTACCTTTTGGCTGACCTGACCAGCCCCGGCGCGAAAGGCGATGACAAAAATCCCAAGAGCGCTAAGACCGGTGATGAAGGCACGAACAATGGCAAAAGCACCTTCGGAAAGTGGTACCCAACGCGCATTAGCACAAATCAGAAACAGGTCACTGGCGGCGAGCGAGTAAAGTAATAATCGATCACCTTTGCCAGGAGTAAAAACTCGAACTGCTTCTGGAACTCTCTTTGGAAATTTCAAAATGGCAGCCCAAGCGACAGTTCCGGCCAATACAAAAACAGAGAATGTGAAGGATGCACCCCAAATGTCGGAAGGGGACATGACCCCCAGTTTGTTTTCGGTATTTAATAAAAACTGAAGCCCGTAGGTAATCATGTAACACATGCAAAACAGTGGGAAAACGGGCAAGCCAGGAACAATGCCCCGCACCCACAAGGTGATGGGAACCAAAGCAGCCAAGATGGAAAACCAACCGGCAAAAGTGACTTCGATAGACCTCTTGTTTAGAGTCGCGATTGTATAGACGACGAGCACCAATACCAAGAGGGTGAGAAGCTTAAGATAGTTCTTACCAGCGTAACCGGTAAGGCGGGTGGAGCCCTCCGCAATCAGTGCAGTCGAACTTGTTTGTAGTGATTCAACCTTTTCCATTTAATGATAGCCGGGCATTTTGGAGCTTGGAGCGCGAGCCTTAAACTTGTCAACAGGATTCGGGTCACGCCTTAACGGGTATGATTGCAGGAGATGCCGAGGCGGAAGGGCACGCGCTGCGAAGGTATCCTTGTGACATCGTTTTACTATTTTTCGGGGACGACCATCCTGAATGGAGGGATACGAACAAGAACGGTCTGTCCCTGGGAATCCACGCCGAGGTAACTGCCCTCAGCAATAGCGGAACGGGTTTCGAGAAGGTGGTAGGAATTGTAACTGAATGTTTCGTTGGGTGGAATGGTGGGGAACTTGCCGACGACGCCGGAACCCTCGACCACGGTGACGTCCCCCGATTCGTTTCGGACGACCCATTTGCGGCCTTTAATGGTGATGGGAAATTCGGTTTCGTTGTGGATGGAGATATGATACACGAAACAATGTGGTTTCTCAGGAGGAGTGATGGCTTCGCTTTCGTAATCGACGCGGTCGACGGTTACCCAAAGCTTTTCGGGTTCGAGAAAGCCAGATTTCGATTCCACAAGGTGAGCTTACTGATTTAAGGGAGGTCTGCAAGCCAAGCGCGAAAACTTTCAGGACCTTTTTCCGTGTGGTTTCGCCAGACACGTGCTAAATTGCGCGACATGATACTGAGCCAAGCAGAATTGGAAAGTCTGGTCCATGTTCAGCATCGTTCGCCGCATCAATTGCTGGGAATGCACCCTTTAGGCGACGGAACGGGAGTAGTAGTCAGAGCTTTCATGCCGGAAGCGGCGGAAGTTTCCATTCGTCCATGCCACGAAAAGGAGAAGCCTTCGTTCGCGCTGAAGAAGATCCACGATTCGGGAATTTTTGAAGGTTCCACTGAAAAGGCAGTAAAAGTTTACGCCTACGATTTGCTGGTGAAGACGCATGGCGGACACAAGTTGGAGACGCGAGATCCGTATTCGTTTTTACCTTCACTGGGGGAAACCGATCTTTACCTTTTCGGGCAGGGAAACGAGCGATGGATTTATAATAAGCTGGGCGCACATTTGTGGGTGATCGATGGATTAAACGGGACGACCTTTGCGGTTTGGGCTCCGAATGCGCAGAGAGTGAGCGTGGTAGGAAGTTTTAACAACTGGGACGGAAGACGGCATCCGATGCGCCTGCTTGGATCCTCGGGAATCTGGGAAATATTTATTCCGGGAATTGGCGAAGGCGCTTTGTATAAGTTCGAAATCAAGGATGGCGCTGGAAACCTGATACTGAAGACCGACCCGTACGGATTCTTTTTTGAGGCGGCTCCTAAAACGGCATCGATTGTTTGGAACACGGAGAAATTTCAATGGACAGACCAGGCGTGGATAGAAAAGCGAAAAAGCCAGAATGCGCTGACTGCGGCCATGAGTATTTACGAAGTGCATTTGGGATCGTGGCTAAAGAAGTCGGTGGCAGAATCATTCAGTTACAGGGAAATTGCAGAACCTTTGGTGAAATATGTGCAGCAACTGGGCTTTACTCACGTGGAGTTCATGCCGGTTTCAGAGCATGCCTATTATCCTTCGTGGGGATACCAGGTGACAGGATTTTACTCGCCCACCGGACGATTTGGAACTCCCGACGATTTCCAGTTCCTGATCAATGCGCTGCATGAGGCGGGGATAGGAGTTTTGATCGATTGGGTGCCGGCGCACTTTCCAAGGGATGAGTTTGCGCTGGCGAGATTCGACGGGACTTCGCTTTACGAACATGAAGACCCGCGCAAAGGTGCGCACCAGGATTGGGGAACATTAATTTTCAATTATGGTCGGCACGAAGTTCGAAACTTCCTGGCAGGAAACGCCTTATTCTGGATTGACCGCTACCATGTGGATGGGCTGAGGGTGGATGCGGTGGCATCGATGCTTTACCTTGATTATTCCCGAAAGGCGGGGGAATGGATCCCGAACCAATTTGGGGGAAGAGAGAATATTGAGGCCGTAGATTTTCTCAAACATTTCAATCATCTGGTGCACACGGAATATCCCGGAGTTTTGACGATTGCCGAGGAGTCAACAGCATGGCCTCTGGTGACGCGTCCGCCGTATGTGGGAGGGCTCGGGTTCTCGATGAAGTGGAACATGGGTTGGATGCACGACACGCTTAATTATTTTGCAAGAGATCCGGTGCATCGAAAATTCCATCAGACCGACCTGACGTTCGCGATGATCTATCATCACAACGAGAACTTTATCCTGCCGATATCCCATGATGAAATCGTGCATGGCAAAGGTTCCCTGGTGAACAAGATGCCAGGAGACGAGTGGCAAAAATTTGCGAACCTTCGGACGCTGCTAGGTTACCAATGGTTATTTCCGGGGAAGAAACTGCTGATGATGGGATGCGAGCTTGGGCAGCGCTCGGAATGGAACGTGAATGGAAGCGTGGAGTGGTGGCTGCTTGACCAGGGGCCGTTTCATCGGGGATTGCAAAGGTACATGGAAGATTTGAACCGGATGTACAAAGCAGAGCCGGCTTTGCATGATGGAGATTACTCGACGGCGGGTTTTTATTGGATCGACTGCAAGGACGCGGAGAACAGCGTGATTTCCTTTGTCCGCCAGACAGGGTTGGGAACAGAGCCCGTACTGGTGGTGTTAAACCTAACGCCGGTTTTCCGACCGAGCTATCGACTGGGATTGCCGAAGGAAGGTTTTTGGAAGGAACTGATCAATAGCGATTCTCATTTCTATGCAGGCAGCAACCAGGGAGCGCTGGGAGGAGTAAACAGTGAAGCAGTGCCCTCGCACGGGCATCCTTATTCCGGGGAATTTATCCTGCCGCCGTTGAGCGTGGTTGTTTTCAAACCAATTTGAACGCATAGGCAGGGAGCAGGCTCCAACGATCATGAACGAAGTATTGCGGAACGGTCCACCGACACCTGAAGAACTTCAGCGGCAACTGCAGGAGTTCATGAAGACGCAATTTGGCGGAGGGGCTTTTTTCGCGAAACCGGAGGGTGGCCCCACCGACGCACCCATTTCCAGCGAGAGAGAGAATCGAACACCAGGGTTTGATTTTAATCGAACGCCCAAAGAAGTTAAAGAGTACCTGGACCGGTTTGTCATCAAACAAGACGAAGCGAAGAAGGTGCTGAGCGTAGCGATTTGCGATCATTACCATCATGTGAGGATGGCAATGCACGGGCGTGAGCAGCCCAACTACGCGAAACAGAATGTGATTTTGCTAGGACCGACAGGAGTAGGAAAGACGTATTTGGTTCGAAGCGCTGCGGATCTGGTAGGGGTGCCCTTTGTGAAAGCGGATGCCACCAAGTTCTCCGAGACGGGGTACGTGGGAGGAGATGTGGAGGACCTGGTCAGAGAATTGGTGAGGCGGGCAGATGGCAATGTGGAACGGGCGCAGTACGGCATCATCTACATCGATGAAATCGATAAAATAGCGAGCCAGAGCACGAACAACGGAAGAGACGTGAGCGGGCGCGGGGTGCAAACCAACCTGCTTAAGCTGATGGAAGAAACGGAAGTCTCCGTGCGTTCGCAACAGGACATAGCAGGGCAACTGCAATCGCTCATGGACATCAGCCAGCGCGGGAAAAAGCAGCCGGGGAACATCAATACTCGACACATCCTATTCATCGTGAGCGGAGCGTTCGAAGGGTTAACAAAAATAGTAAATAAACGACAGCGTGAAGCGGCGATAGGATTTGCGGCGGGGGTGGTGGCCCAGACAAGTCCAGCGCCGGGATTAAACGATGTGCAGACCCGGGACTTTATCGAGTTTGGATTTGAGCCTGAATTCATAGGTAGATTGCCGGTGAGAGTGGTCTGCGAGCCGCTGGGATATGAAGACTTGTTCAGCATCCTAAAAAACTCGGAAGGAAGCATCATTCGCCAATATGAGCAAACTTTCAGCGCATATGGAATAGAAGTGCTGTTCCGGGATGACGGGTTAATGAAGATTGCCAAACTGGCGGCGGAAGAAAAAACCGGGGCGCGTGGACTGATGACGGTCTGTGAAAAAGTATTCCGGAATTTCAAATACGAGCTGCCATCGACGAAAGTGAAGCGATTTGTGGTGACGGAAGCGCTGGTGATCGATCCCAAACTGGAGCTGGAAAAATTACTGCAGGAGCATGACCGTGAAGAACGGGAGGTTCTCCAACAGTTGGTGCATGAGTATGCGCGACGATTCTGCGAGCAGCATGGAATCCGCCTGAGTTTTACAGAAGAGGCAGCGGATTACCTGGCAGGACTGGCGATTCAACAGAGCGTGCACGTGAGAGAATTGTGTGCGACACGATTTAAGGACTTTCAGTTTGGGTTAAAGCTCATTTTCCAAAATTCCGGGCAGAAGGATTTTACGATCGACAAAACCATGGCGGAGACACCCGACCAAACACTGAGCCAATGGGTGGTTTCAAGTTATCGTCCCGAGTCGACGCCTACAGAAGCCACACCTTCCTAACTGGCAATTTTGACGACGACTCCATTGACCATGGCGAGGGGGTAATCCACGGTGTCCGTTTGTAAACAAACGGCCACATCCTCGCGAAGCGAAGGAATGGAAAGAAGTTTTCTTCCATTGGTGGCGAAACTGGCGGCTTGCATTAAATCAGAGGCATTCAACTCGAAGATTTGTAAAGCGATTTGGGCACTATCGCTCAAATGACAATTCGACTGAGAGGCGACGATCCGCGAGATAAGAGCTCCTGCGCCGAGGACATCCTCGTAGGCCACATCCTCAAAGGTGCCTGAACAGACGATGACAATCTCGGGTTTTTTAGAATTGAGGTGAGCGTTCAGGGTTGCGCGGAGATTTAAGAAACTTCCCACGAGGGTGAGGCTGGCGTGGGCGACGGAATTCAAGGCTCTGGTGCCATTGGTGGTGGTGGTAACGATGGTTTTACCCGTGACTTTTTCGGGGTGGAATTCGCGGGGTGAATTGCCGAAATCAAAATCGCGATAAGCAGATTGTTCACGAGTAATGGGAAAACCGTTGCGTTCGCCGGCGAGCAGCCAGGCGGGATTTTTTCTGCCAAGCTCCACAGCGTGCTCGATGTCGCTGACGGGAATGACTCCAGCCGCACCGTTGGCAATGGCCATCGTCATGGTGGTAGTCGCCCGAAAGACATCGTAGACGACACAACAACTTGCGGATAAATCGCGATTCCTGAGGGTGGGAAAATCGGCCGGTCCAAAAGTGAGATCAATTTTCATGGAAGAGTGTCAGGACTTTTTGATTTGTTTGGTTCGCATGTAGTGAAAGAGATATTGCTGGGCATAGCCAGCATAAGGGCCGAAATGGGTGCCGGCAAAGTGAGCGAGTTTTTTCTCGCCCGGGTTGCGGCGCGGAAAATAAAGTTGAGTGAGGGCTTTCATGATCCAGACATCGACTGGAAATGCGGATTGAAAGCCGTAGGCGAAAAGAAGAACACAATTGGCGATTTTGGGACCGACGCCAGGGAGACCGACAAGAGCCTCGCGAGCTTCATCAACCGAGAGGGAACGAAGGGATTCAAGATCGATTTTTCCGGAATCGATCAGAATGGCAGTTTTCTGAAGATTGGGAGCGCGGAAACCCATTTTGCAAGCGCGGAGCTGCTGCTCCGAAGCGCGGGCCACCGTCTGCACCGCAGGAAAATCCTGAACCAGCGGGGAACCTTGCGGAACCTCCA